>JANPGH010000033.1:0-16707 GCA_031423795.1 Elusimicrobiota bacterium | reverse complement strand
AAAGGAGCTGCTTGATGAACGCCAAAACGTCAAAAATGAGATGGACTCGATGAGGGTGATGCGCTAAACTAGAAAACGCTCAAACCAGGTGGGTCCGTGTTGGTGGGATTGCACTGGGTTCCGATTGGTGGGACTGGACAGAACTCGGCCGGCAAGTGGACCTTTGCGCTCTTACCAGGCACCAATCGGCTTAAGACGTCCATCGATATTAAGGAAAAGCAGATTCCCAACGCAAAAGAGCTGAAAAAGCGCTTCCGGCTGCTTCCAAAGGGCGAGCAGGTATTCTGGCTTCATCCCGACCTAGAAGACTTCGCCTTCCCCGATCCGAAGATGACGGATGCCATTATGTCTTCCGCCAAGAAAGCTAGGATCAAGCTATACGTACCCTCAGTGGAATTGAACCGCAAACGCGAGGAGGCGAAATAAATTGAAGCCCGACCCAAAATGGGAGTGCAAGAAAGTTGCTCGCGTGGGGTATAAGCAAAAAGGCGAAGGATGGCTGGCATATATAAAGAAGTCCGATAAACCCGGCATCGGTGTAATCATCGAACAGAAAATCAATTTTTCTAAACCCCCGCGCCCAAAAGAAGTGGCCTCTTTTCCCTTTGAGTATGACAAGCGGCACTCGGACTACATTGACGCGGATGGAGACGTTAGCCAATGCAATCCCAAACATATTCAAAAAGTAAAAAAGGCGGGATGGATTAGCGCAAAATCATGAATTTTAATGGAATGCCGGCGGCTATCGTCTGGGATTTTTATCCCGTTTCGTTGATATTGACGATCGTTTCGGGCGGGGTCGTTTTGTATTTTCGACGCGATCAGTTGGCGCGGGAAGCGGTTTTCGTCCTACTGAAATTTCATCTGGCGGTCTACGCCGCAAGCTTTCTTTTGGAATGCGTCCACCCCTATTGGGAAGACAACGGAGTGCGGGAATTTATCCCGCTCGGCGACAGGTGGCGGTGGGCGTTGGGGCCGGGCGCCGGACTCATCGAGTTAGTTTTGATTTTTATCGTCGTCGGGACGCTTGTTTTCCGGCCGCGGCGGAAGGGGTATTTCGGCGCCTCAGGATCTCGGCGACGTCGCTGAGGGACCCTCCGCGGGATTGCAGAAGCACCATCAGGTGAAAGAGCAGGTCGGCGGCCTCGCCTAAAAACTCGTTGCGATCTCTGTTTTTTGCCGCGATCACGGTCTCGACGGCTTCCTCGCCGACTTTCTGGGCGACGCGATCGGGCCCCTCATTGAGAAGGCTCGCGACATAAGAGCCTTTGGGCCGCTTGGCGACGCGCTGCGCGACGGTTGCCTCAAGCTGTTTTAAGAAATCGATGGGGACGTCGAAACATGTTTTTGCGCCGGTATGGCAGGCGGGCCCCACGGGGATGGCGCGGATCAGCAGGGCGTCACCGTCGCAGTCCAAAGAGACTGAAGTTAATTTGAGGAAATTGCCGGAGGTCTCGCCTTTCGTCCAGAGACGTTTTTTGGAGCGGGAGTAGAAGGTGACCCTGCCGGTTTTCCTCGTTTTGGCCAGGGCCGCTTGGTTCATGTAGCCGAGCATGAGGACGGCGCCGTCTTGTTCGTTTTGCACGATGGCCGGCATTAGTCCGCCCATTTTTTTCCAATCCGGAGTCATGGCCTTACCTCGATTCCTTGAGATCGCAATTCGCGCTTCAGCGCGCCGATTTCCAGCTCGCCGCGGTGAAACGCGCCGGCGGCCAATGCCGCGTCGACGCGCGCTTCTTTAAAGACCGACACGAAGTGTCGGGACGTCTTGGCCCCGCCCGAAGCGACCAGCGGGATGCCTAAGACCTCGCGGGCTTTCGAGAGCTGTTCGATGTCGTAGCCGCCGCCGACGCCGTCCGAGTCCATGCAATTGAGGACGATTTCGCCGGCGCCGCGGTCGGCAATTTCGCGGACCCATTCGAGCATCCGGCGTTTGGTGGCGAGGGTTTTCTCAGCGAGACCGGTGTACTGGTACACGTTGTAGCCGCCGTCCTCGCGCCGGCTGTCGATGCCGACGACCACACACTGGGCGCCGAAACGGCGCGAGAGTTCAGTGATCAGCTCCGGGCGTTCGAGGGCGGGGGAGTTGACCGAGATCTTGTCCGCGCCGGCGTTGAGAAGCTCCTGGGCGTCGGCAACCGAGCGGATTCCACCGGCGACGCAAAAAGGGATGTCGAGCGCCGCGGCGGTCTTCGACACCCACTCGCGCGATACGCGTCGACCTTCCGCGCTTGCGGCGATGTCGTAGAACACAAGCTCGTCGACTCCTTGGTCGCGGTAGCGCAGCGCCAGCTCCACCGGGTCTCCCATCGGCTCATGGCCGCGAAATTTGATGCCTTTGACCACGACGCCATCCTTCACGTCGAGGCAGGCGATGACACGCTTGGTCAGCATGCGTTGAGCGCCGCGGTCAAATCGAGAGTGCCTTCATATAATGCGCGGCCGATGATCGCTGAATGGGCGCCCACCTCTTTAAGAACGTCGAGGTCCGCCACGTTGCGCACCCCCCCAGAGGCCTGAATTTCCAGGTCGGGAAAAATCTGGTGAAGCGCGCGATACATGCCTGGGTTGGGCCCAGCGGCCGCGCCGTCGCGTGAGATGTCGGTACACAGGACACGCGACAAGCCCTTGGCGCGGTAGCGGGCGATTAACGGCTCGAGTTTAGCGTCGGTGCGCTCGCTCCAGCCCTTGATCGCTGCGCGCGCAGCACCGTCCGCGCCGATATGGACGTCGACTGCGAGGGTGATGCGATCCGGGCTCAGGGCTACAAGTAGTTCTTCGACCAACGCCGGATCGGCGACGGCAGCCGAACCCAGGACGACGCGGTCAGCACCCCACTCGAGCAGCTGCTCGGCGTCGCGGCGAGCGCGCACGCCGCCGCCGATTTGTACCTTGAGGCCGGCGGCCTTGAGTAGCGGCTCTATCCGGTCTTTCTGGCGCGAAGCGGGATCACGCGCGCCGTTGAGGTCAACGAGATGGGCATAAGCGGCACCTTTTTCGCGGAACCCAGTGAGCACCCCGGCGGGATTATCCGAATAGACTTTCGCGGTCTCGTAGTCGCCGCGGGTCAAACGCACGGCCTTGCCGTCGAGCAGGTCGAGAGCAGGGTAAAGGATCATAGTGATAGAAAGTTCCTCAGCACTCGCGCGCCGGCCTCGCCAGAACGTTCCGGATGGAACTGCGCCCCATGAAAATTGTCTTTGCGCACGACCGCCGGAACCGGGCCACCATACTCGCAGGCGGCCTCGACCCACGGCCCCATCGGAGCGGCGTAAGAATGTACGAAATAAAAGTGCGTTTCATCGGGGACGCCCCCGAGCAGGGCGCAGTCCGCAGTCGTGCGCGCGACCGCGTTCCAGCCCATGTGAGGAATTGTGAGTTCGTCTGGCGTCATTTTACTGACGGTACCGGGAAGCAGGCCTAAGCCCACGGCCGGGCCTTCGTCGGAGCGCTCGAAAAACATCTGCATGCCCAGGCAAATTCCGAGCGTGGGGACCGTCAATGCCTTTACCGTTTCGCCTAAGCGGTCGGCGGCCAGACGCGCCGCGGCTTCGGGTGCCGCACCCACGCCCGGCAGGATCACGCGCTGTGCCCGCCATATCTGCGCCGGGTCGCCCGTGACTTGCGCCGTTGCGCCGAGGCGCGCGAGCGCATGAACGATTGACGCCAGGTTGGCGCCTCCGGTATCGACGATGGTGATCAAAGGATTCCCTTCGTGGACGGAAGACCGCCCGCGCCGACCTTCAGAGCGGGGCGTAAAGCGCGGCCAACAGCCTTAAAACAGGCCTCGACCATGTGATGCGCATTCTCGCCCTTCACGCTTAGGTGCAGGGTCGCGCCTAGCGCGTCGCTCAGACTGCGAAAAAAATGAATAACCATTTCCGTCGGCAGGCCGCCGACGGCATCGCGGGAAAAGCGTCCGGTGAATTTAAAATGCGCGCGCCCACTCAAGTCTATCGCGGCCGAGGCCAAGGTCTCATCCATCGGCAAGGTGAACCCGTAGCGTCCGATGCCCATTTTATCGCCGATGGCCTTTTTCATCGCCGACCCCAGCGCCAATCCGACATCTTCGACGGTGTGGTGTTCGTCGATGTGTAGATCGCCCTTCACCGACAGTTCCAAATCGAACCCGCCGTGTTTCGACAACTGCTCGAGCATGTGGTCGAAAAACCCGATGCCTGTATCGATTTTCGACACGCCTTCGCCATCGAGATCCACCGCGACCTTGATGCTCGTTTCCTTGGTTGTCCTCTCCGTCTTCGCCTCCCGGGGAAGCTTCAAGAGCGATTGCGCGATTTTCGGCCACGACCCCACCTTGATGCCGCCAATGCCCATGTTCCGCGCCAGCTCCAAGTCGGTGTCGCGGTCCCCGATCATGACCGAACGGGATCGATCCCAACCCGGGTCGGCCAGGTATTCTTTCACCAGCCCTAAACGCGGTTTGCGGCACTCACAGCCGTCCGAACCTCGGTGTGGGCAAACCAGCACTGCGTCGAAGGTCAGACCCTGGGACTCCAGCACACCCATCAGCAGGTCTTGGATCATGTCCCACTTTTTCATAGGGTAGGACTTCGTTCCCAGCCCGTCTTGGTTGCTAACCATCACCAATCGCCAGCCCGCGTCGCGCAGCGCGAGCAAGGAGGGTATGACCCCGGGTAGTAGAGAGAATTTTTCCACCGAGTCGATCTGGTGATCAGGAGGCTCCGCGATCAGGGTACCATCGCGGTCTATAAATAAAATTTTGCGCTGCAAATTATCAGCCATTGAGCTTCTCCAAGACACCCAGCAACCGGTCGTTTTCCTCGACCGTCCCGACGGTGATGCGCAGCGCTCCGGGTAGGCCCGGCTCCGTGCTGCGGTCACGGACGATGATGCCGCGCGCGCGTAACGCCATAAGGACCGCGTCTTTATCCTTGAATTTTACGATCATGAAATTCGCCGAGCTGGGCAGGACCTCGCTTACGCAGGAAAGGCGCGCCAGGGCGCCGGATAAGCGGGTCCGATGCGACAAGATGTCGGCGATGGATCGTCGCATTGCGTTCTCGCCTTTTGCATTGAATACGGTCTCGACGAGCCGCGCCGACGCCGAGCTGATCGGATAAGGGGGGCGGACGATTTGCATCAATGCCGCCACTGCGGGGTCGGCGATGAGAAATCCGCAGCGCGCGCCGGCTAATCCCCAGGCTTTCGACAATGTTTTCAACACGACAATATTGGGATATTTCTCCAGGAGTGTGGTGGCAGACGCCGCCTGCGAAAACTCCAAGTAGGCTTCGTCGACGACGACGAGCGCACGCTCGGAGAGCTCCTTGGCCAACTCTTCGATCTGCTCGATCGGGACGTCGGTGCCGGTCGGATTGTTCGGCCGACAGACGAACACGAGTTTGATCGGGCCTGTTTTCACCGCCGAAACGATGCGCGCCGCGTCGAGCGCAAAATCACGCTCGACTAATAGCGGCGCCTCGGCGATCAGCGCTCCCTGCAGGCGGGCGGCGATCGCGTACACGCCGTAAGTCGGTGGAGTGATTAAAATCTCCTCGCGGGCGGGCTCGACGAATGCGCGAATAAGTAGATCGATGCCTTCGTCGGCGCCGCGAGTGATGACGATACGTTCAGCGGCGACTCCATAATAACGCGCGGCCTCGGCCAGGATCGCGGGAGGCTGGGGCGAGGGGTAGCGGTTCATTCCGGCCAAGGCCGCGTCGGTGCTGAGCACTCGCGGAGATTCGTTGGCGTCCAAGAAGACCGCGCCCTCAGACGCGAGGGAACGCGCGGATTTATAGGCCTCGACGCCGCGCAAGTGAGACCGAGCCAGGTCGGCCGCACTCATGGGTGCCTCCGGGTCACCGAACGGCCATGCGCGTCGAGTCCTTCGACTCGCGCTAAGACCTCCACGTCGGAAGCGATGGCCTTTAGGCCCGAGCGTGTCAGTCGCTGATAGGACACGGGCCGCATAAAGCTTTCTAGGCCCAGGCCACCGAAGGCGCGTGCCGCACCGCCGGTAGGTAGAACATGGTTGGGGCCGCTCGTGTAGTCGCCGACGGCCTCCGGCGCCCATGGTCCCAGGAAAACGGCGCCGGCGCTACGCACCTTTTCTGCCAACGATTCATCGTCGCAAGTTTGCAGGATCAGGTGCTCCGGGGCGTAACGTTCACTAATGAGCAGGGCCTCTTCCAGATCCTTCGTCAATACCAATCGGGCGTGAGAGAGGGCCGCGCGCGCAATTTTGGCCCGCGGCAAGTCGGAGAGCTGACGTTCAATTTCAGTGGACGTCATTTCTAGCAGCGTTCGCGAGGGCGAAACCAAGAGCACCTGCGAATCTTCCCCATGTTCGGCTTGAGCGAGAAGATCAGAGGCGACGAAAGTGGCGTCCGCCGATTCGTCGGCGATGACCAACACTTCGGACGGGCCCGCCGGCAAGTCTTGGGCGGCTCCGTCGGGATCTTGCGCCACCTGGCGCTTGGCCTCGGCCACCCAGGAATTTCCGGGTCCGAAAATCTTGTCGACCTTGGGTACGGATGCGGTTCCATAGGCCAGAGCCGCGATCGCCTGGGCGCCGCCAATACGGAGAACCTGTGTGACGCCCGCGAGCTTTGCGGCCGCAAGCAAGCGAGGGTCGACGCGACCGTCCTTCCCGGCCGGGGTTGCCAAGATCCGGCGAGAGCATCCTGCCAGCCGCGCCGGAATTCCCAGCATCAATACCGTAGACACCAGCGGCGCGGTGCCACCGGGGGCGTACAGGCCGACGGCATCGAGGGCGATCCAGCGTCGTTCACAAGAAACCCCAGGCGCGGTTTCAACACGCGCCGTAGTCGGGACTTGGGCCTCATGAAAAAGTTCGATGCGTGCCGCCGACGCGCTCAAGGCTTGGCGCTCTTCAGGGGAGATCGACTTCCACGCCGACTCGAGATCCGACATCGGCAGGGTTAATTCAGTCAGGTCGGCGCCGTCAAAGCGTTTAGCAAATTCGCGAATGGCGTCGTCGCCGCGGTCACGTACGGCCTTTAAAATGGCCGAAACTTTGCCCCGTCGCTCATCATCAGTGACCACGGCGGGTCGCGCCAGTACGGACGCACGCTGTGTTTCGTTCAGACGACTCCAGTCGACGATGTTCATGCGATTATTTTTTCGATCGGCAGCACCAGGATGGAGCTGGCGCCGACGGCTTTCAGCTTTTCCATAGTGTCCCAGAAAACGTCCTCGCGCGACACCGCGTGAATGGCGATGCGCTCGCCGGAAGTTCCCAGCGGCATGATCGACGGCTCTTCCATGCCCGGAATTATGTTTTGGATGGCCGGCAATGCGCTGCGGGGGGCATTCATCATGATGTATTTGGCGCGCGCCGCAGCGCGCACGCCGTCAACGCGGATCAGGAGTTTGCGCCGGCCTTCGGACACCGATACCGGCAACGATTTGCGGGTGCCGATCAGTACGGCCTGGCTCTCGAATATCGTCTGCACTTCACGCAGGCCGTTGGAGTGCAGGGTGGAACCGGTCGAAACCAAGTCGCATACGGCGTCGGCGATGTGCAGTGACGGTGCGATCTCAACCGCGCCGTTGAGCTTGATAATCTCGGCGCGCACAGCTTGGTCTTTTAAAAAAGAGGAAAGCAGGCCCGGATACGACGTCGCGATACGTTTGCCATCTAAGGATTCCGGCCCCGCATAAGGTGCTGAGTCCGGAACCGCAACGGACAGCCGACAGCGCCCAAACCCAAGCTCGCGCACAACCTCAACGTCCATGTCGCCGGGAACATCCGCCCGACGTCTTTCCTCCAGGACATTTTGACCGACGATGCCCATTTCGCAAATCCCGCTGGCCACATATTCGGGAATATCGTCATCGCGCACCATCATCAGGTCCACGGGAAAATCGGAGCAGCGCAAAATCAATTTTTCCTTCGACTTCACCGATTCGAAGGTCAATCCGCACTGCGCCAGAAGCGCCAGCGACTTTTCGTTGAGTCGTCCGGATTTCTGTACGGCAATTGCCAAACGGTCCTTTTCTTTAACGACCACGGGTTTCTCCCGAAAGACGATCGAGCACACGTCGGTAGCCGCCGTCGCGGCCGTAGGTTAGGCAGCGCGCCACGCGGGTCACGGTCGCGGTGCTAATTCCGGTTTTCTCCGAGATCTCGCGATACGGCAGGCCCTTATCGAGCAGCTGCGCGACCTTCCAGCGCCCCACCAGCGCCTCAAGCTCAGCGGGCGTGCACAGATCGGCGAAGAAGGCCGCGACGTCCGTGGTGCTTTTAAGTGCTAGCACCGCGTCATAAAGCGCGCGCCGCTGGACCGCGTCATTTTCGTGTTTTAGCATGCTACTACAATATCATAATAAATCAGTTTTGTCAAGTCAGGCCGGGCGCTTTTATGACGACACATCCGGAAATCTTGTCATGCAATGTCTGCTTGTTCTCGGTCCATAAGGTCATCAGGTAGCCGATACCAAGCGTGCAGCCGGTGAGGAATCGCCCGCATTGCCTCGCGGACGCCCTGGCGAAAGAAATACGATTCCTGGCCAGATCGGTCACTTTTATTCCAAAAGAGAGTTTTCCGAGCGTGCCCTGTAAGCTGAAGCTTTCCATGAGCGGATAGTAGAGCAGGGAAATTAAAATGTCGAATCGGGAAATTTGATGCCGCAACATGGCTCTCGTCAGAGGAGTGGCCTCGTCTTTAAAAATCGTTGCACAAATTGCCGCCATGACCAGGAGCACAAATCCGTCAAGAATCCAAGCGGATGCGCGCTGCTTAAAGTCCGCGAATGCTTCATAAGGGATTTTGCGCAGACGTTTTTTGAACGGTGGATTTACCGCGTCAAAAAGATGTCCGCATTGGTCGCAAAAATTCGAATCTTTCTCGCATTCGCAAAGACATTTTGGACAAATCATCATGGACCCCATTAGGGCGTTCGATGCAGAAGCAGCTCAAATTATACAGCCTTGGCCAGTCTTCAAATCGCATTGACAGAAATTAGACCAAGGACTACACTCGTTTGAGCAACGGGATGGGTCATTATTTCCTCTTATCGGGCCTTCTCTTCTTCGCGGCAATCGGCCAAGCCGTTGATCAGCCCGCGGTATCCCTGCCCTCCACCGACCTCGGCCGTCTTGAGAAAATCCTCAACGGCGAGCTCCAAGCGCGCGCGGCGGGTCGCGTCTCTTTGGATGGCCATCGTCATTGGCTAATCCAATTCCGTAAGGATCTGGAGACGAAAAGTGGCCAATTGCCCCCGTCGCCGGCCAACATCGCGCTTCATGCAAAAATCCTTTCAAGACTCGGCGATTCCGGCGCGGCCCGGGCGATGTTGGACCGGGCCTTGCAGGAAGATCCCGGGAACTCGATCTTAAGGACGGCGCAAGGTTATACGCAATTCGACCAAAAGAACTATGCCGCCGCCACGGCCGCGGCAGACGCCGTCCTCAAAAAAGATCCGAAAAATAAGGATGCGCTGTGGCTAAAGCACTCCAGCGAGGGCCGGCATAACGCCAACCCCGGCTCTCCCGCCGTGCGCCAGCAAGCCCCGCGGGGTTCCAGCGCTGGCACGGTCGCCGACGAAACGAATCTTCCGGTGAAGTTGGTATATAAAATGCCTCCGAAGGCGGCGGATATTCCGACGCTCGTATCGGACCAGCCCGCGTCGCCAACGGGGCCCTCTTCGGTTTGGTGGTGGCTGACTTTGCCCGTCGGCGTCGGAATGGTCGGCTACGGGCTCCAACGAGGCCGTCAGCCCGCAAAGCCAAAGGACGAACCGAATCCCGTCGCCGAGACTCCGAAAAAGAAGGAAGGCCATCTCCTGCGTAATTGCGCGATCGTCGTGGGAGCGATCGCCCTCGGAGTGATTATGTGGGAATGCGCTCCCCTGATCATTGAGGCGACCGAAGGCCTGATTGTCGCGTCCACCCCATCGGCGCCAACGATGGTCCCCGCCCTGGCCGGCGCAGGGTCTTCGGGTGGCGGCGCTATTTCCGTCCAACAGGTCGTTGTCGCCAATGCGGCCAAGGCAGCCGTTGCGACGACGGCGATGGCTGCCGTCACGAACGCCGTTGCCAATCGCAGCCATTCCTCCTCGGAGTCCGGGAATTCGAGTACGGAAAAAATTAAATCCGGCGAAGCGGGCGATACCAAAATCCCATCCGATGCCGAGATAGAGGAAATGGCGGAGCGCATTGATCCTGTCGATAAGGGTAAGAAATTAACCAAAGCGGGCCGTTCACTTTCCAAACATAATAGCGATAAACGTTCCGGCAGTACGATTCCAAAACCCAATGGGGATCAAGCTGACCTTAATGAAGCCGGTAAAAAATTGGTTGATAGTATATTGAAGGACCCTAATAGAACCACTACTATAGGTGAAGCTGGCCGATTCGGGAAAATCATCGAGATTCGACGGCCTGATGGAATAGGAATTCGTATTAAACCCGATGGAGAATTTGTTCATTTTATTGAATAAATCTTGAGGAAAAATGAAAAATCCATTATCCATTGTTTATTCATCACCAGATGATCGCCAGAGAGTGGTCGCGGAAATATGGCGCGATAAATTGCAATTAGCCGAAATTCACGATGACCCCGGTCATATGGTGATCGATTTCTATAATTCAAAACCCGAAGAACCCCTGAGCTTTAAAGTTGAAGAACTGGTCCAAGTTGTTGGAGCGGCTATATATGGTTTTGATAAAAGAAAGATGATAGGGATTCTTTCGGAAAATAATAAATGAGCAACCCACTTTCCGTCACTTATTTAACGCCGAAAAATCAAAAAAGAATAGTGGCAGAAATTTGGCTTGGCACTGTGAAGATGGCGGAAATTAACGACGATTTGGGGGAGATAGTTATTAAAATTTTTGTGAGAAAAGCGGAAGAACCGCTGAGGTTTAAAGTCGGAGAATTAGCGGAAGTGACGGCGGCGGCCGCATATCATCTGCGTAAAAAATAGTAGCCATAGTCGAACAATCCTGTGGCTATGCAGCCATAATTTCATGAAATACCACGAGCCGCAGTCGATATCGCGCAATGAAGCAGAAAAGTGTTTTTTAAGTGGGAAGCCGGACCAGATTTGTGACGCGTTAGTCCGAATCGCATTTCATGATCCCGACTGGCGTTGGGCCCAGGCGCAATGTCTGCGTTTTATTGCGTCGTCGAATAATGAAATTAAAGGGTTAGCGGCAACATGCCTGGGGCATTTGGCACGGATACATCGTCAACTTGATATTGCTGATGTTAAGGCGGTTCTCCTTAAAATGACCAAAGATCCAATCGTTGGGGGCCGCGCGGAAGACGCGTTGAGCGATATCCAGATGTATATGGAAAATGCCGAATAAAAAACAGGCGTGGCGTCGGTATTTGCGGAATGTCAGATAAAGAGTCAGCGCAATCCCGTTTTAAAGCCGGAATATTAATGTGGGAGGATTACCGCGATTTCTTTGAGCCGGATAGCAATCTGACGAATGTCTGTGTCAGGGCCGGCGGAGCATCTAGCTGGAATGTGCTGTTGGAAATTGTGCGTAAACACGACGGCAAATTCACCATTGAAGAAAAAGCGTCGCCTTACTTAACGTTTGACTGGGACGGACTCAAGGTAAACGCGCATCTTTCCGATGAAGACAATTTGGAAATCACTATTGATCCGCGCGAGATAAATTCCCAAAAGACACTCGATTCTTTCGCTGCTTTCGTGCGTTTATTGACGCAGGCTACTGGCAAACCCGCACTGGTGACGCCGGAGAATTCCCCCTACATGCCTTTTCTTGAATTCTCCCCCGAGAACACCGAAGTCAAGACTGTTTGGGGCGGAAAATGGGGAACCTAGTGCGCCTTGGGGCGTCTGACAAACGCGTGCGAACGGTGGTTATTTTAGGTATCGCGGGGCTGCTCGCGTTCCCCGTGTTGACCCGGTCTGGCCAGGTAACCGAAGCAAAAGACCTAAACGCAAAAGGCTATCGGTTGTATAAAGAGAAAAAATTTGACGAGGCTTACAACATCTATAAGAAAGCCGTCGAATCGGATCCATCCTATGGCATGGCTCATTATAATTTTGCCTGTACGATGGCGATATTATGGGACAGCACGCCATGCAATGGAGATTTCGCCCCCACGGATGTGTTGAAAGAACTTGCCTTGGCCGTTCAATACGATCGGTCGAGAAGCGCTCGGATGGCCGTCGATCCGGATCTGAAAAATTTCAGGAAATATTTTCAATACCATGTCATGACTGGCCGCAGTCCCAAAGACGCCAAGGACGTAAAGTTCATTCTGGAGAATGTTCGGTGGAATGGACCGAGGCCGGGGACGATTCTGCTGTCCCGCATCGGTTTTACCGCCCCGGACAAGGTTCTGATCGAACGGGCGAATATCACGGCCTCGGACGTGTCGTATGATCGGTTCGAGGGAACTTATCGGGTCGACGGCGAAACGATTGCGATAAAACTCAATTCGCCATATTTAGGACACTCGAATTTCGTCGGAAAACTCAAAGCCGATGGCTTATGGGGCGTCCTTGATTTCGGCGGCGAAATCGAGAATTTTACGGACAGGGAAGATTGGTGCTCTGATTAGCACTATCCTCGCCGAATTTTACGAGACTCGCTCCTCGAGCACCTCGACATTGACAATCGCCCAGCCGGCCTCATCCTTCCCCCAAGTGTAAGTCGCGCGACGGTGAATTTGATATTTACGCGTGAAGAAAAACAGAAACTTTTCCTCAGCGACAGCCGTTTGAGTCAGATGTTCGACGGCCTTCGTTTCCGCTAATTGGAACTGTTCCCGAAAGAAGGACGATTCGGCCCGAGTCAATCTCCGGAACTGCGCGGACACGTCGCGCCGTAGTTGTTCGAACGAAATCGTTTTGCCATTGATTTGTTTATACGCCAGGGAAGGGGAGAAGACGGCCATGTAAGCGTCTATGTCCTTGGCCGCGAAGGCTTTCTTCGCTCGTTCGTGCGCGGCATCAATAGAGGCTTTGATCTCGTCGAGCTCCGAGGTGTCATCCATGGAAGTCGCTACCGTACGTTTGCCGCCTTAAAATGAGGATTTTGGATCAGGCCGAGGCGATTGCCGAAGGGATCTTTGACGGCGGCGACCTTGATGCCCTCGCCGACCTCCGTTACGGGCTCGATTTGAGATGCCCCGATGGAGAGTAGTCGTGCGAATTCGGCTTCGATGTGCGCCACGCCCCAGAGCGGCTGCGGGCCCGCCGTGCCGGGGGTGCCGTCCGGGATCAAGCCGAGTTCGAAGCCTCCAACAGTGAATCCGACATAAAACGGCTGGTCGAAGTAAGGCTTGGCTCCGACCACGCGTTCGTACCATGACTTTGCTTTCGCAAGATCAGGGACGGGATAGATCGCGGTTCGTAGTCCCAGGAGCATGGTTATTCCGATTAGCGGGGAAGGGGTTGGAGCATGCCTACACGGTTGCCTTCGGTGTCTAGAAGGGAGACGTAGGCTCCGATGCCAGGGATGTCCACGGGAGTGCCGAGAACTTTTCCGCCCGCTTGGCCGACTTTCTTGATCGCGTCGCCAAGATTGTCCACCGCGATGACGATGGATGGGTAGGGATGAGGCTCATTGACCTTCTTCGGATACAGGCCACCGTTGATCGCGCCCGGTTTTATTGGCCCACCTTTCGCGCTGGTCGCGGTCGTCGTGGCGAGGACGTAGTTGTTCATTTTCTCGCCGAGCGCTTCGGTTTTCCAACCGAACGCATTCTCATAAAAACGCGCGGCGCGCTTAGGATCGTCATACGGCATTTCAAAATGGACCACGGGATTCATAGTTACCCCCTGTATTCGAGAATTATAACGCCAAAAAGGAGAGGCCAGTGACGCCAATTTTTAGAGTTCTAGAGATACCGTCAGATCGAGAACGTGCTCACGACGGGTATAAAACTCGCCGTAAGGCGAGTGTCCTTGGAACCATCCTGCCTGAAGACGCAAGGCGCGGGAGGAAGGTTCATGTGGACTGAATTTGAGGCCGCCGACGAGATGGGAGTCGACATTCCAATGCACGCGCTCGCGCGACTGAAAATCTTGCGCGATGTAGGCGCTGATGTTGCAGCTATCGGACCAATGAAGATCCTCCGAAGTCAGTTCAACTCCTGATTGGAGCGACCACCGCGCGGGAGAGGGCACGGTGCGCAGCAAATAGGAGCCGCCGGCGTAAATGCGTAGAGAAGCTATGGGTTCAATGGCCGCTTGGACGTTCAAACCTTCGACTGAATAATGGTTATTTGCGGATCTAGAGCGGCGAGTATATTTATCGGCTAAATAGGAGCTCGAATGAAAAAAGGCCCCTTTAAACGACACGTCCCCGCGGCGCAAGGTTAAGGGCAGGTTGCCAATGAGGTCCGCGGTTTCGAAATCATTGACGCCACCTCCACCGTGGAACCGCGACGCGACCATGCCCTCCACATCCAGCTCCCACATCCAGTCTTGCGACAAACCGAGGCGGCCGCGAGTCAGGCCCCACGAATGGCCCAGGAAAAGATCCGAATAATCGCCGCCGTTCAGTCGGTAATAGGATGCGGCGAGACGAATGTGGCGGAGGTCGGCGACCAGGACGGGGAAAATCTCGTTGGCGCGCGGGAAAAGGTCGACGCCGGCCAAGCACGGCGCGGCGGCAAGAAGAAAAACGGCGCAGAGACTACTTTTGTGCAAGCGCGGCGTTCACAAAGGCTTCAATCTCCGTCATATCCTTTTCGCCGAACCAACGCTTGATGACGCCGCCATCGCGGCCAATCAGGTAGGCCGTGGGTAGGCCCGGGATGAGCCAGCCTCGCGGCGGACGTTCGCCGCCATTGAGCACCAACGGGTAGTCGATCGGCTGTTTGATCAGGAAACGTTTTACGGCGCGCACGCCTTCTTCATCCATCGACACGCCGAGAACAGTAAAGCCTTTCGCCTTGAATTTCTCGTGCAGTTTCAACAGTCCCGGCATTTCTTCCCGGCACGGTTCGCACCACGTCGCCCAGAAATCGATCAGCACAACCTTGCCCTTAAAGTCGGATAACGAGACGGGTTTGCCGGCCAGGTTCGGCAGCGTCAGCAAATATCCCATCTCGCTCATCAGCGGGGGCTTCCTGTCGGGGCGTGGCGTGGCCAGCCTGTAAACGAGGGCCGCTCCAGCCCCGAGGATGATCGCGGCCAAGGCAAGTCGTTTAGGAGAGGTCATTGCACGGAGTTTATCATTTGCCTCCCGGGGACTGTCATCGGGGCTCGCGGCCGCCTCTTATGCGTGTTATGATGGACTTATCTATGACGGCACTAATGACACTGCTGGTGGCATCGTTTGCCGTTTTGCCCGCGCGCGCCGCGAATGCACCGAAGGAGAAGCCCGTGAACGAATATAAGAAGCCTTCCAAAGAAGACCTCAAGAAAAAATTGACGCCCGCGCAGTTCGCGGTGGTTTGCAATTCCGGCACCGAGCCGCCATTTGAGAACGCCTTCTGGAACAACCACGAAGCTGGTATCTACGTGGACATCGCCAGCGGCGAGCCACTTTTCTCGTCACTGGACAAATTTGATTCGGGCACCGGTTGGCCGAGCTTCACCAAGCCCATAGACGACGGTAACCTGATCGAGAAATCAGATTGGGCGTATGGAATGCAACGCGTTGAAGTGCGCTCCAAGCATGGCGACTCGCATCTCGGTCACGTGTTCGACGACGGCCCTGCGCCGACGCATAAGCGCTTCTGCATTAATTCTGCGTCGTTGCGCTTCATAAAGGTCGACGATTTGGAAAAGGAAGGCTACGGCCGTTTCCTACCGGCATTTACCAAGGCCGGCGCCACTCCTCCAGCTATAAAAACAGATAAAGCCGCGAAGGCGGCAGTCAAAGTCGAGTCTCATCGCGAAACGGTTGAATTAGCCGGAGGATGCTTTTGGGGTATGCAGCATATCTTGCGAAAGATTCCCGGAGTTCTTCAGACCGAGGTCGGCTACACCGGCGGCCATGTTGAGAAAGCGACCTACGAAAACCATGGCGGCCACGCCGAGTCCGTCCAAGTCGTCTACGACCCCACGAAACTTAGCTTTGAGACGCTGTTGCGTTGGTACTATCGCATGCACGACCCGACGACCCAGGATCGCCAGGGCAACGACATCGGTGATTCTTACCGCTCGGCAATCTTCTACCACACCGACGAGCAGCGCAAGACGGCCGAGGCCTTCAAAGAGCGGCTCAACAAGCGCGGAAAATGGGGCGCCCCGATCGTCACGCAAATCGTAAAATCCGGCAAGTTTTGGCGTGCTGAGGACTATCATCAGGACTACCTGATCAAGCATCCCGCGGGCTATACCTGCCATTTTTTGCGTCCGGAATCGGTACTCGGCGACTGAGGGGTCTTAAGACCTAGTTTCGGCTCGGCATAAGAAAGCGGTAAACGGGTCCTTTTGACCCAGCACGGCTCCGGGAAATCCATATATATTGATTGTATGGACCGTTCGAAGATGCGACTGCTGATGACGGCGATCATTCTGCATGGCTTTATCACCCAGCGGGCGATGGCCGTCCAAACTGCCGCTAAGCCAGTATCCATCGCTTTGAGCCGCATCACAAAATTAGGCATTCATCCCTTCCCGACATCTAATAGCTATTGCAACACTTGACGTAAGCCGTCGTCTTCGTCTTGATCCGTTTTCCTTGCCGTTATCGTAGCCGTTGCCGTTAGGCCAAATCCAGAGAAATGTCGTTGCCGTAAGCCGTTAGAGGCCGTT
>JANPGH010000032.1:0-15822 GCA_031423795.1 Elusimicrobiota bacterium | reverse complement strand
CGAGCCGGTCAATCCACGGACTGTCCATGGCGGCATCCTATCATTAAATGATAAAAGGAAAAATGCGGGATTGGAAAACCGAACTGCATTCAATGGTTCCGCGGGCCCGGTTCAACGAGCCGCTTGCGCCCTACACGACGTTCAAGATCGGTGGACCCGCCGATGCGTTCGTCGAGGCGGGTACGACCGATGAACTCCTCGAAGTTTTGCGCGCAGCGCTCGCCGTCCGCCAAACGATTTTCGTTTTAGGGTGGGGCTCCAATCTGTTGGTAAGCGATCGAGGTTTTCGGGGGATCGTTCTGCATCTGAACGGAGATTTCCAAAAGATCGTATTCCTCGGGGACGACCTGGTACGCTGTGGCGCGGCGGCGCGCGCGCCGCAATTGGTGGTGATGTGCGCGGAGCGCGGACTTTCGGGGATTGAACCGATCGTCGGCGTTCCGGGCACGATCGGCGGCGCCTTGGCGATGAACGCGGGCACACGGGAAGGGGAGATCGGTCCTTTCGTCGTGGAAATCGAGGCCGCCGATCCAGCGACTACGTCCGTTCGGCGTTTGTCGGGCGGCGAGTTGGCGTTCTCCTATCGGCACGGCCCGTTGCGCAATTTGATCGCATTGTCGTGCGTGCTACGGTTGAAGCCTGGGGACAAAGGTGATATAATGGCCGCCGTCGCAAGGTACCAGCAAAAACGATTGAAAACTCAGCCGATCCATACTTATAACGTGGGTTCCACTTTTAAAAATCCGCCGGGCCGCTTTGCCGCTCAGATGATCGAGGAGTTGGGACTCAAGGGGCACGCTGTCGGCGGCGCCCGCGTGTCCCCGAAGCACGCAAATTTTATCGAGAACTTCGCGGGGGCCAAAGCCTCCGATGTCCTCGCTCTCGTCGACCTCATCCAAGAGCGGGCCCGCGCGACTTTCGGCGTGGGACTCGAACTTGAGATGAAGGTCGTCGGTGAATAAGTTCGCCGCGGCCCGCCGCCGTTTTCGAGTCGTCGCGCGGCCCCAGGACCGTGCGCGCCGCATGCGCGGGGTGGCTGCCGTCGGCGCGATTGTGATCATGGGCGGGCTGGCTTGGGCCGCGGCGCGCAACGCCGTGGGCACTCTCTGGAATTTAAAGTCCTATTTACCAAAGATCGGTGGCCCGGAAGCAGCAGCCGTCGACGGAGTGCCTGAGCCCATGCTTTCACTGGCCCAGGCGACCGCGGACGCAGTCGTTGGCACCGCCGGGGAAAAGGCCGCGGCGATCATGCGCGCTTATTCTTGCGTCCGCGATGTCCGCGTCCGGCGCGCTTGGGGCGAGAAAACAGCGACGCTACTCCCGATTTTGCGCCGTGCGGTGGCCCCTGTCGTGCGGCGGGGGCGTCCAGCCGGATTTTTGGGCGATGACGGAGTCATTTTTTCGGCGCCCGTCGGAGTCTTTGATTTGACGGGAGCCGTCGTCGATGCGGGCGACGCGCCTGGACTGGACCTGATGGCGTTGGCTCGGGAGTGGACGCAGATCAACGATCGCGGCGTGTTGCATTCTCCGCTGGTCGAAATGTCGTGGGTATCCCCCGACGACGGCTGGCAGGCGCGGTTTGAGGACGGCACGTTTGTGCTGTGGGGACCGCTGACTTGGACCAAGGAAAAATTGTCGCGGCTGAGCGAA
This sequence comes from Elusimicrobiota bacterium, assembly GCA_031423795.1. Classification (GTDB taxonomy): domain Bacteria; phylum Elusimicrobiota; class Elusimicrobia; order UBA1565; family UBA9628; genus GWA2-66-18. The sequence goes on along the minus strand of JANPGH010000032.1, from coordinate 14,172 downwards.
GCTTTGGATGACGCGCGAACCAAGGAGTTGGGAGCTTTCAATGCGGATTTGCGTTGGTTCGCGGACGGCAAAGTCATACTGAAGCCGCTTAGCGCGAGAGTCGGCAGAGGTGCTGTTGGAGGAGTGCGATGAAGCGCATACGCAGGAACGGGCCCGAGCTCGTCGCGGGCCTCGACGTCGGCAGCGGTCGGGTCACTTGCCTGATCGGCTCACCCGATCCAGCGACGGGAACCGTCAGGGTTCTCGGCGGATCGACCGTCGTCTGCCGCGGGCTCAAGGGCGGTGTCGTCATCAATATATTAGAGGCGGCCTCGGCCGTCACCCGCGCGGTCGAGGAAGCGGAAGCGCAGGCCCAGGCAACGGTCTCGTCGGTGTGGCTTGGCGTGCGTGGTTCGCATCTCCAGTCCTTCAATAATCGCGGGGCTTACAATATCGCACGCACCGATCGCGAGATCACCGCCGCGGACGTGGACGCCGTCGTCGCCAGCGCGCGTGCGATCCCTCTGTCGTCTGACCGAGAAATTTTGCACGTCGTTCCACAGGGTTTTTCATTGGACCGCCAGCGCGGCGTGCCGCATCCCGTGGGCATGGAAGCGTCCTTACTCGAAGTCGACGTGCACTTGGTCACCGCCTCAAGTGCGCACCTTAACAACATCATGAAAACGGTTGCGCAAGCGGGCTTTGAGGTCGTGGAGCCCGTGTACGGCCTGCTGGCCGCTGGCGAGACGATGGTGTCTCCTGAAGAAAAGGAGCTCGGATCGGTTCTTATCGACTTGGGCGGCCAATCGATTTCAATCGGCGTTTATTGCGAGGGCGCAATCAAGTATTCGAAGGAACTGCCGCTGGGCTCAGACTTCATCACGCGCGACCTCGCCGTGGGACTCAAGACGTCGATCGCCACGGCCGAGAAAATCAAGGTCGAGCACGGCATCGCCCACCCCTCGATGTTAAACGGCGACGCGGAAATCGAATGCAGTGGCATCGATGGGCGCACGCCGATGCGTGTTAAGACCAGCTTGATGATGGGAATTATCCTGCCTCGCGTCGAGGAAATATTTTCAGTCATCGCCGAAGACCTGCAGAACTCGTCATATGCCGACGTCGTCGCACCTGGTGGCGCGATTCTTACTGGCGGCGGATCGATGATGCGCGGCACCGTCGACGCGGCCACGCAGATTTTGGGGATTCCGGTACGCCGCGGCGTGCCGCATCCGGACTTGATTGAGGCCGATGAATCCTGGTTGATGCCGGTCTACTCGACTGCGCTCGGACTTTTGCAGTATTCGACCTCCCCGCGGTGGGGAGGCGTGAATGCGCGTGTGGTTGCGCGCAAGCGACCGATGTGGATGCGCAAAGCGGCGACATTCCTCGAGGAACTTTTCTGATGCGCATACAGCTGGCCGAAGAAATCGACGAAAAACGCGCCATCATAAAAGTGCTGGGAGTCGGTGGCGCGGGCTGCAATGCGATCAATCGCATGGTCGCAACCGGCCTCGACGGAGTCGAGTTGATCGCGGCCAATTCCGACGCGCAGGTGCTGCGCAAGTGCGAGGCCCACGTTTGCATCCAGCTCGGGGAGACGTTAACCCGGGGCTTGGGCGTCGGCGGCGACGCCGTGAAGGGACGCGCGGCGGCGCTCGAAAGCGAGGAGGCTTTGCGCGAGGTCCTGCGCGGCGCCGATTTGGTATTCGTCACGACCGGAATGGGGGGCGGCACAGGCACGGGCGGCGGACCCGTCGTTGCGCGGTTGGCCAAGGAAATGGGCGCCTTGACAGTCGGCATCGTCACCCGCCCGTTCGATTTTGAGGGCTTGCGGCGCGCGTCGATCGCCGACCAGGGTATTCAAGAAATGCGTCAAAGCGTGGACACGCTTTTGGTGATCCCGAATGAGCGGCTTTTCGGCGTGATCGACCCCGACGCGGCCCACGATCACGCCTTCCGCGAGGTCGATGAGGTTTTGCGCAAGTCGGTGAAATCCATCTCGGACCTGATCACATTTCCTGGGATGATCAATCTAGACATGAACGATTTACGCGCGGCGATGAAGGACGCGGGCGAGGCCTTGATCGGCATTGGCGAGGCGGAAGGGCCCGACCGCGCCCTGCGCGCGGCCAAAGACGCGATGACGTCGCCACTGCTTGAAAATGTGGTTATCGACGGAGCCAAAGGCTTGATTGTCAATATCGCCGGCCGCAAATCCTCCCTAAGCCTTTCCGAAGTTCAGGAGATCATGGCGACGATCCAGGGCTCAGTATCTGCCGACGCCAATTTGAAGATGGGCAACGCTTTCGATGAGACCCTGGGGGACTCCGTGCGCGTGACCGTAATCGCCACCGGGTTCCCGTCAAGGCGCGCGCGTGGCACCTTCCGGGCCTCGGGGGTCGCGCCTTTGCGCGGTCGCTTGGCCTCCGACTCGACACAGCCCTCGGACGCGCAGCTTTTGCAAAATCTTCACGAACCGGACCGTTGGACCAAGCCGGCATTCTTACGCTTGAAGGTGAGGAAACTAAGATGAGTCTCCAGGAATTGCTTCAATACATGGTCAACAAGCACAGCAGCGACCTGCATGTGCGCGCCGGCGGCCCCGCATACGTCCGCATCGACGGCGAACTTTCTCCGGTCTCGCCGAAGACGATTGCCGCCGAGGAAGTCGAGGCGATGTTAATGCAAATCGCCAGCTCCCGCGCCAAACGCCTTTTCGCCGAGAAAGGCGAGTGCGATTTTTCCTTCCAAGCCGGGGACGTGGCCCGCTTCCGCGTTAACGCCTTCCGCCAGCGGCAGAACTTGTGCTTGGCGATCCGCTACATTCCCACCCAAATCCCGACCCTGACGGATCTGCATCTTCCCGCCGCGACGATCAAGAAAATCTCGGACAATAGCCGTGGGTTGGTGCTGGTGACCGGCATAACCGGTTCCGGAAAATCTTCCACTTTGGCGGGAATGATCGACTATATCAACGAGACCCGGGCGGCCCACGTCGTCACCATCGAAGACCCTATCGAGTACATCCACAAGGACAAGAAATCCATCGTCACCCAGCGCGAGATCGGGGAGGACACGGCCAGCTACGCCGACGGCTTGCGCATGGCCATGCGCCAGGATCCGGATGTAGTGTTGATTGGAGAAATGCGCGACCCGGAGACTGCGTCCGCCGCACTTACCGCGGCGTTGACCGGGCATCTTGTGCTGGCCACGCTGCACACTATCGACTCGGTCCAGACGATCGGGCGAATCGTCGACATGTATCCTCCGCACCAACAGCCGTTGGTACGTATTCAATTGGCGGAGTGTTTACGGGCGGTGATCAGCCAACGTTTGCTTGCCTCGACGAAGGGCGGCCGCGTTCCAGCCGTTGAAATCCTAATCAACACCCCGCACGTGCGCAAGCAGATCGAGGAGAATAAATCGCAGGACATCATGCAGGCCCTGCAGAAAGGCCAATTTTACGGCATGCTCACGTTCAACCAATCGCTGGTCAAGCTATTCAAGGACGGCCTGGCGACCGAGGCCGAGGTTCTCGCCTCCGCATCAAGTCCCGACGACCTCAAGTTGGCGTTGCGCGGCATCGAGCAGGAACTCAGGCCGGGTTAGGCCCTTCATGTCTTCGTCTCAAACCATTTCCGGTTGGATCGAAAAAGACGGTCTCTTGCGGGAGACGCGGATGGCTGCACTCGGCATTCCGCACGGCTTCACCACGCGCCGAATGGGAAACATGAAAGATCCGATTCGCCGCCATGAAGCGGCCGTCCGCGCAGGACTTCCCGATCCGTTGACGCTCAAGCAAGTTCATGGAACGACTATTTACCGCGCCGCCGCGGAAAACGCAGGGAGCGACGGCGATGGTTGGATCCTTGCTACTTCGGGCGTTGCCGTCGCCGTTTATGTCGCCGACTGCGTGCCCCTTTTTCTTTGGACGGACGATGGTCGTGCGGCCGGCGTGTTTCACGCCGGGTGGCGGGGGACCGCCGCCGGGATGGCGAAAGCCGCCGTCAAGGAGTTCGGCGCGCTGGGAGTGCGCGCGAATGCTCTGCACGCCGCGACGGGACCGCATATTGGCGCGTGTTGCTATCGAGTGGGAGCGGATTTGGATACGCAATTTCCGGCGAGTTCGTTTGTTCATCGCGACGGCGCGACTTACCTGGACCTGGCGGCGGAAACTAGGCGTCAACTGCTCGAGGCGGGCGTTCCCGGCGAGAATATCGGCTCTCAGGCCCCGTGCACGGCTTCTTGCGCCGACGATTATTTTTCTTACCGGAGGGACAAACAAGACGCGCGGCATTGTGCGTTTCTGTCTTTGGGGGTGGCCGCATGACCTTCCGCACGCCCCCGCGCCGCGCGCTTCGTGACATTTTTCCGTATCAAACCGGCAAGTCCATCGCGGCGGTCCGGCGCGAGCTGGGGTTAAAAACCATCATTAAACTGGCCTCGAACGAGAATCCCTACGGAGCGGCTCCCCGTGCGCTGGCGGCCTACCAGAAAGCCGGTAAAACATTGGAGCTATACCCGGAGGGAGCCAGTCCGCAACTGCGCTTGGCCGTGGCGCAATTTCACAATGTCGAGCCCGAGTCGGTGATCATCGGCAGTGGTTCCGACGAAATAATTAGGCTCCTTTGCGAAGCATTTCTCGATGCGGAAGATGAAGCGGTGGTAACCCAATACGGATTCATCCGATTCAAGCAGCAGGCCGCGATGATGGGCGCGCGCGTGATTGAAGTGCCGATGACCGATTGGACGCACGATCTCGAGCTCACCGCGCGCGCGGCAAGCCCGCGCACTAAGATCGTGTTCATCGCCAATCCGAACAATCCCACCGGGACGTTCAACCGGAACGACGAAATCGAAACCCTGCTCGAGGCGATTCCCAAAACGGCGATCGTGGCTTTGGATGAGGCCTATTTTGAGTACGCGCAGGCCATTCCCGGTTATCCGAGCAGCCTACCCGATCTGGTAAGGCGCCATTCAAACCTCGTCGTGATGCGTACATTTTCAAAGGCCTACGGATTGGCCGGCCTGCGCGTGGGTTATGCGTTGGGCGATCCGGAGCTAATCGGCTGGCTGGACCGCATTCGGATGCCCTTCAATGTGAGTTTGCCCGCGCAGATCGCGACGATCGAAGCGCTCAAGGACACGGCGTTTCTTAAGCGCGTCGTGTCCCTGAATGATGCGCAACGCGCGTCGTTCGTCCCGGCCTTAAGCGATCTGGGATTCGGGGTCGGCGAGACCGCGACAAATTTCGTCTTCGCCCGGTCGCCGATACCCGGGCGCGAGCTTTTCAAGGCGCTCGTGCGCCAGGGCTTGATCATTAGGCCCTTGGACGAGTACGGCCTGTCGGGTCATGTGAGAATCTCGATCGGAACGGCTGCGCAGAATAAAATTTTGCTGAAGGCCATCGGCAAGACGCTGTCACAGTTGCGGGGCGCGGTCGTATGACGCCGAAACGCCGGCGCAAAGGCAGCATCATCGCGATGGACGGACCAGCCGGCGTCGGCAAGTCGACCGTCGGGGGGTTGGTGGCCAAGGCGCTGGGCTACCAGTTTATCAATACCGGCGAGATGTACCGAGCGCTGACATGGAAGGCGCTCGAGGTCGGCGTCGATTTAGACGACGAAGTCGCGGTTGTAGAGTTGGCCAAGGCCCTCAGCTGGGATTTCAAGCCGGTCGATGAGGGCGCAACGACGCTCAAGACATTTCTGGACGGCGTCCCGGTCACGAGCCAAATCCGTGAGGAGCGCGTCAGTGTTCATTCTTCACGGGTCGCCGCTAACCCCGGCGTGCGCAAGTTCTTATCTAAGCTGCAGCGCTCGCTCGGCAAAAATGGTGGCATCGTGATGGAGGGGCGGGACATCACAACGCACGTGTTCCCCGACGCCGACGTCAAAATTTATCTAGATGCGAGTCCCGAGGAGCGTGCGGACCGGCGCTATCGTCAGTTGAAGGGAAGCGGCCAAAACGCCGATCGCCAAGATATTCTCGCTGCGATACTTAAGCGCGACCTCAATGACATCAAGCGCGAGATTAATCCATTGCGGCAGGCTTCGGACGCGATCGTCATCGACTCCACCCGCTTGACCTTGCACCAGGTCGCCGATAAGATTTTACGCCGGGTGCGCGGACGGGGAAAGAATGGCCGATGAGCGACTTCGATTCCAGGATGCGCCGTTACAGCGAGGATATCGTTTGGGGCCTGTTTCGCCTGACCTGGGGGCTCACCGCGCGCGGTTTGGAGAGCGTCCCGAAGTCGGGACCGCTCATTTTCGCTTTCAATCATGCGAGCCTTCTCGACGGGCCCCTTGTCGGAGCGGCCCTGCGCAGTTCGCGGCGCCCGGTGTTCTTGGCGAAGAGAGAGCTATTTTCGGCGCCGTTGATTGGGGAATTTCTTCGGAACATGGGCACGATCGCGCTCGACCGCGGATCGGCGGACCACGGAGCGCTTCGCGCCGCGCTCGAAATGCTGCGTGGGGGTGGTTCCATCGCGGTGTCCCCGGAAGGAACGCGCGTGCGTCCGGGAGAGCGGCGGCAGCCGAAAACGGAGTTTCCTTCTTGGCGGCCAAGTCGGGAGCCAGCGTGTTACCGGTGAGATTGGTCGGGACCGGCGATTTTCCGAGGGCCTATCCGCTCGAGGTCCGTTTCGGCAAGCCTATAGACCCGCCGTCAGACACGCGCGAGGCGGCGACTGCGTTTGCGCGTTCGGTGATGGACGCGATCTATTCCTTATGAAACGTCCTGTAACCCAAGTGAAGGGTCCTGAAATCGATTTATATTGGCATTGGAGGCAGTGATCATGGAGAAGCAAAAGCCGCAGCTAAACGAAGAATCTTGGGAAAACGCGGACATCTCGGGGGAACCGACGGAAGCCGGCGACGGGGAAACGATGGAATCGTTGCTTGCCCAGCAAGCGGTGACCGCGGAGAAGCTCGCGGATCGCAAGGTCGCATGGGTGAAGGTCATCGCCGTCACAAAGGACTCTGTCCTAGTTGACGTCGGCGAGAAGAACGAAGGGCTGATTCCACTCGTGGAGTTCGTTGGTGATGTAGCCGCGCCAAAGGCGCCCGCTCCGACCGCCGGACAACGCGTTCCCGTGGTAAAGGCAGGCGGGCGCAGCAAGACCGGGCAGGTCGTCTTGTCTCACACCAAGGCGAAGACCGACCTCGGCTGGGAGGCCGTGGTCAAGGCTCACGCTGAAAAGCAGCGTGTGCGCGGCACGGTGACTTCCGCGGTGAAGGGCGGATTCCTTGTAGACGTACAGGGAGTTCAGGCGTTCCTGCCGGCTTCTTTGGCGGACTTGCGCCCCGTGCGCGAGCCCAAGAAAATGATTTCAACCGGAGTGCGCTGTTACGTAATAGAGGTCAATGTCGCGAAGCGACAATTAGTATTGTCGCGCAAGGCCGTACTCGAGGAAGAGGCGGGTAAGCGCAAGGTCAAGATCGCCTCCGAACTCAAGCTGGGCGAGGTCCGCATTGGCCGCATCGTGCACATCTCGGCCGATGGACTTTTGATCGACATTGGCGGGCTGGAGGGGACCGTTCGCACCCTCGACATGGCTTGGGGCAAGGCTGACCCGAAAGCGTTCGAGCGCGGCCAGAAGCTCAAAGTGAAGGTATTACAGAAGCCCGAGAGCGACGCTCCGCTGTACTTGGGCATCAAACAGCTCCAGCCCAATCCCGCCGATGCGCTGAAGAAACGTTTTGCCCCGAAGGCACAGATCACGGGCAAGATCACCGAAGTCGGTGCGCACGGGGTGCGCTTTTCGATTGATGCGAAGACGAGTGGGTTCGTCGCCGCGGCCGAATGCGATACGGATATCGTCTACAAGATCGGCGACCCGATCAAGGCGATCGTCCTAGGGATCGATTTCGCCAATATCGAGGTGCGCGCCTCGACGGTGAAATATTCCGAGATCCACGACCGTAAGCGCGTGGCCCAATACATGAAGGCCCCGCCGCCGCTGACGCTGGGCCAACTTCTTTCCCCGGAGAAAGAGGGGTGACGACCCGAGCGCCTCACGAGCCGCCGCGCATCAAACTTGATCTGCGCCGTCTGAGCGAGGCATGGACTAACGCGCGCGCCCTGTCCATCGGCGCGGGAGTGCTGATCTTGCTGCTGTTCGTGGGCTTGTGGTTCGCGATGAGGGAAAAGGCCTTGCCTAGGCGCCGAATCGATTTCCCGGTGCCTCCCCAGCTGAACGCGCAGATCACCGAAGCGCAGGAGCGCCTGAAAGAAAATCCCCAGGACCTGGTCGCACTCGTGGAGCTCGGTACGCTTCAGTTTGAAAAAGGCAAGGACTCGTATGTCGAGGCTATCGGCGACTTGGAGGAAGCTCGGGACCTGGGCGCTTTGGATCCCCGCATTTTCTACTGCCTGGGAATCATGTACCAGGAAGAGGGCCTTTTCCCGTTCGCGCTGACCGAATATCAGCGCTTTCTGCGCCACTACCCGGAAGACAAGGAAATCCGCATGATGGCGGCCAAACTCGAGTACCGGATGGGCCTTTTCCCGGAGGCGGTCAGCGAGTTCGAGCGACTGAAATTCTCTCATCCTTCAGATGCGCTAATAGAAGAGAACCTGGGCTTGAGCCTCTGGGGTGCCAAGCAAATGGAGCGCGCACAGACGTCCTTCCTTCAGCTGAAGACGCACGGCGGTGACTTTAATCGACGCGCTGAATTCTATCTCGGGCAGATCGCGCTAGAAAGCAGCAAATACCAAGAGGCCGCAGATCACTTTGCGGGATGCGCGATCGCGTCAGGCCCGCTCCCGGGAATTTCCGACGAGCGCATTTATTCGGGCCTCGCGATGGCGTTGCAAAAGCTATCGCGTTGGGACGAGGCCAAGACAGCGTGGGAAGAGGTACTCAAGTCCACGCCGAAAGATCCCAAAGCGCAGGCCGCGCTGCGGGAAGTCTCTCGTCGCGCGGTCGCCGCGGCCAAAAAGGCCAAGAAAAAGTGAAGGATGGGATCGCGCCGAGCCGCGGCGTCTTATGCGTGGATGGGCTCTCAGCGCAGGCCTTGGGCCGGCGTTACGGCACGCCGCTATATGTGTATTCCGCGGCCACCGTACGTGCGCGCATGCAAGCCATTCAGGGGGCGTTTCGTCGGCGCGAGCCGATGTTGTGCTACGCCTTAAAAGCCAACTCGAATGGCGCCCTGTGCCGGGTTCTCGCGCGCCAAGGCGCGGGAGCCGATATTGTCTCGGGAGGAGAATTGGTCCGCGCCTTCAAAGCGGGATTCCCACCCGCAAAAACGGTTTTCTCAGGTGTAGGTAAGACCGAAGCGGAAATGAAGGCGGGATTGCGCGCAGGCTTATTGGCGTTCAATATCGAATCTGCGGAAGAGTTGGACGCACTGGCGCGCCTCGCTGGCCGCTTAAAGAAGCGAGCACCCATTTCTATTCGTCTCAATCCGGACGTCAATGCCCGAACCCACCCCCATATCACGACGGGTCGCGCGGAAAATAAATTCGGCGTGGAAACCAAGTTGGCAATGGAACTGTATCAGCGTGCTTCTCGCGACCCTCGTCTGCGTATCGTCGGAGTGCAGTGCCATATTGGATCGCAGATCGTGGATGTCGCTCCTTATCGTCGAGCGGCGACAGCAGTCGCACGCACCGTTGCCGCCCTCAACGAGAGAGGGATCAGGCTAACGCACATCGATATTGGCGGAGGCATCGGCATCACCTATAAAAATGAGACACCGCTACCTTTGCGGAGTCTGGCTCGGGTCTTGGAAGACACGTTCGCGCCTTGGCCAGAGGCGCAGCTGGTGCTCGAACCGGGACGCTTTCTTGTCGCCGACGCGGGGGTGTTGATCACGCGCGTTCTATACCGAAAAAACACCACGAAGCGACGCTTCATTATCGTCGATGGGGCGATGACGGATTTGCCTCGTCCAGCCTTATATAACGCCTGGCACCCTGTGGAAGCGGTGAAGCCCCGCGGGGGTCGTTCCGAGGTCGTCGATATCGTGGGACCTGTGTGCGAGTCGGGAGACTTTCTGGCGCGTAAACGCAGGCTTGGACCCCTAGAGAGGGGGGATTACGTCGCGGTGCGCAAGGCCGGCGCCTATGGATTTGCGATGAGCAGCCAGTATAACTCCCGTCCTCGGGCCGCAGAAGTACTCGTGGATGGGGGGAAAGCCCGGTTGGTACGGCGCCGGGAGACCTTGAAAGACCTTCTCGAGGCAGAAATTTAAACCCTATGGCCAAGATTAAAAAAACCATCAAAGGAAAGATCCCGGAGCCGGCGCCTCCCCAACAGAGCATCACTCCCCAGGGAAAGAAATTAGCCTGGGCGGGGGGGATAAGCGTGGTCCTCGGTTTCGCGGTGCTCTCGCGCGCTGATTCGTTGGGCAGAAATTGGGCTGCAACCCTGTCCCCTTTCCTTATTCTGGCTGGCTACGCCGCCATCGGCGTCGGCTTGTTCCTTCCTCCGCCGCCGACCCCTCCATCTACACCACCTTAGCTGAAAAAACCGTCTCGCGGTGTTTTTGGCGATGATTGAGTTTTGTCTGTTGGTCTTTTTATTGGTCCCGCCAACTCCCCTAATCCGGATTTTTCTCAGATGGTTTTTCGCGCGCCCGGCCGGATTTACTTTATGGTATTTTTTGCCCTTCAAAAACGGCTCGCGCCTTTAATGGTTTTTTCGGGGCATGCGCCCTTTTTACGATTCCCGGTGTCGAGCCTCTCATGGTCTTTTCGGCCTTCAGAAATTTCCCCCAAAATCGGGCCTCAAACCTTGGGGTCCAGGCGGGGGGCCGAATTGCCTTTCGTGGTCTTTTTGGCCATACCCCGCTAAGCCAAAAAACGGCGAATTTTTGGGCTCCCTTTCATGGTCTTTTTGGCCTGGCGCCATAATTAGCGACCATGCCGCGGCTTCCTTTCATGGGTTTTTAGCCGTCCCATTCCCATCCCAAATAGCGCCAATAGTTGACTGATTTTTAGGGATTGTGGGCGACCATCCTTTGGAGTCCTCGCAATTTCTGGGCGGTCGATATACGGTCTTCGACTGCTAATTCTGAAAACCTCGAGAAAGTTCTCGAATTAGACGAATTCGCATTCGTTTACCGAGAGGAATTGACGCAAATTCGCTGCGATTGTTGCCTAACCAAAGTTGGCTGCCGACCCCGTATATGTAACATAATATATATTATCAGTAGTAGTTAACCCGTGCGGGTGGGTTGGCACTGAGGCCGCGTTTGCCCAGGGTTTTCCCCACGTAATTCCCCCGCCCTGTCCAACTTTTGCCAGAACTTCTCTCCCAGTGAAAATGGGTTAAGAAATAGAGTGATTGGCTGTCTTGTTAGGGGGTTCGGCCAAGTACCGAGAGGGTCGCTTGTTCGGAGAGCAGAAGGGCCTTGATTTTGCCCGAGGCAGTGAGCTCATAGCGCCGGGAGCGGCGGGAGCCAGTGGACAGAAGTTCGCCTTGTGACACGGCGTCTTGGAGCACCCTGTCTAAGCGTGCAATCGGGTACCCGGACGCCCGGAGCCATTTCCCGAGCATTGCAGCGGTGGGCTTGGGTTGGCTCAGTAGGCGTTCTGAGGCCATCAGCAGCACCAGGCAGGCATCCTTGCCGCCTTTGTCGCTGCCCTGGATTTTGCCCCTTAAGACCAGACCGCCGCTCTTGGTTTCCACGACCGCGCTCCAGTCTACGCGGGGCTCTCGGCCAGTCACACCGGAAGAGCCCGGCGAGCCCGGGAGTTCCGTCTGCCGTAAAACAAATTCTGCCCGCTCTTGGCGCACGAATTCGGCCTCGCCCTCGGCCTCCAGTTCCGCGCCGTTTGGTAGCCGCAATCGGACACGGTGCTGATGAGAAGTACTCATGTCTTTATTATCGCATATGACAGAAGATTCGTCCACAACCTGTGCATATGTCGGGTATGGAGAATATACATCTGCAAACGCTGACATATAACTTGTCATATAGCGAACTCATAGGAGAATAAGGACGGACATATGACAGTCGCCTGTGAAAAGGCCTGTGGATGGAGAAGGCAAAAAAGCGGGTTTGGGGAGACGACTAAATCAGTAGGTCGTCCAGACCACCATTGCCCGGGTCGTTCGCGACGATTAGGATCCAAACCCATCGTGCAAGTCGCCGTGCACCCGCCGGTGCAAGCCAGCATAAAGGATGTCGAGTCATGGTAGGGTGGAAGATAGGCCTTCGGCAATGTGGAGAGGTATTTCCCGTTTACCGTTAAGAGAAGGAGGCCTTGGGTGCCTAAATCCGCAACTGGATACTTGCCCTCCATCTCCGCGTAATAGATGCTCAGGGCGCTCCGGATTGACCCAAGATTTCCTTTCGTCGTGCCTTCTTGAGACTTTCGCATCATTTCCGCGAATTTCGGGATGGCGATTGCGGCCAGAACGCCAATAATAGCGACGACGATCATCAATTCGATGAGCGTGAATCCGCGGGCACGTTTCTTAGATAAATTTTTATTGTTGATATAATGCCCGACGTTGGGATCGTCTTCTAGTATGCGCTATTGCCGTCATTTGTCAATAACGCCTGCGGCATGAGAAAATGGCAGGAAGAGCGGTTTCCGGCGCTTTATCGGCTCAATAAGGACAGCTACGAACGGTCGCTAGAAGCGGCCGGAGGCTTCAAAGGAGTACTTACGGGCAACACTGCGGCTGGGGTCGGTGATAAGCCCGGACTTGAAATAGGCCATGGAGGCGCTCAAATTGAGCTGATCGCGGATCGGGTAGCGCACGCGCAGGTCCCATTCGGTGCCCAGGGTGCGCGAGCCACTAGAGACCCGTTCGGCTTGATACAGATAAAAATCGAGGTCAAAGGTGAATCCATGATAGGCGGGCGGTGTGTAGCCGGCGCCGACCACGAGAAGGCCGCTAGAGCTTTGCGGCAGCCCGCTCTTGGTCGAGGTCGAGTAATTCCCCCCCAGCGCGTCATAGGGCGTGGCGGCATAGAAATCGCCGAACCCAGCGCGCTCCAGGCCGTTGTAGCGATGTCCGTGTGAAGGGAAGAACGCTTCATCTCGGGTGGACGTTCCCACCACGTCGCCTGTGCCCCGCGCCAGCCACACCCGCGCGATGCCCTCGCCGCTACGGTACAGGCTTTGCTTCCATTTCATTTTGACGATTTGGGCGTTTCCGTTATAGGTGATGTGGTTCGGGGCGGGGGTCGGTCCGGTGGGAGTGGCGACCCCCTTTTCCATCGCGGCCTCGCCGTCGAACACCAGAGGGCCGTAGCTGATCTGGTAGCGCGCGCTAGTAAAGCTGCGTATAGCCTTAGAAACGGCGCAGCCGTTTTGATCGGAATTGCCCGCGTAAGTGCAGCCGTAGACAAGCTGGGAGGCCTGGTCCCGTTCAATAAGCTGATTGAGCTGCCAGGTGCCTTCGGTCGGCAAATCGATCGAAAATCCGGAGAGGGTCATGCTGTTTGGCGCGCTGGTTTGGGGGTTTTTATCTTGAAAGAGAAACGCCTGAGCCTTCAGTCCAACCCACGGAAGTTCCCCACGCACCAAAGCGCCGGTAAAGCCCGCGCCATCGTCATCGAGAAGCAAGCCGCTGCCGAGGCGAAAATTCTGGCGGCCGAAGGTGGTCTCAATGGGCATCCCCCACAGACGCGACACCTTGACGTAGGCGTTCTCGATGAAAGGCAGAAGGTTGACGCTGGGGTAATAGGCGGCGGCGCGGTCGAAGGGGCTGGCCACGGCGACAGTCGAGCCGGAGACGCCGATCGCATGGAGGAGCAGGCCCAGGTCCATTGTGGTGTCGTCGCCGCCTCGCGACTCTAAGATGATTTTTTTGACGGCGACGCCCAAGCGCGCGTCGTTGGAGAGGAATGAATGATTATTGACGTCTTGTCCGAGGTCGAGGTTCCGGTACGACACCGCCCGCATTTTATAGGACGCGGTGACGTCGAGGTTCGCGGCCCGGATTACCGGTGTCAGGATCGAGAAAATCGCGAAGACGAAGGCGTTGCGCATCGGCCGAAATCCTAGCAATTTAGATAGGTAGGCGGTCGCCCGCTTTCCCTCTTACACCACCGTGCGTACGGGTGTCCGTACACGGCGGTTCGGCGGTTTTCGCCGCCAATTCTTTACCCACGCCTCTCTTCCTGAGTTCTTCAAACCTTACCCGTCCGCGTTTCCACTGTTTCCATACGACACAGCGTAGCCGCCGCTTCATCCAGTAATCCAAGTCTCTTAGCACCGAAG
>JANPGH010000031.1:0-31445 GCA_031423795.1 Elusimicrobiota bacterium | reverse complement strand
TTCTACAGCGGCTGGGGATCGGTCTGCCGAGACGGATGCGAATTCCGGAACATCTGGTGTCTCAAATGTAGTGCCAACTTTTGAAACCAGATCTAGGAAATTACAGCGTTATTCTGTATTGACTGCGGAAGTTGGGTTAGGTATTGCTTGGCCTCAGCCAGGCACTCGCCGGTGTCTTTCTTGGCCTGGTCCTCGCCTACGGAGGGATAGCGGTCGTTGGGATAAAATTTAGGACGCGGGGACGCACAGGCGACGATTGCGATTGCGGCCAAAATGGTGAATTTCTTCATCCACGTATAGGATAACCCCTATGGCGCGGTTCGTCCAGGGAGGGGAAGATCTAAGCCGAGGCTGAGCCGCGCCGTTTTTTCACTTCGGCGGTGATTAGGGGGAGAAGCTCTTTGTAATCGCCCTGGACGGCGATGTTCGCCATCTGCATCATCGGGCAATCCTTATCGGTATTGATCGCGACGACGGTGTCCGATGAGGACATACCCGCCAGATGCTGGATCTGGCCGGAGATGCCGACAGCGATATAAAGCTTGGGGCGCACGCTGCGGCCGGTGAGGCCCACTTGGTGCTTGTAAGGAACCCATCCGGAGTCGACCGCCGCGCGGCTGGCGCCGACGGCCGCACCCATCGCATGGGCTAATTCAAAGATAGGTTTAAATCCCTCAGGTGAACCGAGCCCGCGTCCGCCCGAAACGATTTTTTCCGCGGCGCCGAGGTCGATTTCGTTCGACGTTTCCGGGGCGTAAGCGGCGAAGGAAGATTTGGATATGCCCGGATCGAAGGGGAACGGGATGATTTCACCCTTGGACGAGCCGAGCTCGGCGCGGGGGAAGGCCATCGCTCCAAGCGTCATCACTGACACTGGGGTTTTAAATTCGACTTCGGAAATGAGATTGCCCGAAAAATAGGGGCGCAGTGCTTTCCCATCCGGGCGAATTTCGGACACGTCGGTGGCCAGTCCCGCCTTTAGCAGGACTGAGAGTCTCGCGGCCAACGCTCGACCCGCGACGTTGGAGGCGAGCAATATTTTTCCGTAGACTTCTTTCGCGGCTACAGCGGCGGCCACTTTCGCGAATGTCTCTTCGGTGAATCCGACAAATGACGGATGTTCGGCGGCGAACACTTTGTCCACGCCGCGCGCGGCCACGTCCGCGGCCAACGCGGAGGCCTTCTCCGAAATGACGACGGCGGCGAGCGGCTCCTTTAGCGCGTCGGCCAGGCGGCGGCCGGCGGTGATCAGTTCGAAAGTCACCGGCGGAAGAGCGCCGCGCTGAGAGACGGCGACGATGAGAATTCCTTTATTGGCCATGGTCTAAATCAGCTTCCTTTCGATCAGAATATCGACGAGCTTACGCGCCTTCTCAGCGGCGGTGGCTCCCTCAATTTTGACGCCGGCGGCGCGCGGGGCAGGCGTGGTTGCTTTCACGACTACGGTCGCCGAACCCGCGACGCCGACTTGTGCGGGAGGCAACCCTAATTCTGTCGCGCCCCATTTTGGGAACGTGGCTTTCTTGGCGGCCATTTTACCCTTGAGCGATGGCAGGCGCGGTATATTGAGCTCTTTGACCGTGGATACGCAGGCGGGCAAAGTCAATTTGATTTGATCGGTGCCGTCTTCCATCGCCCGAGAAACGGTGGCTGAGATTTCGTCGATCGCGTCGATTTTCATGACGGCAGTAGCACTTGGCCAGTCGAGCCAGGCGGCGGTTTGCGCGCCGACGACTCCAGTGCCGGTATCGCTCGTGTTCTTGCCGAACAAGACCAAATGCACGGGTTTTTCGGCGTGGAGCTTCTTGATTGCGGCCGATAGCGCCAAGCTTGTCGCAAAGCCGTCGCCGCCCTCGAACTCCGCGCCGGCGATCAGGACGGCGTCATCAACGCCGCGTGCAATTGCTTCGCGCAGGCACACGTCGCTGCCGACGGTCACAGCGGTGGCCGTCGAACCTGTCGACCGTTCCTTCAATCGGACGGCTTCCTCGACCGCAAACTCGTCGTAGGGATTGAGCTCGGATTGAACGCCTGTGGTCTTCGGCTGGCCGGTGGCCGGGTCAATTGCAACGTTGGTGCTTGCCGGAGTGCTTTTCACGCACACGACGATATGCAGTCCCATGGTGGCTCCTCGAGGGGAAAATGGTGGTAGCGGAAGGATTCGAACCTTCGTAGGCTATTGCCGCCGGTTTTACAGACCGGTGCGTTTGACCGCTCCGCCACGCTACCGAAGATGGCATTATGCCATTTCGACCGTGAGCCCGCAATCCCTCGTCGCAGCGGTGAATTCCGCAGCGGCGGTTTTTTGTATGATCGGGTCATGAGCTCGTTCGACGCGGACACGCCCGCGCTTTCATCTGTAGTCGATCGTCGTACCGCCGAATTCCAAGCCAACGTCACCCACCACCAGTCCCTTCTCGAAGATCTCGAGGCTCGCCTCGAGAAAGCTCGGGCGGGAGGCTCTAAGAAGGCGGTTGAACTTCACCGCTCGCGGGGCAAACTGACGGCGCGCGAGCGCATCGCGACTCTGGTGGATCCCGGTTCTGAGTTCTTGGAGCTCTCGGCGTTGGCCGCCTTGGGTATGTACGACGACGAAGTGCCGGCGGCGGGGATCGTCGCGGGGCTCGGTGTCGTCAGCGGTCGATTGTGCATGGTCGTTGCCAATGACGCGACTGTCAAAGGCGGGACCTACTACGCCGAGACGATCAAGAAGCACTTGCGTGCCCAGGAAATCGCGCAGGAAAACCGCCTGCCGTGTGTGTACTTGGTCGACTCAGGCGGCGTATTCCTACCGAAACAGGCCGAAGTTTTTCCCGACAAGGAGCACTTCGGGCGCATTTTTTTCAACCAGGCCGTAATGTCCTCTTTAGGCATCCCGCAGATTTCGATCGTGATGGGTATGTGCACCGCCGGCGGCGCCTACGTCCCGGCGATGAGCGACGAATGCGTGATCGTTCGCGAGCAAGGCACGATTTACCTAGGCGGACCGCCGTTGGTCAAGGCGGCGACCGGCGAGGAGTCAAACGCCGAGGAGCTGGGCGGCGGCGACATGCACAGCCGGGTCTCGGGCGTCACCGACCATTTGGCCGACAATGACGAGCATGCGCTCAAAATCGGGCGAGCCATCGTCGCCAATCTCAACGCACCGACATTCGATCTTGGCGAGGGCGAGGCTCCGTTATATCCGGCCGAGGATTTATACGGGATCGTCAACCGCGACTTGCGCCGCCCCTGCGATCCGCGCGAAGTGATCGCGCGCCTCGTCGACGGCTCGCGTTTCCAGGAATTTAAGACGCTTTACGGAACCACGCTCGTCTGCGGATTTGCCAAAATCCACGGGCGCCCGGTGGGGATACTCGCCAATCGCGGTATCCTGTTTCCTGAGTCGTCGCTCAAGGGGGCACACTTCATTGAGCTCTGCGACCAGCGCAAGATCCCGCTTCTATTCCTCCAAAACATCACCGGCTTCATGGTCGGCAAGGACTTTGAGCAGGCCGGGATCATCAAGCAGGGAGCCAAGCTCGTGCAGGCGGTGTCCACCGCGCGGGTGCCAAAGCTGACGGTGATCGTAGGTTCGTCCAATGGGGCCGGCAATTATGCGATGTGTGGCCGCGCGTACGGCGCGAGGTTTCTCTTCACCTGGCCGAATGCCCGCGTCTCGGTGATGGGCGCCGAACAGGCCGCGACGGTGATGGGCATCATCAAGAGTGAACAGCTGAAGCGGTCCGGCTCGCAGTTATCTCCCGCGGAGCTCGAAAAGATCCAGGGGCCGATACGCGTCCAGTACGAGGCCGAGGGCCATCCCCACTACGGAACTGCCCGGCTCTGGGATGACGGCATCATCGCGCCGGCCGACACGCGTCGCGTCCTGGCGATGGCTTTGGCGGCGACGGCGAACGCGCCGCTGGAGACGCCGCGGCGCCCAGTTTTCCGCATGTAAGATGGGACACTACAAACACATCGTTTTTGTGGACGGCGCGGTGGCCGAAGTGATTCTGAACCGCCCGCAGGTGCGTAATTCCCTCAACGCGGAATTGTTGAGCGAGTTGACGGATGTTTTCAGCGGTTTGCGCCGTCAGCGCGACTTGCGCTGTGTCGTGCTCCGAGCGTTGGGCAGCGACTTTTGCGCGGGCGCCGACGCGAATTGGTTGAAGGAGGGCGGACGCCTTACCGCCGCCGAAGGCGCGCGCGACGCGCGGAAGTTCGCGGAGATGCTCGATGCCGTCGATATTTGCCCAGTTCCGGTGATCGCCGCGGCACAGGGCGGCGTCTTTGGAGGGGGGCTTGGCCTATTAGCGGCGGCTGATATCGCCTTGGTCGCCGATAATGCGAAACTTTGCTTTTCGGAATGCCGCTTAGGCATCATGCCGGCTGTCATTTCTTGCTGGGTCCTGCCCAAAATCGGCGCCGCCAACGCCCGTCGCTATTATTTGACCGCCGAGGTCTTTGGCGCTCACGACGCGTTGCGCATGGGACTTGTGTCCGAAGTTGTCGCTGCCGGTGATTTGTCGGATAAGACCGAGACGGTAGTTGCCGACATCTTGAGATGCGGTCCCGAGGCGGTACGAGCCGCAAAGCGGGTTATCCCACAATTGATCGCCGCTCGGATGAAGAAGCGCGTCGACCTGGCCACGAAGACACTTTCTCAGCTGCGCTCCTCTCCGGAAGGGCAAGAAGGTCTGTCCGCTTTTCTCGAAAAGCGCACGCCCAAGTGGTCTGCCAAGTCGTGAGCCGGCGCGCCTTAAGGATCGTCGAAGTTGGTCCGCGGGACGGACTTCAAACGGCCGGGGCCGCGGTTTCAATCGCTGCCAAGATCGCCTACATCGACGCGCTGTCCTTGTCAGGACTACGAGAGATCGAATCGGGAGCCTTCGTCAGCCCAAAAGCCGTTCCGGAAATGGCCGACAGCGCGGAAGTCTTTGCCGGCATCAAACGCGCGAAGGGCGTTTGTTACTCGGCACTCGTCCCCAACGAAATGGGATGGGAGGCCGCGCTCAAGGCGAAAGTCGATAAAATCGCCGTCTTCACCGCGGCTTCAGAAACGTTCAATCAAAGGAACATAAACGCCACGATCGCCCAGTCGATCGCCCGATTTTCACCGGTCGCAGCCGCAGCGGCGCAAAAAAATATGCCGATGCGTGCCTACGTCTCGACAGCCTTTTACTGCCCCTTCGAAGGGAAGATCAAGCCGGACGCGGTCGTCGAGATTGTGCGCCGCATCGAGGGCCTGGGCATCACCGAGCACTCCATTGGCGACACGATCGGCCGCGCCGAGGTCGACGACGTCAAACGCCTACTCGATCTTTTGCTCAAAGCTGTACCGGTGGAACGCGTCTTCCTCCACTTCCACGATACTTACGGCCGAGCCATATCTAATGCGATGGCCGCGTGGGAGGGTTACGGCGTCACCGGCTTTGACTCCTCGACCGGCGGCGTCGGAGGCTGTCCCTACGCGCCAGGAGCCACCGGCAACGTCGCTACCGAGGATCTGGTTGAGGCCTTCCATGAACGCGGCGGCGAGACCGGCGTCGTTCTCAAAGCCCTTCAGTCGGCGGCGAAAAGCCTTTACGACGCGTTAGGCCCCAAACTCCCGGAACGCCTGAAAAATCGCCGTTGAGACAGTGGTAGAATATCCACGACGTTCCACCGACGCGCCCGTGGTGAAATGGATATCACGACAGCCTCCGAAGCTGTAAGTATAGGTTCGATTCCTATCGGGCGCACCAGTTTTCCATCGGTGCAAATTTTAGGCTTTGTCGCCGGCGGCCGTCGCCCGCCGAGGCAGAACTCGTAATCGTGGGCGCGACGAGGGAGAACGTTGGGTTTCCCGGTCCAGTGGCTTGAACAAAATGACGACGACTTTATACTTCACGATCATTTTGATGACATCCCCCGCCCAATCGTTGAAGCTGGGCTCGTATAAGCTGGGATTCTCCCGAGTGAATGCGCGGCGCGCGGCGAAGGATTCATCGATCGTTTCCACCACAGTCTTGGGGGATCGTTTGTCGTCGATGTATCCGTCGATCAAAGTTCGTGCCACCGATTCAGATAGGCCAAGCGTCGCTGACAGCTTGGGAAAGTCTTTATCGGCCAAGTATTTTTCCAGGGTCGCCTTAGAGTCCGCCTTCTCTACCGTGATGAATTGGCGGGCTGGACAACGGTGATCGATGTCGTAATAAACGACGATACTGGTTTGATCGTTGGACGATCGATTGAATGGCACGGTCATAAAGGGACTATTTACGCAGTCGAGAGCGTCTTCCGCTTGAGCTTGGGCCTGAACTTTGATTGCGCCCGCTCTTTCTAAAGAGCCCTTAATAAGCGCGTCGGCCTGTCCGGAAGCGGAGTCCATCGACGCGAGGCCGTCTTGCGCGACGCACTTCATCGCCCCTCCAATTCCCAAAAGTAGCACTAAGGCTGGGAGTCGTGAATCCATGCTTCAGTATGGTGCAGCTATGGGCGGCCGTCAAGGGTTGGAATACGCGCTTATGCCTAGAAGTCATCCAACAACCCGCTTGAGCGCAATGAGCGCGCAGGCCATATGAATCAAACCCAGGAAGATCAACGCGGATCGCTCGTAGCGAACGACGAGGCGGCGGAAGTTCTGGAGCCACGCGTTGGTCCGCTCTACAATCCAGCGCCGCGCATAGCGTCGAAGCGGTCGTCCGTCCTGCGTCGGCGCCTTCTTGCGGTTGCGCCTGTGCGGCACGATCAGTTCGATGCCGCGCTTGTCCAGCCGCTCTCGAAGCGGATCGCTGTCGTATGCCTTGTCCGCGATCACTCGCTCGGGACGAGTACGGGGACGACCTGGACCGAGACCGCTGACGCTGACCGTCTGGAGGGTGACTTCCGCGAGCTTGACCTCCCCCGGGGACGCCGAGTCCAAGTGAACTCCGAGCGGAGTACCCTGGCCATCAACCAGAACCATAAGCTTCGATCCCTTCCCGCGTTTGGTTTTGCCGACTTTGAGCCCCCTTTTTTGGCGCTGAAGAAGGTCCCATCGAGGAAGCACTCGTCCCAGCGCACTTGGCCGCGCTCGTTGAGTTGGGCGAGGAAGGTTCGCCAGAGCTTCTCCAGCGTTCCATCCTTGGTCCATTGGCCCAGCCGTAGATGGACCGTGCTCTTCTTCCCGTATCGCGGCGGCAGTTCGCTCCACTGGGCCCCAGTCCAAAGGATCCAGAGGATACCCTCGAAACATTTTCGGTCGTCCGCCCAGGGCCGGCCGCCCTTCGGGGCAGGTTTGCGCGGGGGAAGTTGTTTGCTGACTTCCACCCACTGCTTCTCGGTCAGTTCTCGCCAGGCCATGTGTCGTCTCCCTGTTCAACAGGCATTCCTCGGCGGAAGACGCGATCATAGCAGGTTCAACAGGGTTGTTGGATGACTTCTATGGACATCTGCTAAACGGTTTGCCCGGAGTCGCCTCTCTGGAAATTAATCCATTGAAGCTCTTTTACAAAAGCGCCGGCGGACTTCCTCCGGAAATTAAGAATATTCCGAAACATCGCCGCCTTGAATTGGACGATATGCCGGCGCTCTATGAATACCAGCCGCCGACGCATCGGGAAATTAATGAACAGCAAAAAAGAACTTACCATGATTCGCCCAGTAACCTTAGTAAATTGAGGCATTTCTATTTCGTTGGTCATGACGTGAAAGTCGAGGTATTGGCCGAAGACTTTGAATGGACTACGGTTGCAAAGTTGCCAGATTTTTGAAGTCTTCAAAACAACTTATGAGTGGGGCTCATCGCGATGTCTGGGCCGGGGCTACGACATTTACTCGGGATTGGCTCCCCCCATTGGCATCCTCGTTCCGGGATTATTTATTTCCGCGGGATACAACGGCTATGGGGGCGTTTAATCGCAAAGCGCGGGCCACGCCGTCGCTCAGTGGGATGTGAACGGCGTCAGACCCGATTGGCTTGCGGATTTATTTGATCCCGCGCGGCTGCTAAGATCCGCGATCCGGAAAAAATAACGCTTGGTTTTTATTCCTGCAACTTTTTCGACTCACGCGCTAAAACCCTTAATAAGTTCCGCCGGATAGCCCACGTCCAGGACTTTCAATTTGCCGACATACTGCGCGGCCTGCGGCGCCAACAGCCCGCGCTTGGGCAGTCCCAACGTCAAGGTCAGGTCCGCAGTCACGAACACGCCGCTGTGATGGCCCGAGTCGGGATGGATGCCGGTGGGCACATCGACGGCGACGACGGGTTTTTTGGCGCGCGTGATCTCTTGGACGGCGTGATGCACCGCTCCCGCGGGTTTCCCGGCGGAACCCGTGCCGAGCAAGGCGTCGACGACGACGTCCGCTCCGGACAATGCTTCGCGAAAGCCTGCCTCCGGTCCGGCGACGCGAATTTCGACGCCGGCCGCCGCCGCGGCATCGCGGTTAAGCCGCACTAGCTCCGGATAGGAAACGTCTTTTTTGGACGGGCATAAAAACGCCAGTACGCCAACCCCCGATTGCTTCAGGTGGCGCGCGGCGACCAAGCCATCACCGCCGTTTGCCCCCCTTCCACACGCGATAACGACACGCGCCTTCGTCGGATCGATTCCCCGCGTCTTGAGGAACTCTATCGTCTCGGCTGCGACTCCTTTCCCCGCGTTTTCCATCAAATCGTGCGCCGGCACCCCGAAACGGGCGGTCGCATCGAAGTCGATTTGGCGCATGCAGGCGGCGGTCACGACCGGCAAACCACCAAAGGCCTCAGACAAGGGGCCTTTAGGCGTCACGAGGACAGTGCCTTGACAATCAGGGCGATCAGCGCCAACGTTGTCGATAAGGCGAATAATGCCGCCACCGCCAGGTATGGCACACTCAATGTCAGCCAGGCGCGCCCTTCGCCGACGCCGTATTCGTCACGCATCGCCCGAGCTTTGAGGGCCAAAGACCACAGCCCGACCGCCATAAAAGCGAGGTGCACCGGCCACTTCGCCCCGGGCAGCAGAACCTGAACGACTAATACCGCGGGAACCGCGGCAAGCCAAGCCAGTTCGGATAAGCCCAAATGAACGAACAACGCGCCCGAGTCCCCGGGCACGCCGGTCATCTCCAAAATGAGATGCAGCACCGCCGTCGAAGCGAAAAGTGTGGCCAACTGCCACAACAGCACCAGCATCAGCGCCGGAAATGAAAACGACAAGACGACGAGCCGCGCACCGACAGCTTCGGCGACGAACAGGCTGGTCCCGCCCACCAAAGCGCCAAGTATCCCCAGGGCGTAGGGTTTCTTCTGGCGAATCAACGCGGCCGCGTGTCCCCGGTCTTCGAAATAATCGTAAAGGAATTCGAGAACGTCCATATTACCAGCCCGACCACATGTAGAGCATCCCGTGCTGGGACATGCTCTCCGGCAGCGGCACGCTCAATGGCCCAACGCCCAAGGCGATGTGCACGCGCGACTCCAGCATTTCGAAAAGATCGTTTAATTTCTTGTCTGATCCGCGCTGAATTTTGGGTTTCTCGTCCTTGATGCCGCCCAAGGAAGCCGCGAGATTGATCGCGTCTTGTGAGTCGCCCAACTGGTCGACAAGGTGATTGGCGAGCGCTTGGTTGCCCGAGTAAATACGCCCATCGGCCAGGGGCCTCACGTCCTCGACCTTCATCCCCCGGCCCTTGGCCACCGCCTCGACGAATTGCCCATAGGCGTCGTCGATGAGGTTTTGCAGTATTGCGCGCTCCTCGGCCGTCATCGGGCGAGCGGGAGAACCAATGTCCTTGTGCTTGCCGGACTTGATGGGATCGCTCTTGTATCCCACTTTCGAAAATAATCCTTCCATGTTCGCGACGTTAAAAATGACGCCGATCGAACCCGTGAGTGACCCGGGATGCGCAACGATCTTGTCGCACGCGGCGGCGATGTAATATCCACCCGAAGCGGCGACATCATCGAAAAGCGCGACAAATTTCAGCGTGGGGTGTTCTTTTTTCACGCGCAGGATACGGCTATAAATTTCCTGAACTGCTCCTACGGATCCCCCCGGCGAATTGATGTCCAACACGATCGCGCGCACGCCCTTGGTTTCGGCGAGCGTCTCGATGCGGCGCGCCCACTGCTCAGCGCCGCGATCCCACGGCCGGCCACCTTCCGACGACATGATCGGGCCACGGATTGACACCCATCCGACCGTCTCCTTCGAATTTAGGTCGAGGAGGGCATTCGTTTCCCCGTCGCGTTTCGGACCAGCATTTTTCGCCCGAAAGACGAGGACGCCGGCCGCGAACAATGCGGCCGCGTGCAGCGCCAACAGGGACGCAATCAGTCGGCGCTTGACGCGCCGTGCGCTGGGCGGATGTGCTTCGATCGGCGACAGGGGGATTGTGGCGGGATTCGGATTCAAATCGTCCATGAAAATCTCCTTGAACTTACTGGCGGCGCAGCGCGTCGTAATCGACGACGCGATTGCGTCCGCCTGATTTTGCGGCGTACATTGCGCCGTCCGCCTGTGCGATTAACTCTTCCGGTGTGGCCGCGTCGCGCGGAAAATGCGCGAGGCCAATCGAAACGGTCACCTTCACGGTTTCAAAACCGACGGTGAAAGCCTCCGCCTCGATCGCAGCACGAATCGCCTCCGCCTTGCGCAAGGCCCCGGCGGGCTCGGCGCGCGGCAGAAGCACGACAAATTCTTCTCCTCCATAACGAGCCACGTAGTCGGTCTCATAGACCGCGGTGTTGAGAACCGTCCCGAGATGCTTGAGAACTTGGTCTCCGAACGGATGCCCGTAGCAGTCATTCAAACTCTTGAAATGGTCGATGTCAAGCAGCATCAGTCCGAACGTGGTCTTAAAAGTCTTCGCCCTCACGGCCTCCTCGCCCAGACGCTTGTCGAAAGAGCCGCGCCGGTGAATCCCGGTCAGGCCGTCGATCTCGGATAAGCGTTCGACTTCTTGGAAGAGTTTCACGCGCTTGAAGGCAACGACCAACTCGGACACGAAGGCCTGGGCTTTGGCCAGCCATTGCTGCGGGGGGACGTTGTCTGGAACACGAAAATACAGGTAGCCGAGGAGTTCGGAGCCCTCTTTGATCGGCATGCCGACCGCATGCTCGGGTCGGTCGAACAACTTAGGCGTTTGCGCAACCGCCCCCTGCTCTTGGAAAAGTCGGCCGAGAGTGGCCCACGACGCTCCCGGGGAGGTCCGCAGTCCCCGCGACACCAACGGACGGACGTCGCTGTCCCCCCGCAAACCCGCGACGTACAGCGCGTACTCGACGCGGTCCCCGAAATACTGTTCGATCGCCGCCTCGATGCGCGGACGCGCGTCATCCCAAGACAGGGCCTCGGCGAGACTTTTGACCATGCCGTACACCGCCATGGTCTCCTTGTGCTCGCGCTCAGCACTCATTCCCCGGGATTTGAGCCGGGCCAGTTCCTCCGCCACAGCCAGCCGACGGCCGCGAACTTCATTCAAACGCCCTGTCGTGGCCTCATGATCTGACTCGCGTCGACGGCATATCGCCCAACACAACGCGCAGGCCGTCGTTGCACCCAACCCCGCCAATGCCGCCGCCAAGCGGGTCTTCGCGGCAGCCCCCGAGACGACGCCGACGGCAAGCGCCAAGGCCATAGCCGATCCCACCGCGGCGATCCACGCGCGCCGCGGATAAGCCGCCCACAGAACAATTGCGGGAAGAATCGCGAGCGCAGCGGTCAAAGACGCGTAAATCATCCGATCACCTGATTGCGGCCGCCATGTTTGGCGCGGTATAACTTCTCGTCGGCGGTGCGCACGATTTGAGACGCCGTGGTCGCGTCCTGCGGGAAAGACGCCACGCCGAAACTCATCGTCGCGTGCGTCGGCTCACCCTGGAAAACGAATGGCTCAGCCGCAACGCGCGCGCGCATGCGCTCGGCCACCTGCATGGCCTCGGTGCGCACGAAATTGGGTAATATTACGGCGAACTCCTCGCCGCCATATCGCGCGACGAGGTCGACTGGACGCGCGAAGGAAGCCAAAATGCCGGACAACGTTTTGAGCAAATGGTCTCCAGCTTGATGGCCGTAGGAGTCGTTGTAGCTCTTAAAATGATCCACGTCGCACATGATCAAGGAAAACGGGGTTTGGCTGCGGCCGGAGCGCAGCACCTCCTCTTGTAGGCGCTGCTGAAACGCCCGGTGGCTGAAAAGCTGCGTCAACGAGTCGTGTGTAGCCTGCCGATGAACACTTTCGTAGAGCGAAATGTTTTCCAAGCTGAGTGCGGCCATTGTCGCGAATAAATCCGCCGCCTTGACGTCGTCGGGGGTGAAGGCGGCCGTCGTGTCGCTCTCGAGCTTCACGAAACCGGCAGGATTGCCCATGACTTTGAATGGAACCGCGACCGCGGACGCGAAGGTTACTCCCGGAACCAGCTGCGATTCCTCGCGGGAATCCTTCACGAGTACCGGGCCGTGCCGGCGCGCCGCCGCGTTGAGCAGGGGATCGGTCCCGGCGCCGGGAATCACGCCGATGCGCGCCGCCGGGAAACGCGCGGAGAGGATGGCCACGAGCCGCGCGAGCACTTCAGCCGAATCCATGGTCCCGGAAAGACTTTTGGCGGCGTCGGCCATGTCGCGGCGCAGGCGCGTCTCCGAACCGATGGTTTCCTCATATGAGCGGTAGTATTTCAGGTCGCGCTCGTCGTCGCGGATTTCGTCCTGTAGATTGATCTGCTCGAGAAGTAAGGCGCGCTCGTCGCTCACCTGGCGGCCGCGATGGGCGGACAATGCCGCCGCCAATATCCAGAGACCCACGACGCCGGCGCCGATCACCGCTTTTGATTGCATATCCGGAGCTCGGACTCCCATGATCAGTCCGCCGATGGTGACCAGGAAGGTGAGAATCGCCGGGGATTCCGCGTCGCGGCGCAAATCCGCCCACAGCAAGGTGACGCAGAAAAGCGGAAACACGTACGGGCCGTATTGGGGGTGGGAAATGACGAGCAACCCCAGCCCCGCGAAGAGCCCGTACGAACCCAACAGGGTGGCTGCGCGTGAGTCGCCCATTAAAATGGTGGAGGTGGCGGGAGTTGCACCCGCGTCCAAACGAAGCCGACCGAGATCACTACAGGCTTAGCCCGCCATCAATTTCGCCCGAGGAAAACCAGCGGACGAGTGCTCCCCGGACTAATCCCGTTCGGTCTTAGGCCCCCCGCCCACGGGATCACGGGGAAGGACCGCATCCTGCTCTTGACACCGGCGACCCTCTAGCAGGCGTCGAGGACCGGCGTGTGCTCACTGCGGGTTAGGCAGTGGCCCAGGCCAACTGTGTGTTGGCAGTTGTTGTTTGGTCTGGTTTTAACCGGGTCCTGACCAACCCGGGCCTGCAATCTTCGGTTCAACCACGTCTGTCGAAGCTAATTCACCCCCGACAAGACAGTATA
Organism: Elusimicrobiota bacterium; assembly: GCA_031423795.1. Classification (GTDB taxonomy): domain Bacteria; phylum Elusimicrobiota; class Elusimicrobia; order UBA1565; family UBA9628; genus GWA2-66-18. The sequence goes on along the minus strand of JANPGH010000031.1, from coordinate 18,085 downwards.
ACAGTCCCACCCCCGTCCGACAAGGGGACGAAACTTATCTGAAAATATAGCGGTATTGCGGACTGTTGACTTTTAGTTGCCCGCGAAAGTCCTCATTGAATCCCTTGGCGTCGGGGCCTAGCAAACTGACGAAAATGTCCGGCGCGTTGATAAACGAGGAAATGGTCTCAAGCGAGCCCAGCGCACCCTTGTCTTGGAACCAACGAAGATCCAGGGGCGGAAGTTGCGCGGCCATGTCCCGGATGTCATCGGGAATCTTCCTACCAACGATGGTGGCCTGGGTCACTCGATTCTTTTCGTAGAGAATGTAATACGCATATTGGTCGAAGTATCTTCTGACCCGAAAAATTTTCCGTTTTTTGGACAGGGCGAAGGCCAGGGCATTTTTTGTCGGCGTTCTGTGGGAATACCGGCGAGACATAATGGCCCACCACCCTCTCGTCGCCTCCTGGCCGACCATGATTTCGTCCGACTGCAAAGAAGTCGAGGAATGACCCGCATAGCAATCGGTTTCCCGATATAAAACATTCGAATTTTCCTCCGTCCAATCCAGGGATGTCCTCCCCGCCAGCCGATAGGCGTCTTGAATCTCCTGAAGGCACGCCTTAACATCATTGGCGCTCGCGGCGAAGAAATGGAGGCTGTCCCAGAATCCCCGTCGAATATTGTCCGTGAACGTGCGCGGACCCCGCTGTCCCCCGTCCATCGCTTTCAGTTTCAGGTCGAACGGCTTCAACAACGCGCCAATCTCTCCCAGCAATGCACGGTCGCCCCGCTCGGAAATCATCAGGTCAACCGCGTCAAGCCCGGCCAGCTCTTTAATCGTGACGATATTACGCTTCTTGATCAGATTGAACAATTCGAGGCTGATAATGGAGTCTTCCACTTTCGCGTCGGACTTCGAGTCTTTCGCGGCGCTGCGCCGCGGCAGCCGCCCCGTGGACTTTTTTTCGGTAATGAAGCGCCGTAACGACGGCGCATCCTTCCCGGATCCCAAGATATCGACCATCGTGGATCCACTATGTCCACCGGAGTCGTAATAGGTCAAGCAAACCCAATCCTCGATCGAGGCGCCTGGATTGTCCGTAAGCTCGGCCAGCAAGGCCACGTCCGTGAACCGCAGACGCGGCGGGGCGTAGTCGGGAAAGCGGCTCCGGGAAAACTGAAGAAGGCGGTGATGCGGCGCAAGGATGACAGTCCCATCCCCCACCCTCTCGCCAGGATCCAATCCAAGCCTTTCCTCGCGATAATAGGCATCGACTTTTTTAACGCTGTGAACGGTCGGAAACGCGTCCCCGGAAAGCGTCTGCGACTCCTTGCCGCGGTGCAATTGTCCGAGCAATCGAAAATTTAGTTCCTCGTGCCCGGGCTTGGGGTCATCGCCATAAATTGGCTTGAGGATTCTGCTCGCCGCCGCGCGCGCCGCCTCAAAATCCGCGGCCCTCTTGAACCGAACGGCCAAAATGCAGCGGTCATGGGTCAGAGGCGCCCAGTCTTCCTTCAACGGCCCGGACCCGCGCTTCGAACTCGTCGGCGACCGCCTCGAAGTTTTCTTCAAGCACCCAATAATAGCCAATTCACGCCTGGTCAATGAATTTGAAATAGCGAGCTGTTATAACAGTCTCATCGTTTTGAGGTTCCGAAATATCTGAATAAAAATCGTCTTTTCCTTGTTGCTCTCGTCATCGGCATAGCGAACGGTTCAGTCAATAGCGCGTCCTCCAAGCTCTCGACCCGTCGTTTGGCCGTTGATATCAGCAGTCGTTTGGCAGATCTCGGGCCGCACGTCGGCGGCCAGCGTCCTGATGCTGCCCTGTTGAGTAGTTTCCTGAGCGAACAGGCACTACACAACTCCGGAGACCCTCAACAATTTTACGCCTCCATGGCAATATTGGGCGCGCTCAGCGACACCGAACGCTTGGCCGGCCTTGAAAGATCCATCGGCGACGACGCGATGGGCGCTGCGGCGGTCGCGGACCTTCGGACTTGGGCGGCGAAGTTAAACTCGCCGCAACGCGCGGCTTTGGGCGACGCCTATGGAGTTCTCCGCCAAGGAAAAGTCAAAGCTCCTTTGCTCGACGTACTTTTTGACGGCTCATGGATTAACGAAGCCGAAACCGCCGTAGTCATTGCGCCCAAAGGTCCCTGGCGAGCGCCTGCCGTCGAACTTCAAGCTTACCGTCCGCCCGTAAATCAGCTCAATCCAAACGAAGCGGCCGATCGCGTCGCGCGCAAAATCGAAAAAAATGAGCCCTTAGCCTTGCAAGCCTACACGGGGGAACAAATCTCATTGCGTTGGTCAGCCTCCCAACGAACGCAGGCTGGCTATCTTGTCGCACTCGTCAGAAGCGGCGACCTAATTGTGTATGGAGGTTCGGCGGAATCGGACTTGCGCCTCGAAGTGTCGCCGTCGGGCGCCCTCGAAGCCTATGATCTATTCCTGCGTAACCTTATCCACGATAGCCATGCCATTAATAACAAGGTCGCGAAGGGCGTTGCGAGTTTCGCTCACATTCGAGACATGCCGATGGATCAGGACTTGTCCGCGGCTTGGGGAGCGCTCACCGCGCTCGACCGTTGGTTTCAAGTCATGAAAGGCCACTGGTGGAAACAGTACGGCAGTCCCAAGTTCAGTGCCGGTGTGTCGAACGAAGTCAGGAGATTTATATCCTTCGTGAGCGCATCCGGGGTGCCCGTCCAGCCCGATTTCTCATTCGGGACGCAAGTCCATGGTCCTCTCTACTACCGAACCCCCGCCAACGAACTCATTCCGGTTACCGGCAAATTCGGAGATTTGATTAAAAAAGACGGCGTACTCTCGCTACGTCGCAACCTTCAAAGTCTCGGTTATGTTCTGGAAGTACCACCGTTTAGCCCCTTGAGCCCCTATGAGCGGGAATTGATCGAGCTTCATGCGCAAGCCTTGGCAAACCAGAGACATTACGCGCACGGCATAGCCGCCGCCGACGCTCACCTCGCCGGAAGCAAAATCGATCTCCACAAAGCGACCCTGTTCATGACTGTGACTGACCGAGATAAAGTCTCCCGCGAAGCCTCTTGGCAAAGGGAAAAAGAAGCACTGTTGCGGAAAATCCCTGTCGCCAACGGTCGACGTTTCGCTGAGAGCGTCCTGGCCGCCGCTACAACATCCTCACCCAATACTTCCCTTTCCGCACTTATCGCCCAACGCTTCCCTAATGCCGACGCTCTATTGAGCACGCTGTATCCGGATCAGATCGCAGAACTGCGTCGGCTCTTTCCTCTGCACCTAATGGGGGTCGCAGATTTCGAGCGTTCATTGTTCTCCGACAGGGATGCGGTGACGCAGCTCATTGATAATCGCCGTCGGTGGGAGGATGCTGGCGCGTTCGCCCCGGCGACACAGCTCAGCCAAGTAGGCTTTCTAGTGGAAAACGACGCACTTCCCTCAGCAATCACGTTCGGGGAGTACGTTCTTTCTTACGTGCTGGACGGAGGCGAGGGCTTGGCCTCCGTGAGCGCCACGCACACATCCCCGGCCGTGTTGATTCCAGACCGGACCTCTTTGGAAATTAAAACACAACTGAAACTCCGCGCGGTCGCTTTCGAAAAACTGCTCGCAGCGAATTCTCGCATCCAAGCCATACTGAATTCCCTCGACACGGCGCCCACTTCCGCCATACGCGCCTTATTCGACGAGGTTCGCGACATGACGGTTCATTATGAAGAGCTCCTTGCGCTTGCCGGGAATTCCACGGAAGGCCGAAAGGCGCGCACTCAGTGTGAAATCATCGTCGCGGAGGTGGAAAGGAATTGGATGACATATGACGAAAATAGGCCGCTTCCAAAACGAGAACGTTCGAACCTGCGGCAAACCCAGTTAGCTAAGTCGTCCCTGCATACCATCACGAATCTTAACTCCTTGATCAGTTATATGTATCAAGGGAGCTTCTCGGCATTCACGGCAAGCGACAACGGACAATGGGCCGACGCTGGAACGCTCGTGTCCGCAAGGAAGATCAGGTTCCTGGACATTGGTGATGAACCGCTGATTGATAACCGTCAACTGAAAAGCAAGCCGCTGGCGGCATTGCTCAAAGTCGCAAAAAAAACTGACCAGCCGCAAAAGGACGCGGTGATCGTTAAGGACGATGAAGCCATGCTACAAATCTCCGGCGCGGAAATATACGTCAAATTCGCCGCCCCGGAGAACGGCGGGATGATGGGCGTATACTATCATGCCGGGGGTGAAACGGACCGCGACCCATACCCCGAAGGAAAGCGCCTTCGCCTCACGCTGATTAAAACAATCATGTCGCGACTTGGCGTCGCAGTCGATATTCAAGGCGATTCCAATTTTATGGCCGTCATCGACAAACATCACGCCCTTACGTCCGTGTCGCAACTGGAAGAACTGTTTCCCCTCACGCTTCAGGCGCTGGACTCTCTTAAGGACTGGGATGGGGCCTTGGAGTTGTTGAGCCGCCGCGCAACTACCCGCTCCATTGAGAGGGAAACGATCCCGGAATTGGCCGACATGATTATGGCTGAAGGTTACTTGCCTGCGACAAATATGCTTCACACGCTAAACGGGTATTACCAGTTGGACCAGAGAAGCCGGCGCGAGCAGCTAAGGCATGCGCTGAACGTCGAACTGTCCCATCTGGGCCTTCCGATGATCTTGAACGACGTTCCGTTCGGCCAGGCCACGATCAATCGTTATTTTACGCGAGCGATAGAGGATGCTATCGCACGTGGCCACCTTCGCCGTGACGGAAACGGCGTTCCCCATCCCTTTCCTTAGGCCACCAACGCGTCCAGAGCCCGCGCCAGTTCTGCGGGAGTGTGGATGCGCTTCTTCGGATCGGGTTCCAAAATGCGGGCGATGACCACGTCGAGCGCCGCGGGCAAGGTCGATACGCGCCGGCTCGGGGCGATCCACTTGCCGTTCATCTTGTTGAGCAGCATCGCGGCCCCGCTGCCGTGGAAGGGAAGATGGCCGGTCGTCATCTCGTACAAGCAGACTCCCAGAGCATAAACGTCAGACTCCCGGACCGCATCGCCCTGCTCCTGCTCGGGTGCCATGTATGGCGGCGTCCCCGCAACGGTGTTAGTGAGCAGCGACCTTCGCGTCAGGACGTCCTTAGCCCGACGCGCGACGCCAAAGTCCATCACCTTGACGCGCCCGTCGGCGGTGAGCATCACGTTTGATGGCTTGAGATCGCGGTGGATGATTCCGAGGTGGTGAGCGTGCTCGACGGCCGCCGCCATGTCCTTGACGATTTTGACGGCGGTTTTCACGTCAAGGGGCCCCTCGGCCTTGAGTTTGTCCTCAAGCGTGCGCCCTTCAACAAACTCAAAGACTAAATAAACGTCGTTGCCGTCCTCCACGATCGCGTAGATATCGACGACGTTGGGATGGTGCAGCTGCGCGACGAGGCGAGCCTCGGTCACGAAATGCTTTCGGTCCGCGGGGTCAAGGCGGATCTCATCGCGCATCTTTTTGACCGCGACGCGTCTTTCCAGGGACCGGTCAAGCGCCTCGTAGACGACGCCCATCCCCCCCAGTCCGACTTCCTTAACGAGTTGATACTGGGTCCAAAAGGAGCCGGAGGACGGCGACGAGCCTCGATCAGAATTTCCGTGCGGCGTACTTAACGCGGGTTTGCGGGTCGTGAGTTTCATTTTCTCGCGCCAAGTCGCTGAAACGATGTGCAGGCTTCCCGCGGCGATCAGAATTCCCCCGATCAGCGCGGCGATGGCCACGCCGGCGAAACGTCGCGGACGCGATGCCCCCGGAAATACTGGAAGCTCCGATCGCCAGGGCGCGCGGCTGTCTCCGAAAAGCAAGGTCAGGTCGGCGTCCTGAGGCGCCTGGACCGCGCGGGCCAGTTGTTCGGTAAATCGCGCGTCGAGCGCCGCAGCGTGGCGCAACGCGTCCAAGGTGCCGTCGCGGTCTCCCAGGCCGGCGAGGGCGAAGGCCTTGTTCTCATACGCGAAAGCGTTGCGGGGGTCGACCGACAAGGTCGCTTCCGCGTCCGATAGGCCTTGCTTATATTGCTTCTGCTTGGAAAAAGCCCAAGACCGCGTCTGCAGCGCCGCCGCGTTTCCGGGAGCCAGCGACACGGCAGCACTTGCGTCCTTCACGGCCTCGGTATATTGGCCCATCTTGGTCAGCGCCATCGCCCGGAAATTATAGGCCTGGGCATTTTCAGGATTGAGCGCGATGGCTTGGCTAGCCTGTTCGCGGGCGAGTCGATAATCCTTGAGACGCAGGGAATCCCTCGCACTTTTCGTGAGCACGGCCGACCGCGCGTCCGTCGCATTGGTTTGTGCGGTGAGCACCGACATAGGTTCGGGCGTTTGCGGCGACGCAGCGCGGGACGGCGCATCCCCGGTCACCGGTGAAGCAACGTTCCCTGGCGTGGAAAACGGCGAGAGGCTGGGCAGCGTCACTGCGGACGTCCGATCCTTGGAAAATTGATAGACCGTCATCGCCTCCTCATTTTTAGGATCGAGGGCCAGCGCCTCCCGCGCGATGCGCGACGCCGTCGCATAATCCCCCAATTCATACGCTGCACCGGCCATGCTCGCGACCATCTGGGGATCGCGCGATCCCGCGCGGTACGCGTCGCGGTACCGGTCGTACGCCTCGCGCCAATTGTGCGAGAAATAGTGCATGGATCCCAAGACTTGATTGGCCCGGGAGTCACCCGGTTTTCGCCGGTGCCACTCGCGGGCCATCTCGAAACCGAAGTCCCACCCCTCCGGGAACTCAATTCGATCATCGCGACGCCCGGAACGTTCCTCTCCCGGGCCGCCATGACGATGACGGCCATCAGATTGCTCCGCCAAGTTTTCCATGAAGCTGGCCAAGTAACCCGGAAGCAGCGTGCTCAACTGCGGGTCATTTTCCGTCACTTGACGAACGTACTTCGCTTGTTGACGCCTCTTCGTTGGCATGTCTTTAATGGCACCAACCATCTTGTCCTGCAATTCGGCGAGGGTTTCCGGATCAGCCTCAGGATTTTGCGATTTGATGTACGTTCCGATGTCGGTCGCCGAGTGGGCCCCTGCGGCTGCGGCGCCGCCTCTCTGGCCTAGCGCCGGGCCGGCGGCCAAGGTGAGGAGCAACGACGCTACGGCAAGGCAGAGGGGTCTCATCTCACTTCAGTTTAGCCCTCCCCCTCTTGCTTTGTCAATAAGCCCGGGCTATACTTCTCGTCGAGAGGCACTTATGAGAATATTCGGATCAGCCTTCTTCTTATTGGCAGCTTTCGGGGCGACCGCCTCCGCGGCCGCCTTGTGCCAACCCGAGCTCACCGCGGAAGATCGCGCGGAACTTGCCGCATCGCCCTCGCACATCGCGTCGGATGAGACCATAGCAGCTCTCCCTGCCGAGAAAAAGGCGAAGCTTTGTCAATCGATTAAAACGGTGAATGAGTTACGCGCGCACGAGAACCGGGAGCTCACGGATTCAAAAGAAGCGTCCTCGTTTTATTTGGGACCCTCCTACGCCAAAATTTTCTCGAAGGCGCTCAACGATTACCTCGCCAAATTACTCGCCTCCAAAGGCTTCCGGAAAAGATAACTAAAGCAGGCGCGCCGCCAGGCGCGCGGCCTCGATCGTCGCCGAAGCATCGATGCGTCCCGACCGCGCCGCATCCCAGGCGGTGCCGTGCGCCGGAGAGGTCCGGATAAATGGTAGTCCGACCGTCCAATTGACTCCGGAAAGCCCGCCCAAGGTCTTGAGCGGGATCAACGCTTGATCGTGGTAAAGGCACACCAGCCCATCAAAAGCGCCCTCGATATGCAGTCTCCAGGCCGAATCGGCGGGAAGCGGGCCTTCGATCGAAACACCGCGACGCCGCGCGGCGTGAACCGCGGGATTCAGGATGGACTTCTCTTCTCCCCCGATCAAACCGCCTTCGCCGGCATGCGGGTTAAGGGCGCATAAGGCGAGGCGAGGCTTGCGATTTCCCAGCTGTTTAAGCGCCGTCGTCAAAGCCGATGCCGCCGCGACTACGGCCAGGCCATCTAAACGGCGCACCGCGTCCTTTAAGGGAAGATGACGCGTCGCCAGCGCGCACCAGACACTACGCGAAGGGATGCCCAGAACCATTTCGGCCTTGCCGCTGTCCGCGCAGCGGGCGAGGCGCTCGGTGTGGTCGGAAAATTCGTAGCCGGCGGCGGCCCACCATTCTTTTGAGATCGGCGCGGTCACGATCCCAGAGGCAAGTCCGCGCGCGCACATGGATAGCGCAGCCTCAAACGATGCGGCGGAGATGCGACCGCCGTCGGCGTTCGGTCGTCCGGCTTTCGGCAACTTCAAGCCGAGGCCGGTGTCCACCACGGGACCGTCCGAAGGGCGCAGTCCGGCTCGGGACCAAACCGAACGCTCACCGACAAATACGGGCGCTGCCAGACCTTCACTAGACACGACGCGCGCAGCCACGATCGCAGCGCGGGCACCGACGCCCGCGGGGTCTCCGCAGCTGAAGGCGAGGGTTTTAGGGTGCGAGATGGCGTTCGATCGTCGCGTGATTACGCAGCGTTTTGACGTAATCGTCGAGCTTCTTTCGGAAATTCATGTTGCTGAGAAAACTCAACAAATCGTCTTTGAATCGGTCAAAATCCGGAGCCTCGGCGGCACGCCTTTCCACGACGCGCAGAATGTTATATCCGAGCTCGGTCAAGACCGGGGCGCTGGTCTGGCCAACCTCCATCCCGAAAACCGCTTTCTCCATCTCGGGAGGGGCGACGCCCCGCAAGACGTAGCCGACATCTCCGCCGCGCGAGGCCGTTTCCGGATCCTCAGACTCTTCCTTGGCCATCTTCGCGAAATCCTCGCCCTCGTCCAGCCGCTTTTTCAAGGCCTGTGCCGTCTTTTGCGCCCGCTTGCGCTCGTTTTCGGAAGCCGCGGGAGAAAGCCGTATCAATATGCGGGAAGCCCGCACGCGCTCGGAGCTAAGGGCACGAACCTGGGCGGCGGCCTCGCGCAGCGCCACGCCTTCTTCTTCGTCCATTCCTTTGGGCGTGGTGGTGCTTTTTGACGCGATATAAGCCTTGATCTTGTCAAAATATGCCCGAGCTTCGGCCTCGGTCGCGGGAAGCATCTTCGCCTTCACATTTTCGTCGATGATCTTACGCGCCATGATTTGACGGCTCAGCCTTTCGCGGAATTGACCGAAGTCGATGCCTTCGGCTTTCAGCTGCTCACTGAAAGCTTTTTCGGCCTCAGCTTCGTCTAATACGCGACCCGTCATATCATCCTTCTTGAAACGAGCCTTGATTTCGTCGACGGCGGCGTCGATTTCCCGCTCCCGAATCTTGATCTTCGCGCGGTTGCCCTCCTGGACCAGAATCTCCCGGGTGATCAGCTCTTCGAGAGTGCTTTCGCGGATTTTGTGCACGTTGGCGGGATCGCTCAGCGCCGCGGGATTGGCCTTACTCCAATAATCGATCGCGGTGGTAGCCTCTTTCTGGAACTCGGACAACAGGATCGGCGAGCCATTGACCACGGCGACTGTATCTTCCATCGTCGTGCTGGCCGGCTTTGCGGCGCCGGCGGCGGACGCGAAGCTCGTTGCGTAGAACAGAAAAATGAAGAGGGGCGCGGCCTTACTTGAAACGTTCATCGACGACCTCCACGGGGAACTTGTCTTGCACTTGCTGCAAATAGCGATCGAGCTTTTGCTTCTCGAGCAGACGTCCGACCCGGTCGCGAATCTCAGGCGCCGACAACGTCAAGCGGCGCTCGGCGTCTTTGCGCACGATGTGATATCCGAATTTACTTTTCAACGGCCCTCCGATCTCGCCGACGCGCATGCGGAACACGACTTCCTCGAGCTCTGGAATCACTTCGCCGTACATCATCGGCGGGAACTTGCCGCCTTGGGCCGCCGTCGTCGCGTCCAGGGACTCCTCTTGGGCGACCTTGACGAAATTCGCGCCGCCGCGCAACTGTTTGGCGATCGACTCAGCTTTCTGGGGAGACGCGACCAGTACGTGGCGAACCTCCACCTCGGTCGGATGCTTGTCCGCGTAGGTCGAAATCTCCTCGTCGGAGACCTTCAGATCGCCGCTCTTGCGCAAACTCTCAACCCACATCGAAGTCAGCAGCGACTCACTTCCCTCGCGCACGCGATCTTCCTCGTCGTGTCTCAATTGCTGAAGGCGGGACCGATATTCCGCGGAACGTGGTACGTCCGATTGCTGTGCCGCTCCCACCACGATTTTTTCGCGAATCAACACGTCGAGAAATTGCCGCCGACCGCTCGGCGTCATCACGTAATCCTGGTAGCCTTGGGAGACGTCACCCAAGCGCCGCTGGAACTCCGATTGCGTGATCTTGAGTTTGCCGACGCGCGCCAAAACCGGATCCTTCTCGCCGCGGCAAGAGCTCAATATCAAGGCGACACCTAGACACCAAATGGCTCGCTTCATCGAACGCCATCTTATCATTTGGAATCCGCCAAAGAGAACACCGCTCAAGGGGACGTGAGCCATACGCGACGCCCGTCGGGGACGCGCGGCGTTGAGCCGCGCTCGGCATCGGTCGCGCCGTCGCAGCACAAGGCGCGACCGACGACGCCCCTCCGGACGTCGCGTATGGCTCACACTCTTCCTCGCGCGTTTTTTCGCGACTTAAAGACGCCGCGGAGCGTGGCTAAGCGGCGGTCGATCCGCCGCGGTCCCGACGGTGATAGGATCAAGTCGACGTCCGAAAGAAAACTCAGGATTTACTTTGGCGTTCCGGCGGCTTTCAAGTCGCGAAAAATTCCCGCACGACTGTGGCAGCTTTGGCGCCTTCCAAGGAGACTCGGATGCCGTCGCCTTCCAGCGAGGGGACGAACGAGACTCGCTTGCCGAAGGTATTGAGCCAACGCGCGGGAGACTCGGGGTGGGGAGGAGTATCGGCTCGCCAGCGGATTTCGACGGCACCGTCCAATTCGATGACGGATTCGACTTTTGCGCGTCGCGCCAACGCGCGGAGGTTGAGGAGCTCGAAGAGGTTTTTGACGGGCTGAGGCGGTGGGCCGGACAGACGCTCGAGTTCGGCTAGAATATTGGCGCCTTCCTCCGCGGAGGCGCGCAGCGCGCGTTTGTACAGCTTGAGCCGCTCGAGCTCTCCGGGAAGATAGCTTTCCGGGATATAGGCGGGCAGGCGCAGGTCTATTGAAACGATACGGTCATCTTCGACCTCCCGTCCGCGCAGGCGGTTCACCTCGCTTTCCAAAATTTGAGCGTAGTAGTCGGCGCCCACTGCGTTCATGAAGCCATGCTGACGGGCGCCGAGCAGGTCTCCAGCTCCACGGATTTCCAGGTCGCGCATCGCAAGCTTAATACCCGCCCCCAACGCGCCGAACTCCTTGAGGGCGTCCAGACGCTTGCGCGTGTCCTCCGGAAGGTCCTTGAGTTCGGCGTCGGACGGGTGGAACAAATAGCAGAAAGCCCGCTGGCGCTCGCGGCCGATGCGTCCGCGCAGCTGATAAAGTTGGGCCAGGCCAAAGTCTTGCGCGTCCTCAACCAGTAATGTGTTCACGCTGGGGATGTCCAACCCCGATTCGATGATCGTCGAGGCGACGAGCACGTCCGATTTTCTTTGGGCAAAATCCCACATCGCGCGCTCGATGTCGTGCGACCGCATTTGGCCGTGAACCATCGCCACGCGCGCGCCACCCGATAATTTTTCGATCGCGTCCACCGCGTCCTTCATGGTACGCACGCGGTTGTGCACGTAATACACCTGCCCTCCGCGCGCGAGCTCCTCGGCGATCGCAGTCGACACCACGCGGTCGTCCCAAGGACCGACGCGGGTCACGATGGGCTGGCGTCCGCTGGGAGCAGTCGCAATGAGCGAGATCCCCCGCAGTCCCGTCAACGCCTGATGCAGTGAACGCGGGATCGGGGTAGCCGACAACGACAAAATGTCCGCGTTGACGCGGACTTTCTTGAGCTTTTCCTTGTCCGAAACTCCGAACCTGTGCTCCTCGTCGACGATCACCAAGCCCAGATCGTGGTAGCGGACGTCTTTCTGAAGCAGGCGCGCGGTGCCGATGACGACGTCGACCTTCCCGCTTTTGAGCTCTTCCAAGGTCTTTTTCTGCTCGCCTTTGGTCTGGAAGCGCGTCATCAGCGCAAGCTTAACCGGGAATCCCGCCATCCGGCGCGAGAACGTGCGATAGTGCTGGTCGGCCAAGACGGTCGTAGGCGCCAGAACCACGCATTGCTTGAGTCCCATCACGCACTTAAACGCAGCCCGCATCGCGACTTCGGTCTTGCCAAAACCCACGTCTCCGACGACCAGGCGGTCCATCGGCTTAGGCGCCATCATGTCTTCAAGCGTCTCGACTATCGCGCGCGCCTGGTCCTCGGTCAAATCAAACGGGAAAGAGTCGGCGAACTCGCGTTCCATCTCATTTTCCGGTGGAAAGGCGTAGCCGGGTGTGGCCGCGCGTTTGGCCTGAAGCTTCAACAGCTCCTCGGCGAGCTCACGCGCGCCCTCGGCGACTTGGCGCTTGACTTCTTCCCAAGTGCGCGTGTCCAGGCTCGACAAGCGCGGGCGCTTTCCTTCGACTCCGGAATATTTCTGTATGCGGTCGAATTCCGTCAGCGGCACGTATAATCGGTCGGATCCGCGGTATTCGAGCTTCACGCAGTCCTGCGCCCCGTGACCGGGCACGGAGATGGGTTCCATGCCGGCATAGCGCGCCACGCCGTGCTCCTGATGGACGACGAAATCACCGTTCTTGAGCTCTCGCCAACGCAGGGTTTGAGCGCCTTTCGCGGCAAAGCGCTTCCAACGCCCAACCCCGCGCCAATCGCGTTCGAAAATCTGGCTGGTCGCATGGACGACGAGGCCCTCCGCATCCATGCGGAAACCCTCGCGCAGCGGTCCGACCAGGAACTGGACGGCGCCAGGCGCGACTTCATCGATCAACAATTCCTGAAGGCGCGCGTCTTCGCCGTGATTGAGGCTGAACAGGATAATTTTTCGGCCGGCTGAGGAGTCGGACCTCATCGCGTTCCACGCGTTTTTCGGGTCTCCCGCAAAAGATCCGACGTTACGCGCGCCAAAATCTAGGTCGCCGGCATTGGCGATCAAGCCGCCCAGGCCGAACGCGGTAGCACCTTCGGGGACCGCGACCTCCATTCCTTCGTCGATCAGCCAAAGGGCGCCGTCGCTCAGCCAATCGACGACGCGTCCTCCCAACGCGGGCTCCTCGGCCGGCGTGGCAAAAGCCTGAGCCACGACCGCGGCCGGCTCCTGGCTGATGGGGTCAAATGGCCTAATAGCTGCGATGCGGTCCTCGTCGTAAAGAACGCGATAGGCCACCGCGGGCTCGAGAGCGTGGAAGTCCAAAACGGCGCCGCGAACGGCGAATTCTCCCGGGCTTTCCACGAAATCGACGCGCTGATAGCCGGCCGCGGCCAGCGCCTCGATCGCGCTGTCCCGTGGCGACTGGTCGCCGGCCCGAAAACGGACGGTCGAGGCGGTAAAATCAGCGCGCCCAGGCGCCGGCGAGTTGAGCCCCTCGGGAGTGGCCAAGGCAAATCGTGCGCCCGCACGCAGAAGCTCCAACGAGGCCAGGCGCTCGCGCGCATCGTCCTCAAAAATAGCCGTCGGTAAGGAATTTCCCCCGAACAATGGGCCCAGCGCCCGCAGCGCATCGGCGACGTCCTCAACTGCGTCAGTATCCGGCAAAATCATCACGAGCGGACCTTTCGGCGCCTCGAATCCGGGAGGAGGCGTTCCGGCCAAGATGCGGCGGACAAGTAACGCCCGCGCTCCCGAGCCCGGCACACCGACGATGCTCCTCATCGCGACTGGGCTTGCGCGGCCATGTCGCGCACGAAAGACTCACGTCGGCTGGGATCGGCGCACAGGCCCGCCACGCGTTTTCCGGCGGACTCGCCCTCACGCGCGAAAAATCCCTCGAATAAAACTCCGCCGGCCTGCGGACGCGCGAACGCGGCGACTGGGGACCCGCATCCGCCGTCTACGGCGGCAAGAAAGGCGCGTTCGAATTCGACGCATAACCGTGTCGACGCGTGATCGAGCGCCGCGACTAGTGCCGCGATGTCGGGGCGATTGGAGCGGATTTCGAGCGCGAGCGCGCCTTGACCGGGGGACGGAAGAATCTCTCCGGTCTCAATTGCCTCAAAAACGACGTCCGCTCGCCCCAAACGCTTGAGCCCAGCGACCGCGATCACCATCGCGTCGAACTCCCCTTCTTTCAGTTTGCGCAGGCGCGTGTCCACATTGCCGCGCAGCGGCAGAAGTACCAGCCCGGGCCGCATCACTTGGAGCATCAATTGCCGACGCAACGACGACGTTGCGACTTTCATGCCCGCTTTCAGCGTCTCCCAGCGCAAGCCCGAGCGCGCGACCAGCGCGTCGCGCGCGTCTTCGCGTTCAGGATACGCCGCGATGGAAAGCCCCCCCGCCAGAAGTGCTGGCAAATCCTTGGCGCTGTGGACGGCGAAGTCGATGGACCCGTCAAGAAGAGCCTGCTCAATTTCCTTGACCCACAGACCCTTGGCTCCCTGGGGCAGAGTCTTGGCGATGGACGGCGGCGGGGCGCCGAACATGTCTCCGGTCGTTTTGATGACGACGGTCTCGATTTTGAGTCCGGGATGAAGACGTTCGAGCGAGAGTGCCGCTTGTCGGGACTGGGCTAGCGCCAGCACGGACCCACGGGTTCCCATCTTGAGAACGGACATTGAGCCATTCTACTTCTTTGGGCGCCGCTGCTTCCTGCGCCTCGATCGGCCGCAACTAATAGGCGGGGCCGCGCGTCCTGAGCCATTTGAGCGCGAACATCAAACTGCATAAATTCAGTGCCATCAGCCAATTGATACTGAACAGGAGGATTCCGACGGAAAGGAAAATATTTTCGAAAATAGGCTCCCAGCGGTCGATCGCACGCAGATCACTGGAATTTTTTTGCGATATGTCGTAATCCTCTAGGCGGCTCTGGATATGCTCCCATTCCGGACGCGAAATGGTGTGCGACGACATTTCATGTGCCCGCCGGTACGACTCCAAAGCTGCATCCTTCTTGCCCATGGATTCCAACGCCCGGCCGCGCGCCCAGTAGGCGGCGGCATTTTTCGGATCTTCTCTGATGCGTCGATCGGCGAGAGTCAGATCGGATTCAAGCTGAGCTTCCATCAGCTTGTCGGAGAGCCCGTCTTCCTTGGTCGACAGAATATACAGAAGAAAAAGAGAGCTGGGCAGCAGCAGGGAGAACCACGGCAGCAACATGGACATCCCTCCGGTGGCGACAGGAATTACCATTCCGAGCACGGTAAAGCGAAGCTCGGGTATTCCCTTGACCCCGCCGTTGGCCCAATAAATGACAAGTCTCGCGCAACCTAAAATTAGCGGAATCATGTACACGAAGGCTAAAACAATCATTTGTTGATTGCAGTATAACCCGGGAGGTCTCATTTTGCCATCGACGCTCGCCATTTATAGTTGAAGGGTGGTATATTACTCCTCGGGCCAACATGAACTTTAGACGACGGGTCGCGCAGAGGATTTATTTTGCCTTTATATTGATCGCGGCGGCTTTGCCGGCGCGCGCCGCGAAAACCGGACTCATCAATGCGGTCGCGGTCGACTTTCCCGGCTATGAGATATATGAAGAAGCCACCGGCGACCTCAACGGCGACGCAAAACCAGACGCCGCGGCGATACTGCTCAAAATTAGCACCACCGAGGTGCAGGGCACAGCGCTGATCGCAGTTTATCTCTCCAAAGGCGGGGCGTTCAAGCTCCACACGAAGGCCGAAAAAGCCACCTGTGTGGGCTGCGGTGGCGCCAAAAGCCCATGGGACGCTCCCATAGGTACGATGACCATCGACAAAGGCGTGCTCAAGGTGGTCTATGAGGGTGGCTCCCGGGAAATGTTCGAGGATGCGCTTAAATGGAGATACGAATGGGCGCGGGATCGATTCATGCTGATTGGGGAAACGATTAAAATCACGGACACAATTGGCGAGGAGGCCGACGACGTTACCGACGTCAATTTCTTGACGATGAAAATGACTCGGCGCGTCGGATCCCGGAAAAAAGCCTGCACGCTCGCGCCGGAGCAAAAGGGCGCCGATCTCGGCGCCTTCGATTACGAGGACGCGCATCGAAACGCGCTCGAAGAACTGTCGGCAACTTGCGAGCCCTGATCGGCCTCTTGCTATAATCGCGCGTGGCCCGGATCCTGATCGTCGATGATGACGCGCTTCTCCTCTTGACCACTGCCAGCGCGTTGGAGGGCCTCGGCCACGAAGTCACGCGCTGCGGGGAGCCCTTAAAAGCTGCCGACATCGTTGAAAAGACTTCCCCTCACATCGCCGTTCTCGACTACGCGATGCCGCTCT
Organism: Elusimicrobiota bacterium; assembly: GCA_031423795.1. GTDB lineage: Bacteria > Elusimicrobiota > Elusimicrobia > UBA1565 > UBA9628 > GWA2-66-18. The sequence goes on along the minus strand of JANPGH010000031.1, from coordinate 1,720 downwards.
TGAAAGGACCGGAACTACTCGCGCGGATCCGCCAGGGGGCATACGGCAAATCTCTGCCCGTCATTTTTCTCAGCGGGACCGATCCGCTGCGTTACGCCCATAGCATCCCTCCCGATCCGCGGGTAGTGTTCTTAAAAAAACCCGCGACCATCGCCGACTTGACCGATGCGATCACAAATTTACTCGATCCCGACGGCTGGTCGCAAAATCACTAGGCGGCCAGCAACAATTTAGGTTGCGTCTGCTGGGGGGAAGGCGCTTTGAAGCTTTTCGGGAATAAACTGATCATCGCTCGCCGTTTGTAATCTCTCCGCCGATGCCAAATTGACGCAAGCGTTAATCAATACCGCAAATAAAACGACGCCGACGCAAAGTCCAAAGGCTCTGGAGACAGCGCCCAGAACCGCCAATCCGGCGGCGACGATCGCGCCCATCAACGTGATTCCGGTTTCGGCCACGCCTGTCCGCCGCACGCGCTTGGCTGCTTGGCGCATCTCGGAGCGAAGCAGGTTCCAAGAAGGCAACCCGGCGCCGCCGTTAAGAACGGTCGCCAACATGCGCAAACGAATTGGAAGCGGCTGATGGTCGGCGGTCAACGCGGTCGTTTTGAAAAATTAATTGATGGAGAGCATATCTCGCGGGCGGGGAAAGCGGGGCGCCCCCCTTTGATTACGCTCGGAAAGCGGCCAAAGGGGCGCGGATGAGGGGATCCTTTGCAAATCGCTCCATCGCCTCAGAGCCCACACGCCTCAATTCCTCTGGAATTTGGAGCAGGTCGCCTTCGAGGTGCGCGCCATTACCGACATCGGTGCGCAGAAGGGCTTTGGCCAGCAACGTGGCCTCCTCACGGACCCACGGCCCTGGAGGAGCATTCTCAAGCGCAACGCGCCTCCGGCGGTAAAATTCACGGAGATCGGTGGCGATGGGAAATGGCGATTCATCGGTGGCCACTAGCCCCTCCGGCGTTTTGACGATGATGTTCTCGGAAGTAACCCTGCTGCTGGCGATCATGCGAGGGAGATCGCGGCCAAATTGTTTCAACCGTTCGTCGCGAATTCGGACGGCTTCATCCATGTATATACTGAGCAGTGACCATTCCGCCGCTTTGTCTCCAAGTAAAAAGGCGAGGTCAGCAATCCCGTCCATCCTGCTCTTTGCGGCCGCGAGGGTCTCTTCTGTGGGATGAGTCAGGGCGTCAAGGGCGACCTTTGAAGCCGCCATATACAACTGCTCCGCCGAACGTTGGGCGAGTTTTACTGCAACTATAAAGACCCGCATCTGATATTCATCGTCGACCTTTTCGAATTCCTGCCCGCTGGGGTGTCGAGATCTCGTTTAAATTAAAGGCGATCAATTCCCACACCCGCGGCGAAGCTTCATAAGCAAAGCCCGCGGTCCAATTACCTTCCAATAGTCCCGCCATCGAACTTGGACCCAGTTCCCCCATCTGCTGGACCCGCGCCGAAGACCTCAGCAAATCTCTGACTGGCGCTTTCCAGGCATAAAAAGGACTCGCGCTAACTGGAGTAGCCGCACGCAGCGGTAAAACCGCGATAAATGTCAAGACCGCGAAAAACAGGTCACTTCTGTCCGGGGAAAGACGACAGGGAATCCTTCGCCAGTTGTAGAATGAAGTTACTTAGACGCCATTCGACGACGGAGGATTCCCCTTGGCTCATTATAACACGATCCTGCATCAGCTCGTTTCCCTGCTACCGGG
>JANPGH010000030.1:0-8606 GCA_031423795.1 Elusimicrobiota bacterium | reverse complement strand
GCAACGGCCTCTAACGGCTTACGGCAACGACATTTCTCTGGATTTGGCCTAACGGCAACGGCTACGATAACGGCAAGGAAAACGGATCAAGACGAAGACGACGGCTTACATCAAGTGTTGCAATAGCTATTAGATGTCGGGGAATTATATTGTGGTTCGAGACTACAAAAAATTTACCGTCCTGTTGCGGCAGGGCTGTTTTCGCGGGATTGAGGACCCTTGTGCGTAGGTCCTCGAATACGCTAAAACATGGCATCACACCTCACCGCCCGCTCAAGCTGTTGTTGTTGCTGCTGCTGTTCCTCGCCATCAATTGCGCGAAAGCGGTTGCTCAAGAGAATTGGACCCAGGTCACGCCGTTTGAGTCCTATAAGCTCAATTATTTCTTGATGGGGCAGCCGAACACGAAGGTGCAGTTCAGCATGAAAATTCCGGTCATTCATGGCCAAACCCTATTTTTCGGATACACCCAGCTGATGTTGTGGGAGGTTGTTCGGGCAGATCCCTATTTCGCCGACATCAACTACACCCCGGAATTTTTTTACCGTCTTGCCGCCAAGAACGGCGCAGAGCGCTGGCTGGATATCGGATTTTTCGAGCACGAGTCCAATGGCAAGGGCGGCACGTCCGAGCGCGCATGGAATCGCTCCTACGTCCGCCTCCACAACGAATGGGACCTCGCCGACCGGACGAAGCTGCGCGCCGAATTAAAGGCCTGGGTGCCCTATTCGCTGCATGTGTCGAACCGGAACCTGATCAACTACCGCGGACTTTGGGAAGCCAATATCATGCTTTCCGACTTCAAGGGGCAGTACGTCGTCGAAGACCTGATTTTTCGTATCTATGCGGGCGGGCCGTCCGGCATGGATCCCACGCAGGGCGGCCAGGAGCTCACGTTCCGGATCAAATCCGCCAAGCGCGAATTTTTGCCTGTGCTGATGCTTCAAGTATTTCACGGTCACGCCGAAACTCTCGGCAACTACCGGCATAGTTACTGGGCATACCGCGCCGGAATCGGATTTTAGGCCGCGCCAAAAAAAATGGGCCGGATCCGCGCTCGTCTAACGAAGACGAGTCTGGATCCGGCCCGGTAAGTATTACTGCGGCGCTTGGATGTTCATGGAGATTCGGATCGAATCCCCGGTGACGACCAACTCGACGCGACGATTGCTCTGGCGTCCTGACGCCGTGTCATTAGAAGCCACCGGCTTTGAGCTGCCGAAGCCGCGCGAGACGATGGAGGCGGCCGGAAGACCCTGGCTTACCAGGTAGTCGAGCGCACTTTTGGCCCGTCTTTCGGAAAGAGCCTGATTCGAAGCCAATCCGCCCACGTTGTCGGTGTGCCCTTCGATTTCAAGCTTCAGATCCGGATGGGCTAAGACGACCCCGGATATTTTCGCCAGTTTTTCCCGCGCCGCCGGCTGCAGCTCCGCCTTTCCCGTGGCGAAGAGCACGCCGGACATATTGACGATCAATCCCCGCGCGCTGTCACGCGTATCCAGGATCGCGTTGAACTGCCTCAACAGCTGGGCGCGCAATTGGGCCTTCTCGTCCTCCGCACGCTTGACCTGGCCCATCGCCGTATTTCGCTCGGCCTGGGCCTGGCTCTTCGCCTGTTCAGCAGTCACCGCGACTGCCTGCGCCGCATCGCGCCCGGCAACCGCCGTGTTTCGCTCGGTCTGGGCCTGACTCTTCGCCTGTTCGGCAGTCGCCGCGGCTACCTGCGCCGCATCGCGCCCGGCAACAGCCTGTCCTTTCGCCAGTTCGGCCTGCGCCTGGGCGGTCTCGGCGCGCGCCTGGGCTAACGCAGCGTTGGCAGCCTCGACCTTGGCGCTGTCGATCTGCTGCTGGGTCATCTGCCGCTCGCCGGCCGCGTTCTCCGCGTCTTGGCGCTTGACCGCGATCAGCCGCGCCTCTTCGGCGCGCTGCACCGACTCGCGGGCAGCGGCCGTGCGCTGCTTGTCCTTGTCTTCCTTCTTTTCCGCCTGCGCGAGAAGGTCCTGCGCGCGCCGGAACGCGCCTTCGGCGTAAGCGTCCGCGCCGGCGGCCTTGGCGATGCGCACGGCGTTGCGGGCTTCATACACGGCGAGCGGCGTTTTTTCGTCCATCGTCAACCCGATCTCGGATGGGGCGAGATTAGTGTCGTGCGAAGCCCTCTCTACCAGCTCGTATTTGGCGTCGATCGTCTCGACGGCGCCTTTCGTGTCCTTGCGGGCCGCGTTTTCCACGACGACGGCGTTGCTCGGCGAGGAGATGGCGAAATAAGGCTCGGCCGTCACGATCAACCCGAACGACTGGAGCGTCTCCCTGGCTTCGAGCTTGCTCTTGCCCTTCTTCACGATCAATTCGCCCAGGTTTGTCGGACGTCCCTCGGGCGAGACCGCCCACAAGACGTAAGTCAAGTATTCGGGCCCGAATTGCGTGGCGGCGGGAAGGTTTTCAAACTTCGCGTCGATATAAGTGCCGCCGTCCTTGCTTTTGACCGTCGCGCTTCCTTTAACGTCCGGCGCAAGGGCCGTTCCCTTGAAGTCAATCTTGGTCGAGGATTTTAACGAACTGTAATTAATCGCTTTCGTGGAATTTTGGACGAAAGTCGCCTTATGGACAGGCACCGAAGCCGGCGCGCCAGCCTGACTGCTCGGCGGAAAGGCAAGTACGGCACCGAGGATGAGGATTGGTCTGATTGTTTTCATGTGTTTACCTCCTGGTAAATCCTTCATGCGAATAAGAATGTAAAAAAACGGATTTTTGACGAGAAGTCTGTGGGTGGGACGGATTTTCGCCTTCGTGAATACCCTCAAAACCGCGAATGCCGCGCAGCGGAAGATGCCCTAGCCGCGTTCCGGGGAGGCTATGTCGCGGTCCCAAGGCCCCGGCAAAACGAAGCGGCTGTTCCGAATGCCGCGAGAAAACATCAAGCCAAAGACAAAGCAGCCCAATGACGACGACCACGCCCAAAATTCCCCAAAAACTTACCAACTGAAGTCCCGGCACCAAAGTCGCCACCCATATGACCAGCCCGGAGATCAACGCAAGCCTCAGCACTCGGATTTTCATTTTTCCTCCTGCTCAAGAACGTCAGCGGACAGCATAACTCACGGCTATCAGAACCACGAAGATGCCCAAGAGAATCCATCGTCCCCTATGGCTTGATTGCTGTATAGGAGGGATCGCGACCGGCGTCACCAGTGATGTCGCCGGGGCGACCGCGCGCGGCGCGGGCAACGTCGCCGCCGAGGCCACCCCCGTCAGTGCCGGCGCGGGAGTGGGAGTGGGAAGGGGTCTCGTCGGGGACGCAATTGGTACGCTCCTCGGGGCTGACGCCGACGGAGATGCTCCGGAAGAAACATTCACCGGTTTAGGGGGACTATAAGAAGGATCAGCCGCCCACCGGGCCCGTGACTGAGCATCTCCTTGCTGTGAGATGATCGAATTTCCGGTCGGGCTATCATCCGCCCGGACATTGCCGGCCAGGACCATCAGAGAGACGCCCACGAGACAAAGTCGGCTCATTGTCGTACGCGTCATCAGGCCCTCGTAATTGCGTGCAGTCCGGAATTAATGACTGCCAAGATGAATGCGAAACCGAGCGCCCACCAAAAATTTGCGACCCGGAAACCCGGCACGATGGCTGAGACAAGCATGACCAGGCAGCCTATGATTACGAACGTGAACAAACCCAATGTCAGTACGTTTATGGGAAGCGTCAACGCCATCAGCACCGGACCCAGTACCGCGTTGACAATTCCAAGCACGATTGCAACCGCGATTGCGGTGCCAAATCCGTCGATCGCAACACCACTCAGCAACCGTCCCGTAATGAGAACGGCCACGGCGCTGACCAATATGTTAACGATGATGTTCATTTTGTCCTCACAGGTTGAAGTAGTACCGCAATCCCAGCCCCCCATCCAAGCCGACACTGGTGTCCGGACTTAGGCGAATGACAGGAACGGCTTCCACGAAAATCTCCACCGGGTTTTGCGGCAGCCAGTAAGCGACTCCAGCGACCATGCGAATGCCAAACTCCGCGTCATGGAACGTTCGAACTTGGCCGCCTAAGCCGACATATACCGGCAGTCGCCCCTGCGTGGGCTGCGGCAATAGGTCCCAGATGTGCCAAACATAGTCGCCATATACGGCCAGATGCGTGCTGACTCCGAGACCTGCGACCAATGCCTGAGTGTGATCGAGCCAGAACTTACCGGTAACACCCGTTGGGTTGCCGAGAATGACGCCGGCTCCCGTGCTGCCCGCTTGCTGCGCTCGCACAGAAGCCGCGAACGTAAGTAAACAAACGAGCGTGAGTCCTATTTTTCTCATTTTCTCTCCAAAATATTATGCATGCTCGCTTCAAACGCGCTTTCGACATGTGCCCAATCGATGTTTTGAAGGAATTTCTCCACGTATTCGGGTTTTCCGTCCGCCCCCCGGTCAACCATGTAGGCATGCTCCCACACGTCCAAGACCAGGATGGGATGCAATCCCGCAGGATGGCCGATTTCATGGGATGAGACCCACACATTGACGAGTGTGCGCCGCAGCGGATCACTATATAGGATGACCCAGCCCGTCCCGCGCATATTTCCCATCGCGACGAACTGCTTTTTCCAAGCGTCGAAGCTGCCGAACGTCTTTTGAAGTTGTCGCGACAAGTCGGAAGTCTTCTTCAGAGGAGGCTGTCCATTTTTGAGCACTTCAAAATAATATTCATGGAGCCGCATGCCGTTATATTCGAAGCCAAGGCGACGCTCCAGTTCGGCGAATTCGACGCCATAGTCACCTTTCTCCGAAAAGGAATTTATTTTTTGCTCGAGCGTGTTCACGTTTTTTACGTAGCCTTCGTACAGCTTCCAATGCTGGCGAATCTGCTCATCGCTAATGCCCTCCAAACCTTGCGGACGAATTTCATCTCGCGGTGCGAGGGCGTTCTTTGTATTTTCCATGCCTCCAGTATAATTCTGCATGCGAACGCCGCCTATTCGGAATTATGCGCGGAGGGCCAGGTAGTAATACGGACGGGGGAGGGGAGCGGCGCGCGTCGACGGGATGTTAGACGGCCGTCAGGCCGTGCGTGATCGCGTATTTCGTCAGGCCGGCCAGCGTGTGGATCTTGAGCTTGCTGACCAGATGCTCGCGATGGGTCTCAGCCGTTCGCACGCTGATCCCAAGTTTAGCCGCGACGGCCTTATTCGACAAGCCGTCGGTGAGCAACTTCAGCACCTCAACTTCGCGCTGCGTCAGGCCAGAGTTGTCCGTCTTGATCATTGGAGTATCCGCAAAAGCATCTCCCATTCCCGGTGGGAAGCTCATATTGCCCGCGAATACATGTTTGATCGCCTCAAGCAAGTCTCCGACCGGCTGGCCCTTGGTCACGTACCCATGCACACCGCACCGCGCCATTCTCATCACGTATTCCTCGCTGGAATGGATGCTAAAGGCGATGAGCTGCGTCTTAGGCAATATTCGACGAAGGCGCCGGGCCAGTTCTCCCCCATCCACTGCCGGCAGGTTTATATCCAGGACGATCACGTCAGGGGTCGAGACTTTGACCTTGCGCAAAGCCTCGTCTGCGTCCGACGCTTCGCCGACGACCGCAATATCGTGGCTGACCAGATAAGACCGCACACCCTCGCGCACGATCGGATGATCGTCGACGAGGAAGACACGAATCTTGGTCTGATTTCCCCTATACGCGCCCATGGCCCTAGAAGAATAACCCGGAGCGCGAATCTTGACTATCCGGAATTCTACTCGGTGGTTTGCTTGCTGCTCAGCGACGTCAAGCCCTGTTGAATTGCATACTTAGTCAGGCCCGCGATCGAGTTGATGCCGAGCTTGTGGGAAAGATGTTCGCGGTGGGTTTCCGCGGTACGCACGCTGATTCCTAATTTCCGGGCGACTTCCTTGTTGGCCAAGCCTTCGGCAAGCAGTGCTAGAACCTCGCGTTCGCGCGAGGTTAACGCGACCGTGGACCCGTCAGATGGAGGCTTCACGTCGGGGGCCAAAATCGCGTCGGACATGCCCGGCGGAAAGAAAAGTCCTCCCCCATGGACGCTTTGGATCGCCTCGATGAGCTTCGTTGTCGGCGAATCTTTCATCACATAGCCGTGCACGCCGCAACGCGCCATCCGAATCACGTAGTCCTGCCCGTCATGAAAACTAAAGGCGATGAGCTTGACTTTAGGATGCGCCACTCGCAACCGTCGCGCCAGTTCGCCCCCGTCAAGCGTGGGAAGACTGACATCCAAGACGATCACATCAGGCGCGATCTTCTTAAGCTTAAGGACAGCTTCTTTGTCGTCGGCGGCCTCGCCGACGACCGAGATGGACCCGGTGGACTCCAAAAAAGAACGCACACCCGCACGCACGACGGGATGGTCATCGATCAAAAAAACCTTTATGTTGTCTTTTCGGCTCGTCTTCATGGTTGCTCCTCCTCGGGTATCGTGAGGGGAGCGCGAACGTCGAGCGTCGTGCCCTCGCCCGGCGCCGAACGAATCCGAATCGAACCTCCGATCGCCGCCACGCGTTCGCGCATATTCCCCAAACCGATACCGCCTTGTCCCGATGTACGGCCCGCGTCGGGACGAAAACCGATTCCATTGTCGCTGACGCTTATAAGGAGTTCGTCGTTTTCGCGCGAAACAGTGACATTGACGATGGTCGCCTTTGAATGTTTGCCGATGTTATTAAAGGACTCTTGAGCGATGCGGAAAAAAGCGAGTCCCAGTTCCGTTGGAATGACCCGAGGAATACGGCTAAGGCGCACCTGCATTTCCAAGCGATTACGGCCCTTGAACTCACGGCAGAGATTTTTCAAAGCCGACTCGAGGCCCAGATCGTCGAGTTCGGAAGGGATCAGATTCTGTGACACGCGTCGAGTTTCCGCAATCGCGCGATCCAAAAGGCCCCCCACCTCGCTAATCCTCAACTTTCCTTCCTTAGTAAGGGAAATCTCCCCGGGCAAGGTCTCCAGCCGGAATTTGATCCCGGACAAAATTTGTCCCACCCCGTCGTGTAGTTCGCGGGCCAGGCGCTTGCGCTCCCTTTCCTGGGCGGAAACCACCTGCGCATGGAGCCGGCGCAACTGCCTTTCTCCCTTCTTGTGCTCCGTGATGTCGCGTTCGGTGGTGGCGATCTCAAGCGGCGTCCCTTTCCCATCGTAGAGCACCGTCGTCGAGAGCAACACGTCAAGGACGCGTCCGTCCTTTGCGCGGCGCCGGATTTCCGTTGGAAGTGCCTTTTTGAGCGGTGACGATTCCAGGGACAGCTCGCGCACCCGCATGCGATCCTTTTCGGGTATCAGCCGCTGGATTTTCATTCCCAGCGCTTCGATCTCGCTGTAGCCGTACATTCTCTCAGCGCCCTTATTCCAGGCGATGATTTGATCGCGGGAGTCGCGGATGATCACCGCATCATTGGAATGGTGCACAAAGGGCGATAACCTTTGGAGGGTTTCCCGATTTGAATGTGTTGGGGCGCTCAAACGCAGCGATGATCGGGTCGGCACTTGTTTCTTCAGCTGTAAGTATACCACGTAATTTCCCCGTCCCTGGCCCGTATAATTCCGCATATTCATGACGTCGGATGCAAGTTATACTCAGCAAAGGTGCGACGTCATCAACCAATACAAGGAGTTAGAAAATGAAAAACAAAGACAAGATGGTGGGCGTCGGAATCGGGGCGACGGCCGTCGCGGCGGCAGCGGGCGCCTATTTGCTTCTGGGCAAGCGCGGAGCCAAGAATCGCGAGGCTATCGCCGACTGGGCGCTCCAATTAAAGGAAGACGTCCAGGAAAAGCTGCTCGAGCTCAAAGAGGTCAACCAAGAGGCCTACAACGACATCGTCGATGAGGCCTCTAAGCGCATCGCCAAAACGAAAAAAGTGAGCGCCTCCGAACTGACGCGCCTCACCGGTGAGCTGAAGAGCTCGTGGACGAACATCAGCAAGCAGCTTCACGCGAAGAAGTCCTAAACCGGACCACCAGCCGCCGGTTCTCGGAGTTATCGGGCGCGACCGCCCGTAGACGCTCGGGAACCGGCGATTGGCAGGCGCTGTCATTTAATACCAAAGGAGGTTCTCATGAACTTGTTAGACATTGTCATTGTATTGCTGATCATCTCGTGGGCCGGTGGATTTGCGATCCACGTTGGCGGCGGGCTAATCCATCTATTGCTCGTCATCGCCCTGGTCACGCTGATCTTCAGGGTTCTAAGCGGGCGGCGAGTTTAAGAATCGTCTAACATTCTTTTCGCTAGTTCTCAGCCAATTTAGATAGGTAGGCGGTCGCCCGCCTTCCCTCTTACACCACCGTGCGTACGGGTCCGTACACGGCGGTTCGGCGGATTACGCGTTGCTTGGAACGGTCAGTCTCGGCAGACCAAGTGAAACGAAGTAAGCGTCCGATAAAGCGACATGCAGGGCCGGGCTCCAGGCAAGACGCCAAGGACCGTGGGCGCTACCGGCGGTTTTCGCCGCCAATTCTTTACCCACGCCTCTCTTCCTGAGTTCTTCAAACCTTACCCGTCCGCGTTTCCACTGTTTCCATACGACACAGCGTAGCCGCCGCTTCATCCAGTAATCCAAGTCTCTTAGCACCGAAG
>JANPGH010000029.1:0-2525 GCA_031423795.1 Elusimicrobiota bacterium | reverse complement strand
CGAATCGACACCATCCACGCTAGACAGGTTTTGCGTTGCGTCAGTCCAACGACCGATCGTCGATTTCGGATGGAAGTCCTCGGGTCCGGCGCGCGGATCGGCCCACAGCGGATTGGACGCAATCGAATTGGCGTCACTAACAACCGAGGCGCTCCAGGGGAACGCAAATGAGCGGCCCCACACTAAAGTATTGAGTGTATTCGAGCTAAAGAAATCATTGTAATTGGCGACATAGCCGGAATTGGCGTTGATCCAGACAGTGGCCGAGGACGTGGCGGTCAGTGAGCTTGAGAAAATGTTGTTGGCGATAGAAGTAATGGTGGAGCCGTTGACCTGGAGTAGGTACGCCGTCCCCAAGCCGGTTCCGGTTGAGTGTATGTCGTTGAACTTGAACGTCGTGGCGACAGTGCCTGACGACAGCATCACGTTAATGACACTGCCGCCCGTGATCATGCCGGGGTTTGAGATGCGGTTATGGTCGATGTTCAGGCCCGAGACGCTTTGCGTGAACAGGCCCACGGTCTTAAAGCCGGTCATGTTTCCCGCCGAACGAAAATAAATAGAGTTATTCTGAACCGTCGCTCCCGACTGCAGGCCATTGAAGTAAAGTCCATAGGTGTCGCCGGAATTATTTGTTGATACCGACACGGTATTGGATGTAATGTAAAGCTGTGTGCCTACTGCTTGGGTTCCGACAAAAATTCCATATGTCCCGCCGTTGATGGTATTAGTTGATAGAATAAAAATGCCTCTACTGCCTGACGACAGGGAAACACCGTACCCCTTCGAAGGAGCCGTCAGGACTGAGCTCGACAAAGTGAGGTTCACCAATCCGGAATCCAATGACAAAGCAACACCGTAAGTGTTTGTCGCCACCAACACACTCCCGCTAATGATGGTTCCCGTTGATTGACTGACATAGATACCCGAGGAAGCGGCTTGGAAAAAACATCCGTCGATTGTATTTGATGAACTTGCAATTATCGTGATTCCAGCCGTACCCGCCTTAAAAGCAGTAAAACTACTTGTAAGAATCACGTTCCCATTCGAGTTCGATTGTAAACTGATGAAGTTTCCGTCTGTACTATCCGAATACCCGCTGCATCCAACGAAGGTATTCGATGACGCCCCCATCAACTGAAAGGAAGAGGACGCAATTCCCGTATTTGTCGATGCATTTTGAATAAATGTATTTCCATTTGCGTTGGCACCCATGACCACCGGACTGGCAGAGCGCATAAAATTGCTTTGGAAAAAATTCGCCGAACTGGCGCTCAGGGAAAGACCCCCGAACCCGTAAATCCTATTTCCCGTCATCACATTCCCGTTTGAGTTGCCTTTAAAAGAAAATGAAGTTCCAGCAGCACCCATAAAGACATAACAGCCGCTAAAAGTATTGGACGATGACCCTGTAAGATCCAGCGCCCTAATTCCAAAATTGGTCATCGTACTCAGAATGAAGGTGTTAGCGTTGGAGTTGACCAAAGTGACGGACGATACGGAAAAGAAATCCGCATTGAATGTATTGGACGAGGCATTAAATAAGTAAAGGGACATCGTATTAACCGCACTACTCCTGCTGTACGAAACGACCGTCATCGTGCTTCCCGGCAAATAGATTCCACCATAAATCGCTACGCCCCCTGACACGGTGGAATAGGTCACCGTTGTCCAACTTGAGGTCATGATGCCGGCAATCGCAATTTTCTGACTCACGTCATCTATGTTGACGCTGCTGATCTGGACATAGGTCGATGAAATGGCAATGCCATAGGTCATCGCGTTGGTGGGTGCTATGTTGATGCTAAAGATATTAACGCTACTGTTGGCGATCACGAAGGCCGCAGTTGAGTTGGCCAGCGGGGAAACCGTCGCGTTCGATCCTACCGCCGGATCGGTGAAGATCGCTATCGACGACGCATTCATGATGAAGTTGCGCACATCCACCTGCTCCGCGTACGTCGCCGCGTCGCGGATCACAACACAGGTCTGACCCGCCGGCAGGGAGGGGGCTAGCGCCGTCAGCGCCGCGCCGATCGTGCTGTAAGTCTGTCCGCTGCCCACGTTCTGCGTCTGAGCACAGCCCGCATAGGTTGGGGTCTCGGACGCCTGGGCCGTCAGGCCGTAGGAGCCTTGGTTGGCTCGGCTTCCATTTGGCGAAGGCTCAAGACCCGCTCCCTCGGCCGGATCGCCCGCATCGATAGTGGGGGAATTGGCGCTGTCGACCGTTGATAAGTTCTGAAGCGCGTCTGTCCACCGTCCCTCGGTCGACTTCGGATGGAAGTCTTCAGAACCAACGCGCGGCTCAGCCCAGAGAGGGTTAGCGGCGATGGAATTGGCGTCGTCACCACCGACCGACGCGCTCCACGGGAACGCAAATGACCTGCCCCACGTCAGCGTATTGAGCGTGTTCGAGCTGAAGAAGTCATTGTAATCGGCGACATATCCCGAGTTCGGGTGGATCCAGATGGTTGCCGATGAGGTCGCCGTTAGCGAGCTTGAGAAGATATTATTCGACATCGATG
>JANPGH010000028.1:0-7919 GCA_031423795.1 Elusimicrobiota bacterium | reverse complement strand
CCTCGGGATTTCACGCGCGGACGGCTGTCCTTTATACCGCCGCCGCGCGTGGCTAAGCGGCGGTCAATCCGCCGCGGTCCCGAGGGCGATACAATAAAAGCGCGCCGGAGTCCGTCACTTCTCTTGACTGGAGTCTCCGCGGACGGTAAACTCACTCGTTCTGCAAATAGTCGTGGCATCTAAAAAGGAGTAACCATGGGATTTGCGTTGGGCGCAATCATCGGATTTGTCGCGTGGTTCCTGTTGAACTACTTGGTCGCAGGTCTTTATACCGTCGATCAAAACGAACGAGCTGTCAAAACGAGTTTTGGTCGGGCGCAGCGCATTCCCGGGCAGACGACGCTCGATGATCCGGAAATGGCCTCGACGCTTTCCGGAGACGAGAAGGAGCGATATCTTTACCCGCAGTTGCGCGTCATCCCGGCGGGAGGTCCCTATTTCAAATGGCCGTGGGAGCGCGTGTACAAAGTGTCCGTCGCGGTTCAAAGCGTCAACGTGGCGCTCGATCCCGAAAATTCTTCCGCCAATCAGGGTGGAACCGTCTTAGAAGCAGTGACGAAGGACCAGTTGAACACGGGCTTAACCGGGCAAATCCGCTACCGGATTTCCGAGCGTAATTTATACGCCTATCTGTTCGGCATCAAACACCCGATCGTGCACGTGATGGGTTATTTCGTCAGCATCCTGCGCGAGAAGATCGCGACCTTCGAGGCTCCTGAGGGAAGTGCTGCGGCCGCGACCGCAAGCTCGCAGGCGACGGGGCTTGCCGACGTGATGGGCATTTCAATCAACGATATCCGCAAGAACTTGCGTTCGCTGAACGATTCGATGGACCGCGACGGGCGCTCGTCGGTCGCGCGCTACGGCATCGTCTTGGACGCATCGCTGATCACCGGGATTGATCCGCCTCGTGAGGTTGAGTCCGCGCTTGCGGCCATTAATACCGCCCACAACGAGGTTTCCTCGGCGATTTCGCTCGCGCAGGCCGCGGCCGACCAGAAAATCGTGCAATCGCGCCGCGCCGTCGAGATCGAGACGCTAAAGGCGCAGGCCGAAGTAGAGCCGCTGACCGCGATGGCCAAACAACTGACCGAGCTCAAGGCGATCGGCGGCGAGAACGCGCTGATCGCGTACCTGCGCAACGTTCGCCTGAGTTTGTTTGGCGCAGGCCGGCAGTTCGTGCTGGAAACGACGACCCAGGAGGGCCGCTGATATGTCATCCGATTTCATGATTGGCCTGATGGCGACGTTTATCGGCAGTTTTATCGTGGTGCCGATGCTGTTCGGATTGATGAGGATTTTCGGTTTTTACGCCGTCGTCAACGAAGGCACCGCACGGGTCTACGTGCTTTTCGGCAACGTGCTCGCGGTGATCCGCGAGCCCGGGCTGCATTTCCTGTGGCTGCGCCTGGGGCCCGCCGCGCTGATCGTCAATTGGATCGGAACGTGCTACACCATCGACATGCGCATGGACCAGGTGTACCGACGTTCCGAACCGGTGAACTCCGAGGAAGGGGCGCCGATGGGCATCGGCATTTGGTACGAGATGTATGTCTCGGATCCCGTGAATTATATCTTCAAGAACGCCGACCCACGCGGTTCGCTCGCAGCCAACGTCAGCAACGCGACGGTGCGTTCGCTGTCGAACATGAAATTGGCGGACATGCTTGGAAACCGCCATCAAATGAGCCAAACCGTGCGTGATGAGGTATCGCCCAAGTCCCACGAGTGGGGATATAAATTGGGTTCGGTCTACATCCGCAAAGTTCATTTCCGCGATCCCGGGATGATCCACCAAATCGAGGAAAAAGTCGTGAATCGATTGCGTCAGGTCACCGCCGCGATCAAGCAGGACGGCGAGAACCAGGTCAACATCATCGCCAGCACAGCACAGCGCACCGCGGCCGTCGCCTTCGCCGAAGCCGCGGCGCTGCGCCCTAAAATCGTCGGTCTGGCGCTAAAGCAGATCGGCTCTTCTCCCGATATCCTGGAAGCGATGTTCGAGGTCCTGGAGACGCAGCGTATCCTCGAAAGCAAGGGCGAGATCTCGATGATTCCGCCGAATACGGCAATGCTGCGCGACTTGCTCGCGTTTCGCGGCGCCGAGGGCAAGCCGCCGACGAAAGGTTGACTTTGGCGGCGGTTCTGTTAAAATGAGACCATGATGGCCATGAAGCGGTGGATTGGTGCATTCGTCGCCGCCGTTTTCCTGTCTACCGCGACGTTCCACGTCCTCGCCCATTCGGATCCGACCGATTCTTCTTGTGTCGTTTGCCACATCCAAGAAGCGAGCCTTCCCGCCGCACCCGCCCCAGCGATCGTCGCGCCGCTCGTAGTGTCCGCCGCCGTCGCGGACGTGTCCGCACCCGCAGCCGTTTTGCGGTGCGTGGTCGCCAGCGGCGCGCGCGCGCCTCCTACTGTCCGCGCTTAAGCGTCGTCCGTCGGCCCGTCGCCTTGACCGGCCAAGCCCAAGCGGGCTCCAACGACCTTTCGTCTCGGAGGAAAGATGTTTGAAAGAAAGTTTGTCGCCACGTTGATCGTTTTTACGGGCCTCGTCGTCGTGCCCGCCCGCGCGCAGGACGCGCCGCCGCAAGATCTGCAGTCGCAATTGGCTGAGCTCAAAGGCCGCCTAGAGAAGCTGGAGGGCGCCCCGCTGAAGTCGTCGCTCAGTTCGTTCAATCCGGCGATGGGCGCAGCGCTCGACGGCACGTTTCGCAGTACGAACGGGAAGGCGAACTTCGACTTTCGCGCGTTGGAGTTGAACGTCGAGGCGCCGGTCGACCCCTATTTGAAGGCCTGGGGCGTGATCACCGGTTCCAACGGTAGCCCCGCCGTCGACGTCGAGGAAGCGACGGTCGAGACGACGGCATTGCCCTACAACTTGACGGTGCGAGGCGGCCGGCTATTCGCGACATTCGGGCGCTTGGCGCATTTCCACGACCACGAGCTGCCGGTGATCGATCGGCCATTGTCATTGGACAGCTACATCGGTGGGGAAACAAAAGCCGACGGACTGGAGGCGTCCTATCTTTTCCCGACGCCCTTGTTCGTCTCCGCCACATTCGGCGCGTATGACAAGATCGGAGCCGAAAACGAGCGCCAGGATCCTACGACCCCAAGGCCTTTGTACGAATTCACCTATCTCGCCCGACTGAATGCGTACGCAGATCTGGGCGAGAATCATAGCCTCGAGCTCGGTGTCGATTCGGCTTGGACGCCCAAGCGCACCGTGGTATCGACGCTAGGCGAAGACGATCTGCATCAGGACACCTGGCGCACGCTCAGTGGGGTCGATCTGACGTATCGTTACCAGCCCGCGGCTGGCGGACTTTACAAAGGGCTGCTCTGGGGCACCGAAGTCCTTCAGAACGACGAAAGGCGCATCGATCCGGCGACGAACCTTCCGTCGCGGCGCCGTCCGACTTACGCGGGGTATTCCTTCGTCGAGGTCAAGGCCGGCAGGCGCTGGCGAGGCGGCGCGATGGCCGATCTGACTCAGGACCAGGACGACGATAAAAGGATGACAAAGACGTTCACGACGTTCCTTACCTGCGACGTCACGGAATTCAATCGCCTGCGCGCGTCGTACGCCGAGACCCTCGTCAACGCCCCGGGCCCGCGCGGCCATACCTTCGGCCTGCAATGGACCGCGGTGTTCGGTCATCACGTGCACGGCTTCCGCGACCGTTAAATGAAAAATATCCCCAGGAGACCACTATGAACTTGAAAAATCTCTTCGTCCTGGTCGTTGCCGCATTGTGCGCAGTAGGGCGCCCCGCCGCCGCCAAACCGCTGCAAATAGTTGCGACCATTCCCGAGCTCGGCGACATCGCATCGCGGATCGGGGGATCGAACGTGAAGATCGACGTTCTGGCGCGCGGCATGGAGGATATTCATCAGGTCGTGATGCGTCCGAGCTTAGTGCCGGAATTGAACCGCGCCGATGCCGTCGTCTATCTGGGCCTAACCGTCGAGCACTCCTTCCTTCCAGGACTGCTCAATGTCGCGGCCAATCCCGGCCTGCGGGCCGATCCGACCGGCGGGTGCACGGGCGCGGGCTGCATCGATTGTTCCGTGAGTGTTGCCGTGCTTGAGAAGCCGGATAGCTTGAGCCGAGCCGAAGGGGAGATCCATCCGAACGGCAATCCGCACTATAACCTCGATCCCGAAAACGGAGCGCTGATCGCCCGCAATATCGCGGCGGGGCTGTCACGCCTCGATCCGGGCGGCGCGCCTGCCTATCAGGCGAACTTGAAGTCTTATCTTGCTGAGTTAGAGGCCAAGTTGGTCGAATGGCGGAAATGGGTGGCCCCGCTCAAGGGCGTGAAGGCGGTGTCCTATCACCAAGACGTGGCGTACTTGGCGCGTTTCACCGGATTGCAGTTTATCGGCACTCTCGAGCCAAAGCCAGGGGTCTCGCCGACGCCGACCCATTTAGAAAAATTGGTCTCCGCGATGAAACAGGAGGGAGTGACCTTGATCGTCCGCGAGCAACAATACGATCCCAAATTTCCCGAGTTCCTTGCCGAAAACACGGGGGCCAAGGTGGCGGCGATCGGAACCATGGCCAAGGCATTCCCTGACTCCGACACCTTCATCAAGATGTCCGAGCATAACCTTCGCGCAGTGCTCGCCGCGGCCGGACATGCGCCATGAACCAATCGCGCGACGCACTAGTTCGATTTTCGCAAGCCAGCCTCGGCTACGGCCAGCGACCGGTGCTTACGGGAGTGGACTTGGCTCTCGGGTCCGGAGATTGCCTCGGAGTTTTGGGACCTAACGGCGCGGGCAAGTCGACCATCCTGAAAACGATACTTGGATTGATTCCTCCAATGAAGGGAAAAGTTGAGCGACGGGGGAGCTCCGTCGGTTCCTTGCGCTTCGGGTACGTTCCTCAAAAGGAAAAACTCGACGCAATTTATCCGCTCACCGGCTGGGAGGTAGCCGAGATGGGAACATACCGCCGATTTGAATTGATGCAGACTCTGCGTCGAAAGACCCGCACCGAGTTCGTCTCGCAGTGTCTGAAGGACTGTGGCGTGCAGGATCTTGCCGATCGTCGTTACAGCGATTTATCGGGGGGCCAGCGCCAGCGCGTGCTGATCGCCCGCGCGCTGGCAGCCGAGCCCGAGCTGTTGATCCTAGACGAGCCGCTGGCCGGCATCGATGTTCCGACGCAGAAAGCGTTGCTCGCGCTATTCCAGGAATTCAAAGATCGCCGCGGCTTGACCCTGCTGATGGTCAGTCACCGATTGCAGGCGGAGCGGGATTTATTCACGCACATCGCGTGGGTGGAAAACGGACGGGTCGAGTATGGGCCCAGCGCGGAAATGCTTCGTTCGCACCATATCTCCAAAAGTTTTGGAGACGAATCATGAGCCAGTTTCTGGCGATGCTTTCGCCCAATTTTTTATTGCACCACGCACTGTATGGCAGCGTGGTCGTCGGATTCGTTTGCCCGCTTGTCGGCGTCTATTTTGTTTTGCGCCGCCTCGTATTTTGGGGGGTGGCCTTGCCGCAGGTCTCGGCCGCGGGCATCGCGTTTGCGTTCATGCTGCAGGGCCTGGGATTGGTCTTGTCGGCGGGCGGAGAATCGTCTGAGAAGCACGTCGCGATCCTCGGCGCGGTGGTCTTTACGTTGGCGGCGATCGCGGTGCTGACGTGGCTTGAGCAGCGGGCGGCCGGGTTGGCCGAAGGACGGGTCGGAGTCCTTTATGCGCTGGCCGCCGCCGCATCGATCCTTTTTGTCGCCTGGAACGCCCAAGGCGAGACCGAGATGCTCAGCCTTCTCAAGGGTGAAATACTCACTATTTCAGAATCGGATTTCCATTGGATGATCAACGTGCTCCTGACGGTGTGCGCGTCGATGTTTTTGTTCCAAAGGGAATTCTTATTGGTGTCTTACGATCGAGACATGGCCGTGACCTTGGGCCGCAGCGTGGCGTTCTGGGACGGTCTGTTGTATTTGCTGATTGGTGTGACCATTTCGCTGGGCGTGATGACGGTTGGGCCCTTGGTGATTTTTGGATTACTGGCCGTTCCTCCGATGATTGCCTTGCCTTGGGCAAAAGGAATGCGCTCGCTGTCGATACTGTCGTCGCTGACAGGAGGATTCAGCGCCTTCATCGGTTTCTACTTCTCCTACCGGTTTGATCTGCCGCTGGGCCCGGTGATCGTCGTAGCACTGTGCGCCGTGGGGGGGCTGTCGACCCTGATTCACCTCCTGATCCCCAGCCGGACGCGCTGAATTAGAAGCGACGAAGAAGCAGCATCGCGACTGCGCCAGCGGCGAACGCGATCGCGCACTGCGTGTCCCGCTTCCGGTTGAGATGCGGGACGATCTGCGAGGCGCCGACGAACAGAAACGATCCGCCGGCGAACCCCAGCAGCAGCGCCGTCGGGATCGCCCCCAAGCGTAGGGCTCCCACCACGCCGAGAATCGCCCCCACAGGGGTGGCCAACGAGACGGCGACTAAAAGCAAAGTGCGCGGTGGTCGGCCGGCCTGTTGAAAAAGGGTGGTGAGGGTAAGCCCGTCGGCCACTTTGTGAAGACTGGTAGCAGCACCGACTGCGAACAGCGCCGGTACGCCCACGACGACGGTCGCCCCTAAATTCAACCCGTCGAGCAAAGAGTGGACGAACAAGGCCGCGACCGCCGTCGGAAGGTGGGGTCGAGGATGTATATGAGGGTGAGTCAGCTCGTGGCCTTCGTGATCTTGCGAGTGGTCGTGATGCAGCCGCCAGCCGAGTATGAGTGCCGCCGCGGCCGCCATCACGCTGGGCAGCGGCGCCTCGATCCAGGCTTCAGGCAGGACGTCGGCCACGGCGACAGCGATCAATACGCCCGACCGAAAAGAGATGATGCGCTCCAGGCCGAGGCGTTCCATAACGCCTTCCACCGTCGGAGCAAGCCCGCCCACCATCGAGGCGACGAACGTGAGGGCGAGAATGAGGGTCAGCATGGATCGGGGCCTGCGTCCAGATTATCATAATGGACGTATTTGTTATCATCACGACGTGCTCGGGAGCGTTGATCGATGGCTTTTGCTAAAAATCAATCGGGATTGGACCGCGCCATCGCTCGACGCGTTGTTGCCCGTCCTGACCGACCTGCACCGCGTCCCCTGGTTTTTATACGGAGTCGGCCCAGCATTGATCGCGCTTTGGCTCTGGAAAGGCCAAAAACGCGCTCTGCGCGTCCTAATCGTCGCCGCGATCGCGATCGGCGTGGGCGATTTTCTCTCGTATCGCGTCATCAAACCGAGCGTCGCGCGACTGCGTCCAGATCGTGCTGGCGTCGCGGTGATCCTGCGGGCGCCCGCGCGCGGCACGTGGACCTTCCCATCGAATCACGCGGTTAATGCCGCAGCCGCGGCGTCCGTGCTCAGCGTCGCTTATCCCGCAGGCGCCTACGCATTCGCGGGAGTGGCCATTCTTATCGCGTATAGTCGCGTGTATGTCGGCGCTCATTATCCCGCAGACGTGATTGGAGGATTGATAATCGGCGTTCTTTTAGGCTGGCCGTGGGCGGTCATAATGCTTCGCGGCGACAAAGGATCGCGGTCCTCGAAGAAGAAACGGCGTTAGATTACCGGCGATCCGCCTGAGCCCCGTCGACCGCGTGGGACTCGAGTCCTTACTTTATGCCGACCGGCCCGGTCGGCCTTTCCCGCCCTCATTCGTATCGAATAAACCATGGCAAAATCCTGATTCTTCCGATATAATTCGCAAAATGACTCATCCAACGTCCGGAATTATACAGACCAGTCCAATTAAAAGTTGAACGAAGCCGCTGCGCGGCAGTCCTGCAACGTCGCGCTTTCCTGAGAGTCAGTCTACTGTTTCGTTGCCGCTGCCACCCTGCCTGATCCCGCCTTCTCAGTCCGGCAACATGATCCCAGTACCATGCCTCCTGGCGC
>JANPGH010000027.1:0-4452 GCA_031423795.1 Elusimicrobiota bacterium | reverse complement strand
GGGAGCCCCTAACGGGGCTCCCGCCTACTCGATTCGTGGATTTATTGGGCCCAATGCCTCTTCCGAACCTTATTGTCTCGGCGTAAACTTTACCAATGCAGCTGCGGGCATTCTTGAAGCGAACGATCGCGGAAATTCTTTGCGCGCTGCTGGCGGCGACGTGCCTGCCTTTGCAGACTTTTGCCGATCAATCCCGAGCCAAGGTGGATCAGCGTGCCGTCATCAGTAAAACCCTGATTCAGGGATTTCGCGTGCACTTGCAGGCGTTGGCGCCGTTGCTTCCCGCCGCAGGTCCCATTGAGCCCCATATCGTCTCGGTACATCTTATTCAGAATGCCCAGCCTAGCCATGAATCCGAGGAGGAAACGTCGGCCAATTGGCTTTTTGTCGAATCCGTTTCCGATCCTCGTTTTGCGCGCGATGTCGCCTCCACATTGTCACAGGGGGATGTCGTCGCCCCCGAACTTGCGCAACTCGTCTCACTGGCTGATCGCCTGCATGAGTACGATCATTCAGCCGCAGGGCACGAACTGCACCGTCTTCGAGTTTTACGACGAAAATTCGCTCCGGATGCCGCCGATAATCCCCGGCTTGCGGCGAGATTTTTTCTTGATGAACTGTTTGACGGGGGGAGGTCTAATCCCGACGAGGAGCGTCCAATTTCCCAGACGAACGAAGAGGTCGCCGCTATCTTCGGAGGAACGCCGCATTCGGCGAACGAAATCCTTCAACGGGCAGAGGACCAGGGGATCGCCTATTCCCAGATAGCGGACGCCATCGAAGAATCTAGAACCCTGGACGAAACTGTAGACCGATTGGCAAGGCTGCGGTTGCTTGACGCGAAAAAAGGCTCGACCTTGGCCGTCGCGGCGCGCGATGGCTACGTGCAATTCTTGCGCGAACTTTGGATGCGAGTCGCGCTGACGAGTCCGGCTCCCTTTGCCGTCGACCGCTCGCGCGCCGTCCCGGGGGTCGTCGTGCAAAACGCGGGCATCAATTTCCATATTCATGGAATCTTGCCCGGCCTCGACGTTCCTCCGCTCGGCGCATTGATTCCGGTCCGCCGTCTTGCGCGGGCGCTTCGCGCGGGAGGGCGCCCGTTTTACGCCGAGGAGAAGCTCAATCCCATGTATGGGATTAAGGGAGGCATCGATATCCGGGATCGCGCGCTGATTTCCGGGAAGACCGTTCATTTGCGCAAACCGGACCATGCGCGGTGGTGGATAGGCGCGGCGCTCAATGTCCTGACGCTCGCGCTTTCCACGGTCGTCACGTCGGCGGTCCTGATTAAAAAATTCGTCATCGCCGCGCCGCAGCTCACCACGATTATTCTCTACGATTTGATTTGGGCGGGAGCAATAACGCTGGCGTACTGCGCGATATGCCTTCTCCTGATCCCGATCCGCAGGGCCGCCGCCTGGATGGGGCGCATGCGCTTGGGGCTTGCGGCCAAGCCGGCTCTTGAGCGCGACGATTCGAAGGCATCGACGGTGGCTTTTAGCATTCGGCGCCAGATGCTCAGGTTGGACGCGATGCGCGATCCCCGGGTGGCGCGCGCCGCCGAGTTGCCGATGCCATTGCGCATGGATGCGCGCAAAGATAATCGCGGCAGCCTGGATTCCTTAGCCAGCTCCCAGGCG
Source organism: Elusimicrobiota bacterium (assembly GCA_031423795.1). Classification (GTDB taxonomy): domain Bacteria; phylum Elusimicrobiota; class Elusimicrobia; order UBA1565; family UBA9628; genus GWA2-66-18. The sequence continues at coordinate 2,812 of JANPGH010000027.1, read as the reverse complement.
ATGGCCGTGGTCGTTCTTAAGGATGCGGTCAGGCGGAAACTTAAGGACGCGCATATTCTCTGCGGCTTTGATCGCGTCGGAGAGATCGCTTGGTTTTTAAGCCGGCTCGTCGCCGCTACGCCCGAGGGTTCGCCAAACCCCGGCTGACGAAGGTCCAGGCTGCGAGCTTATAAAGGAGGCGCATGCCGACGTTGGCGTCCCACTCGTCCTTGCCGCCGGGGGCGGGGGCAACCTCGTTGAGGTCGAAGCCGATGATTTTTCGGCCCGAGCGCGCGAGCAGGCCGAGCAGGTGATTGGCTTCGGCGAACTCCAGGCCGCCGGGCACGGGAGTCCCGGTATGCGAACATAACTTCGGGTCGAGGCCGTCGATGTCGAACGTAATCCACACCTTGTCGGGCAGGCTGTCAACGATCTCGGTGGCGGTGCGGGTCCAAGGCGTGCCGTCGAAGCGCCGCGTCGCGAGCGTTCGGTCGAAGAAAACTTTCGCGCGATCGCCGAGCGCATGCAGAAATTCGTGCTCCTGCTCGCAATAATCGCGGATTCCCACCTGAGTGATGCGGGAAATTTCCGGGATCGTCTCCATCGCGTTGTACATGATCGACGCGTGCGACCAAGTAAATCCCTCATAGGCGACGCGCGTGTCGGAGTGCGCGTCGAAGTGCAGCAGTCCGAAGGAGCCGAATTTTTCGGCCGCCGCCTGGAAAGCGCCGTAGGGCACGGAGTGATCGCCGCCGACCAGGCCGACGATCTTGCCCGCGTCGAGCAGGGCTTTCGTCTCGCGACGCACCCATTCATTGAGCTTGCCGCCCAAATCGTTGGCGAGGCGCAGCGCCTTCTGCAGATCCTTGCGTCCGTCGACGCGGCCGCCGGCCTGGATGACTTTCTGCGCCGCGGCCTTTGCCGTTTTATTCCATGCCCGGACTTCCTTCGATTCGGGCTTCATGAAAATTCCCGGCTCGTAGGGTTTGATCACGTCCCCATCGAACAAATCGACTTGGCCGCTGGCGGTCAGGATCGCCGAGGGTCCTTTGGACGTGCCGCCGCCGTAGGACGTGGTGGCCTCCCACGGCACCGGCAATAGGACGAGAGCGGCTTCCTCCTCGTTATGGGGCAGTCCGAAGACGCCGGCGCCTTCGTTCGGGGCGGCATTGGGGTCGAAGTGGACCATAGATGAATTTTAGCAAATAGGCCCATTGCAGCATGTCCGATAGGACCAATGACTATTGAAGCGGGGGCGCTGATCTTGCAAAATCCAGGAACTCTAAGCGCTGATGCTATTTAACTCACTCCATTTCGCGTTTTTTTTCCCGATCGCGACGATTGTGTATTGGACTCTCCCCAAGAGGCATCGGCAGCCTTGGGTCCTGGCTTGTAGTTTTTACTTTTACGCCGTATACCGAATTGCTTACGTACCGATTCTCGTAGCCCTGATTCTTCTCGATTTTTCCGCGGCAAAAGCGATGGCGCGGCTGCATGGACGCAACCGAAAGTTGCTGCTGGTCGCCAGCGTGATCGGAAATATCGGCGCGTTGGCGCTATTCAAGTACGCCGATTTCCTGGGGATGGCCTCGAGCGATCTTCTCGCTGCATTCGGGGTCCATTGGCGCCCGCCGAGCCTCGGATGGGGAATTCCGCTAGGACTGTCGTTCCACACCTTTCAATCGCTCGGCTATGTGATCGAAGTCTATCGCGGCAGGACGCCCGAGAATAATTTAGGATGCTACGCCACTTTCGTAATGTTCTTTCCCCAGCTCGTCGCGGGACCGATCGAGCGCGCCGATGGCCTGCTCGAACAGCTCGCTTCGCCGCGGGAATTGCGGGCGGACACGGCGGCGCACGGACTGCAGCTAATGGCGTGGGGATTTTTTCAAAAGATGGCGATCGCTGATAGGCTCGCAGCCTATGCTAACGCCGCCTACTCTGACCCTCGGGCCTTCAACGGGGCGGCGCTTTTTATAGCCACGCTCTTCTTCTCTTTCCAGATCTACTGCGACTTTTGCGGCTACACGAATATCGCGATCGGCGCGGCGGAAGTTTTCGGGTGTCGTTTGATGAAAAATTTCGACGCCCCTTACTTTGCGTCGTCGCTCACTGAATTCTGGCGACGTTGGCATATCTCGCTGTCTTCGTGGTTTCGGGATTACGTCTATATTCCGCTAGGGGGTGGGCGGGGGGAATTCCACCGCCGCCTATTCAATGTGATGACGGTCTTCTTGCTTAGCGGACTTTGGCACGGCGCAAGCTGGACGTTCGTCACTTGGGGGTTCCTCCATGGGACCTGGATCTGTGCTGAACTGTGCGCCGGTCGACTTAAGCTACCGCGTCCCCCGGCATGGTTGTCCATTCCTGCGACGTTCGCGGCGACGACGACGGCATGGATATTTTTCCGCGCCGCGTCCCTAGAAGATGCATTTCTGATCATTTTTAAGATCATCCGCTCTTCAGGCGCGGGAGAACTTCCTGAGGCGTTGCGGCAATTCAACTTACCAGGCGGAGAATTCGCAATCGCGTTGACGCTCATCGCGGTCCTCGTCGGCGTGGACGCGTATGGTCGCAGCGACGGCATCCGACAGAAAATCGCATGCTGGCCATCCCCCGTTCGCTGGACTTTCTATTATGCGGCGTGCGCCGCGCTTTTGCTGTTGGCACGATTCGATGAAAGACCATTCATCCTAGAAACGGCAGTTGGCCTCAATTTTTACATCTCCAGTCGTGCTAGCAAAATGGCGACATCCGGCCTTGTGACGTAGATTTGCGGACTTCCGGTAGGGGCAAAAATCTGTTCACCCTCAACGGTTGAGCGCAACGAACT
>JANPGH010000026.1:0-13688 GCA_031423795.1 Elusimicrobiota bacterium | reverse complement strand
AGTTCGTTGCGCTCAACCGTTGAGGGTGAACAGATTTTTGCCCCTACCGGAAGTCCGCAAATCTACGTCACAAGGCCGGATGTCGCCATTTTGCTAGCACGACTGGAGATGTAAAAATTGAGGCCAACTGCCGTTTCTAGGTTTATTTGACACCGACCGGTTTTCGGATTCCCGCGCTTGCTAACGGGGTCGAATCCATAGCTGCGGAGGATCCGCAGGCCTTGGCGGGATGGAACGCCTTGGTTCCGCGCTTGCTGAAGCTTCACCCTAAGATGGAAATTTAGTCGCGCCATCCCCAATCCTCGGGTAAGCAGTAGCGGCAAGCGCGAAGGCCGGTAAATTTGACAGGGATTGCGCGGGGCTGGCTGCTGCGGCTGCGTTTTCGACCAGCCTGACAGGCGGGAAGCAGCGTTTTTTAGGGCCCAGGCAAAGTCCGTCCGCCGCGGCTGAGTTATTCGCGTTATCCACAACCCCTACTTTCGGCGAAAGTCGCTCGCGATTAACCGGACGCCGTCAGCGCGGGACTGAGCACGGCCCAACGCGCCCGCTCGAAAATCTCATAGTGCGTGTAGCTGTGCGATAACTTCAGGAACGTCTGACCTGCGTGCCGCACCAGCTTGCCTGCCCGGCACAGCAGCCGGAACCTCAAGTTCTTGATCTCGAATTTGAGCCAACTCTCTGGCAAGGCGCAGTTCTTGAACGTCTGCACCAAGTTGTAAGCGATCAGGCAGACCTGAAGATACGCCGCGTTCGCCATCAACTGCCCGCACGGAAGCCGTTCCAAGCCGAAACCGTTCTTGAGTTCGCCGATCGCCTTCTCCATTCGGCCGCGATCATTATGGTGATCCAGCACCTCCACCGTGTTCATCATTTCCGGCAATGTCGTGATGATCGCCCGGTGCTTGATTGGATCTTTGAACAATTCCAATTGTCCGCTAAGTTTCTTGGTCACAATAAGCCGTAGCGCCGGCAACGGCTGGCTTGTGCATCCTCCAGGCACATGGATCGTCTCGGCCAGCAAAAACGTCTCTTCGCCGCGCACGATCAACTGCCATTTCCCGTCGGGAATTGCCTCCACGGATTCCCTCACCGCCGCGTCCAAGTCCGCCGTTATTGAGAACTCGATATCGTGTTTTAGGCAATACGACATCACGCTCAGATTGTAGCCAGCGCTATCGGATCTCACGCGCAGCTTCGTGCCTTTCGGAAGCATTCGGCGACACTGTCCCAGTTGGCTTCGCAGGTGCGATTGCGGGGAACTATTTCCCGGCCGAAATACTCCAGACAGAAAAACATTCGGCTCATCCAGCCACGCCAACAGCGGGTTGTAACCGTCAAAGCCCTTGTAGGTTTTCTGCGCCTCTTTCTTGTCCGCCTCGATCAAGCTTGAATCGATATCCAACGTCAGGCGCTTGTGGCCTCCCCGCGCCAACAGCCGCCGGACTTGACGCGCGTTCACTCGTCCCAGACGCGCCAGCGCCATGTGCCCGAAACGCCGCAGAAAATCTCCCTGACTGTTGGGCGCGGGCAAGTCCTTCCACAGCCAACCCTGCAGCCCACCGTCCTCGCGCAACAGGCGCGTGTCCTCAAGTCCCTCGCCGCCTGCGATCAGCGTCAGCGCCAGACTCAGAACGTAGTCCGACGTCCGGTAGCGGCCTACTCGTTCCCACAAGCCAGGCAAGTCGTCTAGATCTTTGACCAGCTTGCTTCGGTGCGCCAGTTCCGTCAGCAGCGGCAATCCCGCAAACGACGTGATCCGCTCGGTTGATTTTTCGACTTTCCAACCGTGCCCAAGTTGGGCTATCATCTTTTCACCTCGCGGGTGAAAAGTTAACGCTTTCCACCGTTGCCCTCTCGGGCGATGCTCTCCTCGGAGACGCGGGGTATTTTATTTTTTTGGCGACAGGTCTGTCAGCCTTGGCCGAGGATCAGGGGCCATGCGGGCGCTTGCGACGGCCGGGACTTTTTGCTTGAATGGCTGCATGAACCTTATTCCCCAAGTCATTGAGCGGGCCAACCAGGGCTCCGTCATCGGTTACGACATTTACTCGCGCCTTTTGAAGGACCGCATTATTTTCGTCGGCGGCTACGAAGGCGAGTTCACCACGGATTCGGCAAACACCCTCATTGCCCAGCTCCTCTATTTGGACTCAGACGACAGCACCAAGGACATCAACCTCTACATCAACAGCCCCGGAGGAATGGTCACCGCGGGTCTGGCGGTTTATGACACGATGCAGTTCATCAAATCCCCGATCACGACAATTTGCATGGGCATGGCGATGAGCTTCGGCGCGGTGATCCTGGCCGCGGGTTCGAAAGGCAAGAGATATGCGCTTCCCAATTCCCGGATCATGATCCATCAGCCTTTGGTCGGCGGAATTTCCGGCCAGGCGACCGACATCATCGTTGAGGCCAAGGAAATGGCCCACACCCGCAAAGTTCTCGAAGAGATCATGGCCAAGCACACGGGCCAGACCTTCGAAAAGATCAACCGCGACATGGAGCGCAATAATTATATGTCCGCCGACGAGGCCAAGACCTACGGCATCATCGACGAAGTGATCGCGGGCGCCAAAGTCGCCGCGCTCAACGGTTCCTCGCGCAAGTAATCGGCGCAAAACCGTTCGACTTCCGACAGGTTTTCTGTCGGCCGTCTCTTTTTCTAAGTCAGCAATCGCGGCGCGGGATTGACAGTTTTAAATTGCATTGCTATAATTTAGCAGTCGTAGGATATGACTGCTAATAATTAGCGTACCCAATCCCATGAGACAACTGAAGCCCGCGGTCGTCGAGCAGCGCAAGCGCCACCTCCTCCAGTGGATCGTGCACTATTACATCCGCACTTCTCGGCCTGTCTCCTCCGGATTGATCGCTGAAGAGGCGGGGCTGGATCTGTCGAGTGCGACGATCCGCAATATTCTGCAGGAGCTGGAGAACGAGGGTTTCCTGGCCCAGCCGCATACCTCGGCCGGACGTGAGCCCACCGACAAAGGTTACCGTTTTTTCGTCGATTACCTCTCAGATGTCCAGCGCTTGGCGGTCGGCGAAAAAGAGCATATAGAGGAGCAGTACAAGCGCCGCATCGGCGAACTAGACACGCTTCTAATCGAGACTTCGCGGCTGCTCTCGCGCGTTTCGCACAGCGCCGGTTTCGTACTTTCGCCGCAGACCAAGAAGCAGACCCTCAAGCGTTTGGAGCTCATTTCTCTAGGGGCGCGAAACGTGCTCGGTGTGATGGTGACCGACTCTGGTTTGGTGCGCCATTGGCCGATCCAGTTGTCGTTCGCGCCGACGCCGCGGCAATTAACGGCCCTGAACAATTTTCTGAATGAGAACGTGCGCGGCTGCCCAGTAGATCGGGTCCAGGCGCAGGTGATGTCGAAGCTGGGGGCGATGGAGAGGGAATTCTCGGGCCTCGCCGACCTGGCAGGAACTTTGCTCGGCGAGGTCGGCCAGTTGGCCATTCCGGATGCGCTCATCTTAGAGGGAGCCGATAATATCCTGTCCCGCGCTGACCAATTCGGCGATCTTAAGGAAGTGCAGTCATTGATGCGGATCTTCGGCGAAAAAGAGCGTCTGGCGGAAGTCCTGGAGCGTGAAATCGCCGAATCCGGTGCGCAGAGGTTGCCGTCCCGGGTTCGCGTGCGCATCGGCGAGGAGGCGGGCCTTCCGGAGCTCAAGGCGGCGAGCCTGGTCACTCACGTTTACCGTCACGGCGACCGCGTGGTGGGAGTTCTCGGAATTTTGGGCTCCAAGAAAATGGAGTATTCGCGGATGATGGGCCTGGTCGATTACATCGGTCGGCTGGTCGAAGGCCAGCTCAGCGAGTGGGACGAGGAGGATACGCCGTGAGCGAAGAAATCGAAGAAGCGCCCGAACCCGTCGCGGCCGAGCCGGCGCCGGACTATTACGATCAGCTTTTGAGGTTAAAGGCGGAATTCGAGAATTATCGCAAGCGAGTGGACCGCGAGAAGCCGGAATGGTTCCGGATCGGCCGCGCGGAAGTGTTGGGCAAGCTGTTGCCTTTGTTCGACCTACTCCAGCATGCGCACCAGGAAGTGCTGACGGGCCACGCCGACACGCCGTTGGCCAAGGGCATGGAGGCCATTTTTCGTGAGTTCGACAAGTTGTTCAAGCAGGAAGGAGTGACTCGGATCGAGCCTCTGGGCAAGTCGTTCGATCCGCACTTCCATGAAGTTTTCGGTTTCGTCGACAAGCCGGACGTCGAGGAAGGCGCCGTGGCCGACGTTCTTCAGGCCGGCTATCTCCTCGACGATAAGGTCCTGCGGACCGCCAAAGTGCGGCTGCAGAAGAAATCTTAAAGAGGGTCAGGCTTGCAGTAAGCCTGACCCTGGAGGGTATATGAGCAAAATCATCGGAATTGACTTGGGAACTTCGAACACCGCGGCGTCGGTGATGGAAGCCGGCAAAACCACCATCATCCCGTCGGCGGAAGGCACGAGCATCGGAGGAAAAGCTTTCCCGTCCTACGTGGCTTTCGCCAAGGACGGCCAGTTGCTCGTCGGTGAGCCTGCGCGCCGTCAAGCCGTCGCCAACCCGGAAGGCACGTTCATGGCTTTTAAGCGCAAGATGGGCTCTGACTTCAAGTTCAAGGCGCCAGACGGCAAGGAGTACACTCCGCAGCAGTTGTCGGCATACCTTCTACAGAAGGTGAAGCGCGATGCGGAAGCGTTTCTCGGAGACAAGATCGAGAAGGCCGTCATCACCGTGCCAGCCTATTTCAACGACAATCAGCGCCAAGCGACCAAGGACGCAGGCACCATCGCGGGCCTGGAAGTCGTGCGCATCGTTAACGAGCCCACGGCGGCCTGCTTGGCCTACGGCATCGACAAAAAGGGCAATGACGAGAAGATCATGGTATTCGACTTGGGCGGCGGAACGCTCGACGTCACCGTGATGGACTTCGGCGCCGGCGTGTTCCAGGTCTTGTCGACGTCCGGCGACACCCAGTTGGGCGGCACCGACATGGACAACGCGCTTCTGGAGTACGTGACGTCCGAGTTCAAAAAGGAGACCGGCGCCGACGTGCGCAAGGACCCGATGGCGACCCAGCGCGTGCGCGAAGCCGTCGAGAAGGCGAAGATCGAGCTGTCGACGACCTTCGAAACCGACCTGAACCTGCCATATTTGACGGCCGTCGATAACGCGCCGAAGCATTTGGCGATGAAGTTGACGCGTGCCAAACTGGAAAGCATTGTCGAGCCGATCGTCAAGCGCTGCAAGGAATCGATCGACCAGGCGTTGAACGCTAAGAAGCTGAAGGCGGCCGACATCACAAAAATCATCCTCGTTGGCGGCCCCACACGCATGCCGATCGTGCAGAAGTTCGTCGAGGACTATGTCGGCAAGAAACTGGAGCGCGGTATCGATCCGATGGAATGCGTTGCGTCAGGCGCGGCCGTGCAGGCCGCGGTGTTGACCGGCGAAGTCAAGGACGTGCTCCTGCTCGACGTAACACCTCTGACGCTGGGTATTGAGACCGTCGGCGGAGTGATGACTCCCATCATCGACCGCAATACGACGATCCCCGTCGAAAAATCGCAGATCTTCTCGACGGCCGCCGACAATCAGCCGGCGGTCACCGTGCATATCCTGCAGGGCGAGCGACCGAAGGCTGCGGGCAATGTCTCCCTCGAGAAATTCGACCTAGACGGGATTCCTCCGGCGCCGCGTACTGTGCCGCAGATCCAGGTCACGTTCAAGATCGACGCCAATGGCATCTTGAGCGTGAAGGCCGAGGATCTCGGGACTAAGAAGACCCAACACATCACCATCACTTCGTCGAACAAGCTCGACAAGGCCGACATCGAGAAGTACGTCAAGCAGGCCGAGCAGTTCGCCGACGAAGACAAGCAGTTCAAGGAAAAGGTCAGCGCCAAGAATGAGGCCGACGCGATGCTGTACTCGGCGGAGAAGGCGCTGAAGGACCACGGCGACAAGGTGTCCGCCGAGGACCGCCAAAACATCGACCGCGGCATCTCGGAGCTTAAGGAAGCGCTGAAGAGCGACGACGTCGCGGCCATCAACAAGGCGAAGGAAGCCTTGATGAAAGCATCGCACAAGCTCGCTGAAGAAATGTACAAGTCCGAGCAGGCGAAAGCCGGCGCGCCTTCCGACGCGGGCAAGAAGTCCAGCGACGGCGTTGTGGATGCGGAAGTCGTCGACGACAAGGATCAAAAGTAAGGTCGTTCCAGGCGGTCCGGGTGAACCATGGCTGAAGACTACTACTCGCTTCTGGGCGTCGCGCGCAACGCGACGGACGCGGAAATGAAGACCGCGTATCGGAAGCTGGCCATGAAATATCACCCGGACCGCAATCCGGGCGACAAGGCGGCGGAAGAGAAGTTCAAAAAGGTCCGCGACGCCTACGACACCCTGTCCGACGAAAAAAAGCGCCGGCTGTACGATCAGTACGGTGAAGCGGGCGTGAACGGCGGCGCGGGCGGCGGTTTCGGTGGGGGTGGAGTTCCCCCTGGTTTCGAAGGCGTCGATGTCAACGACGTATTCGGCGATCTATTCGAGAATTTCTTCGGTGGCGGTGGAAGTGGACGCGGCGCGGGGCGGCGGCGTGCTCAGGGCGCAGACTTGAAGTACGAAGCGCAAATCTCTCTTGACGACGCTTTCCATGGCGCGCAGCTCCCGCTCAAATTCGCGCGCGCGGAGTCATGCGCGACGTGCCGAGGCTCCGGCGCCAAGCCTGGGACTTCGGTCAAGCGCTGCCCACAATGCCGCGGTTCGGGACGCATACAGATGTCACAAGGATTTTTTTCCATGGCGCAGACCTGCCCGAAGTGCTCGGGCGAGGGGCAGGTCGTTGAGGACCCGTGCAAGGATTGTCGCGGCCAAGGGCGCGTGCGCCGCGAAGCCGACCTTAAGATCAAGATCCCTCCTGGGATTTACGACGGCGCAACCCTGCGCATCACCGGGGAGGGAGAAGCACCCACCCACGGCGGCGATGCTGGCGATTTGTACGTCCATGTCCGCATCAAGGCGGATTCGCGTTTCGAACGCCGCGAGGACGATCTCACCGTCCGCGCGTCTGTGGACGTGGCGACGGCTGCCCTTGGCGGTGGGGTGTCGGTTCCGACCATCGACGGCGAGCCGGTGAAGGTGAAGATTCCGCCTGGCGTCCAAGCCGGGGCGACCTTCCGCGTGCGCGAAAAGGGCATGCCTAAATTGCACAGCCGCGGACGCGGCGACATGTTGGTCACGGTGGGCATCGACGTGCCCCGAGAGCTCAATGCGCGCCAGAAAGAGCTGTTCGAGGAACTGCACAAGAGCTTTCACGCGGACCAAACTGGCAAGGACGAGGGCGGCGTGTTCGGGCGAATTTTCGGGAAAGAGTAGGAAGGAGTATCTCCCGCACTCTCGACGCTCGAGCGTATTTGACGAGGATTAACGCCTTGCCTTGCGGCGAGCCCATGCCGCAAACCTGGTGCATCGGCTGGCTGCGCAGCGCGTTGAAGCGGGCGCTCGGATCCGATGCCGGCCCCGAGCTTAAGCGCGCGCTTGGTTTGTACGACAGGCTGCTGCGCGCGGGAAGGATCGACGCGCGCGCCACCTGCGTCGACGATTATAGGCACGAGAATTGGTTGGAGATGACCCTCTATCAGGATCGCGCCGACGGCGCGCTCTGGCACCGGCCGCCCTTGGAAAAGCGCATGGCCATCTACGTGACCCAGGCCGATCGTTGGGCGCAAGCGGCGTTCGCGCGCGACGAGCGCTCCCCAAGTTACCTGATTCAAGTATCCTGCACTGGCTATCGCGCTCCCCACGCCGTGCAAAAACTGGCGGTCGAACGGGGCTGGAACGATCGTGCTCGTATCCTGCACATCGGTCACATGGGCTGCTATGCCTCCGTGCCCGCTGTCGCGATGGCGGCCAAGCTCGTGAGCGGCGAGGATGCGCAGGCCAGCCTGCTTTTTGCCGAAGCGTGTACCCTACACCTGAAGCCCGGCGCGGTGTCTGACGAGGACGTCGTGGTGAATTCACTTTTCGGCGACGGTGCGGCGCGCGTCGACGTCTCGCCTCACGCGGCCGCGGGTTGCCTCGCCCTTCTGGACTCCACGGAAACCATCTTTTCGGACAGCGACGGCGACATGACCTGGAGCCTGGCCGATTCCGGCTTTCACATGACCTTGGGCCGCGCCGTTCCTGCGCGTTTGCGCGCCATAGTCGCGGATTTCGTCGACAGTTTTTTGGCGCGCTCCGGCTTGCGGCGCGCGGACGTGGAACGCTTCGCGGTGCATCCGGGCGGGCCTAAGATTATCGACAACGTGGCCGAAGTGCTCGGGCTGTCTGCAGAACAGGTCCGCCACAGTCATGAAGTTCTGCGGGAGCGCGGCAATATGTCGTCGAGCACGTTGCCCCACATTTGGAGCCGGATGAAGGATGATCCGACCGTCGCCGCCGGAGAGCTGATCGTTTCGTTGGCCTTCGGCCCGGGACTCACGATCGTCGCCAATCTTCTGCGCCAGGAGAGGTGACGATGCTGACGGCGTCCGCGTTGACGGCGACAATCCTTCAGGCCGCGGCGATGGGTTGGGATGAATTGGTCTTGCATCGACGCCGGCGCTTGGGAGTCGTCGAGAGTTGGGGGCATGTTGCCGACAGCCTTTCGTACCTGATCGCGTTGACGTTCGCAGCATTTGTGCCCGTCACGTCCGCATGGAAGGCGGTATATGTCTGCGCGGCCGCGTTCTCGTGCGGGCTGATCACGAAAGACGAATGGATTCACGCCGACGAGTGCGAGCCTGTCGAGCATTGGACGCACGCCATCCTTTTTATTTTGCATCCGTGCGCGCTCGTCCTCATCGGAATACTCTGGATTCGGGGCGAGGCCCTGGCTTTGCGCTTGGTCCTTCCCGCCGGTGTCGCCTTATTCTGCGCGTATCAGGCCGGTTATTGGATCGTCTTAGGTCGCCATCGGTTTGATCCGCCGGCGCGGGTCAATAACGAATTTTACGCCGAATTGGGCGACCGTTGGCATACGGGGGACGATCATGCGATCGCGCTATTGCGCGCCGAGACCCGCGAACGGCTGGCGTATGTGCGCGAAATCCTGCGCCGCAGAAGTGTCGCCGCCGGTTCCCGAATTCTCGATATCGGATGCGGGGGAGGCCTCGTTTCCAATGCCCTGGCCGCCGACGGGTATCGCGTCAAGGGAGTCGACGCCGCTGATGGCGCTCTGGCCGCGGCTCGGGCACATATTCCTATCGGTGCCAATGTAGTTTATGAAGTCGCCGATGCATACGCTTTGCCGAAGGCCGATGCCGCATACGACGTCGTTCTACTGTTAGACGTCCTCGAGCACTTCGAGGAACCGTCGCGCGCCGTCGCGCAGGCCGCGCAGTCGTTGCGTCCCGGCGGACTTCTTATCGTGCACACTTTCAATCGCACTTGGCGGTCGTGGCTATTGGCGGTCAAAGGCGTTGCTTTCGTCGTGCGCGACTGCCCGCCGAATCTACACGTTTATCGCCTGCTCGTGAAGCCTAATGAATTGGATGAGATGTGCGCGGCCGGGGGCCTCAAGCGAACGGATGCGACCGGCATTCGGCCTAAAATATTCGCCTGGCCGTTTTGGTCGTCGCTGCTGCGCCGGCGCGTGCATCCGGACTTCTCGTTCGTTAGGGCGCCTTCGCTGGCGGTCGGATATTTGGCCTGCTACACGAAGCTCCCGAGTTGCTAGAATCGGGAAACGAGAGGTGACCCTCCCATGCCCCAGTTCTTCGTCGCGCCCGAGGACATCCAAAATAAAACGTTTCGTTTGACGGGCCCGGAGGCATTTCACGTTACGAAAGTTCTCCGCTTCGCGCCCGGCCAGTCGTTGGCGCTGTTCGATGGCCAAGGCGGTCGCTTTGAAGGCGTGATCGAAAATATCGGCGCCGACGGCACCGTCAGCGGTAAGCTGACGGCGACGATCAAGTCCGACGATCATCGCACGCCGATCAAGCTTAATCTCTACCTCGGACTCCTCAAGGCCAGCCACTGGGACTATGCGCTCGAAAAAGGTACAGAGCTCGGCGTCTCCTCCTTCATTCCGCTGCTCACGCCGCGCACGGTCGTACTGCTTCATGAAGTGCAGCGCGTGCGCGCCAAGCAGGAGCGGTGGGAGCGCATCGTGATGGCCGCCGCCAAGCAATGCGCGCGCGCCGAACTGCCGCCGGTGCGCGAGCCGGCCCAATTTCGCGACGCGATCCGCTCCTGCAAGGATCGGGGCCTGACCTTGCTCGCGTGGGAGGGGATGAAAGGTTCAGTCGCCTCCGAAACACTGCGCCTGGCGCTGCGCGAGGCCGATCAGAAGCGCGGAGAGGATTCTCTCGACGTGAACTTGTTTATCGGTCCGGAGGGCGGTTTCAGCGACGAAGAAATCGAGCTCGCTGAGGCCGAGGGCGCGATCGTATTCGGCATGGGTCCGCGGGTCATGCGGGCCGAAACCGCGGCCGCGGCGGCCATTACCCTCATTCAATACGAGTTCGGCGGAATATGAGCGAAATCCCTGAAACGGGACAGTTGATCGCGCTAAAAGCCGATACTCCGCTCAATTTGTCCATCGTCTCCGGCGCCACAGCTTCCGGTACAGTTCTGCTAATCGCGATCATTATTTTTCTTCATTTGCATTGCCAAAAGTATCCGACGGCCCAGGATATCGCGATCATTAATCGCCTGACGGGTGCTGCGATGATTGCTGCCTTGGTCGCGATTATGGCTTCCGAGATCATCTGGAAATCGCAGCTGAGACGCATCGACGCCCATAACGCCGATGCGATCATCCGGACGGCCTTCACCATCCGGACCGGACTGCGCGAGATGTCGGCCATTCTGGGAGCTTTCGTCACATTGATGGCCTCGACGGGCGGCGTGTTGAAGCTTTATCCCGTGTATTGGGCGACGCTGTTGCCGGCGTGGCTTTTTTTGGGATACCTGGCGATGCATTGGCCGACGTTTGAAAACCTCGATTCGGAAATTGGAACGGCGCTCCAAAAATAAGATTCTCCATCGATGAAAACTTGGGTGAAGACGTTCGGTTGCCGCGTCAACCAGGCCGAAGGTGACGCGCTGAAAGCGTCGTTGCACGCGGCGGGTTCGTGCGAGGTCGAGGGTTTCGAGAACGCCGACCTGTGCGTGGTCAACACCTGCACTGTGACGGCCGAAGCCGATCGCGAGGCATTGGCGCTGGTGCGGCGGATAAGCCGCCGCAATCCGGCGGCAAGGCTCGTCGTCACCGGCTGCTTGGCCACGCGCGATCCCGAGCGCGTGCGTGCGGCCGCTCCGGGAGTCGTCGTGATCGGCAACGACGGCAAGGCGTCTATACCAGCTATGCTCGGCTGCGCGCCGGCGCCGGCCGAAGCCGGGCTACCGGCGCTGACGGGACGAAGCCGCGCGTTCTTGAAAGTGCAGGACGGCTGCAACATGGACTGCGCGTATTGCACGATCCCGGCGGTCCGGCCGGAATTATCGAGTGTTCCGATTTCCGATATATTGGCGCAGGCCAAACGGTCGATCTCCGCGGGCGTGCCAGAACTCGTGCTTTGCGGCATCCGCCTAGGGCGCTATTTATGGCGCGAGCCGGGACAGCCTCGTGTAGATCTCCCGGCGCTCATTCAACGTCTGCTAGACTTACCCGGGGATTTTCGTGTTCGTCTCTCGTCGCTGGAAGTGACCGACGCGACCGACCGTCTCCTTGCTTTGATGACCTCCTCCGATGGTCGATTGTGTCCGTCTCTCCATGTGCCGTTGCAGTCCGGATCAGAGACCGTTCTGCGTCGGATGCGGCGCTGGTATTCGGCCGATTTCTACCGTCGCCGTGTCGATGCGTACCGTAAAATCGTCCCGCATGGATCCCTTTTCACCGACATTATGGTTTCGTTCCCCGGGGAAACAGTCGACGAACATCTGGCGTCGTTGGAATTCGCGCGGTCCATAAAATTCGACGGCCTGCATGTTTTCCCGTATTCCGCACGACCGGGCACGCAAGCCGAGCGCTGGACCACGCCGAGTGTCGATGTCCGGCAAAAGCGGCTCTCCGATTGGCGCGCGGCGGACGCGCACGGAAGACAAGCGCACGCCGCCCGGGCTGTCGGCCATGATCGCGTCGTCGCCCCGGAATTATCCGGACGCGTCGGCTTGACCGAGGATTTCTTGAGCGTAACGTTGAATGCAAATCCGGGTCTCGGATTGTCGCGCGTACGCGTGACCGCAGTCGGCTCCGCAGAGCTCCTGGGGACCGCTGTCGCGGCATAGCGATGACCCCGGACGAATTCGTCCACCGTTTCGGTCCGGTCGTTTATAACCTCGCTTTTCGTCTGACCGGCAACCACGCCGATGGCGCCGATTTGGCGCAGGATGCTCTCGTCAAGTCGCTCAAGGGCCTCGATGATTTCCGCGGTTCCGATCCAGGAGCGTGGGTGTATCGCATTACGGTCAATGCCTGGAAGAATTGGCTGCGCGCCAAATCTTCCCGGCGGGGGTTCTTGAGGTTTTTTTCGAAGGAATCGGCGGATGTCCTTTCCGAGCCGGTCGACGTCGCGTCAAATGAGCCGGGACCCGAGGCGATGTACTTTCGAGTCGATGAAAAATCACGTATCGACCGTGCGATGTCGAAGCTTTCTCCAGAAGAACGTGCCGTTCTCATACTGAGAGAGCTCGACGGACGTTCGTACGAGGATATTTCGTCGGCGCTTGATATTCCGTTGGGCACGGTCAAATCCAGGCTCGCTCGCGCCCGTGCTGTTTTAGCCGAGAATCTTTCCGAGGTGATCGATGACCCATCTTGACGACGATAATATTTCCGCTTTGATCGACGGAGAACTCAAGGTCGACGTGGCCGTCGAGGCCCGCATCCACATGGCCACATGCGCCGAGTGCCATGCGCGGCTCGAGCGCTTGTCTTTAGCGTCCACCTCCTTTCGGCGGTCGGGTGTCGCCGTCATGCCGGTCGGATTGGCGGAACGGGCGAAGGCGGAAGCCGCCGCGCGGCCGCATCGCCTGGTCTCGAGGCTCGCGTGGGTCGCGGCGTCGGTGGCGATGATGCTCGCTGCGGGAATTGCCTTGAAGACCCTTCTGCCTGCTTTTTCCATTCAAATTCAGCAAATAATTTCAGGAGCAGCGGGTTCAATGGGCATCGGACGGTAGCGAGAACCTTTTTCGGTCGTGGCGTGTCTGTAGGGCGTCGCCAAAGGAGGCCCTATGGATATTAGAAAAACGTTGCAGTCCCGCCGCGGTCAAAACACGGTCGAGTATTTGTTGATGCTGACGGTCATCGTCGGGGTCGTGTTGATTTCGGGCGCGGCGTTGAAGAAATTCATACCCGGCTTTTTCGATGGAATCGCGGAGAAAATACGGAACGCGGCAAATGATATGGCAATGCACAGCTGACGAATAAAAGCCGGAATAGGCCTATCGCCGATAGGTCTAAAGTCTTTTGTGGGATCGGAGGAGCCGATAAATACAGAGGAGACGATGCATCAAAACAGTATGAATACACTTGATCGACTTAACTCTTGGTACGTAGCTCAATCCAATCCCGACATCTAATAGCTATTGCAACACTTGACGTAAGCCGTCGTCTTCGTCTTGATCCGTTTTCCTTGCCGTTATCGTAGCCGTTGCCGTTAGGCCAAATCCAGAGAAATGTCGTTGCCGTAAGCCGTTAGAGGCCGTTG
>JANPGH010000025.1:0-10448 GCA_031423795.1 Elusimicrobiota bacterium | reverse complement strand
CCGAGAATTCAACGAATTTGCGAGCCTGACACCATGATAAAAGGCGTCATCTTCGACATCGACAACACGCTGACCGACTTCATGAAAATGAAGCGGACGGCGGTGGACGCCGCTGTCGAGGGCATGATTGATGCGGGATTGCCGGGCGCCAAAGAAGCGTTGGTCACCGAAGTGTTCGACGTTTACTGGAAGGAAGGAATCGAGGACCAGAAAATCTTCGACAAAATTCTGAAAGCAAAACTCGGCAAAATCGACTATAAGATCCTGGCAGGGGGGATTCTGGCGTATCGCCGTGCGAAAGGCGGCACTATGGTCCTCTACCCCCGCGTGAACCAGACCTTGATTGAATTGACGAAAATGGGCATCAAGCTTACCGTGATCTCCGACGCTCCCAAGTTGGAAGTCTGGCTGCGCATCGTTAGTTTGGGATTGCACCATTACTTTGACGAAATCATCACTTCCGAGGACTTTGGGGTCAAAAAGCCAGACCCCAAGCCCTACCGTCGTGCCCTCGAGGTCCTGGGCACCCGTCCCGAGGAAACGTTAATGGTCGGCGACTGGCCCGATCGGGATATCAAAGGCGCCAAAGGCGTGGGCATCCGCACCGCCTGGGCCAAATACGGCGACACTTTCAACACCAAGGAATCCGGCGCCGAATTTGTCCTCTCCGACATCCACGAAGTCGTCGGCATCATCCGCAAGGAGAATGGGATTGAGACGGCGTGACTTAGCGACGACGTTCCTTCTTGCGCTGATCACCTTTTCCGTTCCAGCGCGCGCTCTAAAAACTGAAGTGTACGGACGTACGCCCCTCGTGCAGGGCTCTGAACCAATATTGGTGACTGCTGGCCAAGCGATAGTGCAAGTCGCTAGTGGTGCAGCTACGTCATCCATCGATGGAGCACTTGCTGCTATTGGCGCAAGTCGTGGCGCTGATATCGGCAGTGGCTGGGTCGTGGTGAATTGGAACGACGGTGCACCTGTCGCGCAAAGAGTTTCGATACTCAAAAGCATGGCTGGTATTTCCAAAGTCCAGCCCAGCCATGTGTACTCGCTGCGCCAGCGCGTTCCGAGCGATCCTCTTGTTAGTAGTCAATACGCGCTTTCGCAAGTCAATGCATATGGCGCATGGACTTACGAGACGGGGACTTCGAGTCGGGTAACGATCGCAATCATCGATTCAGGCGTGGATGGGACGCAGTCGGACCTCATTGACAAGTTCCAATACTCGACGAGCGTGGCTTTCAATCCCAATACCGGGGCCGTTGCGGTTCCCAATAATCCACTTCATCCCGCGTGCTATCACGCGACGCATGTTGCGGGTGTTGCGGCGGCATCTTCCGATAACGGTTCGTTGGTTGCGGGTATGTCTTGGGGAGCCAAACTCGTTTCGTTAAAAATATTCCTGGACGCTGACTGTGATACGAACTGTTGTTCGGCTGCGGGAGACTGCAGCGAATTTGGAAACACTTGCCTCACCAATGACGCTGGAATCGCCGCTGCAATCAATTATGCAACCGGCGTGGCAAATACGGCGGCTTACGGACATATTGTCATCAATATGAGTATCGGCGGCGGGCCTGTCTCTGACTGTGCGACGGACTCTCCCGCGGTGCAGGCGGCGATCAACGCAGCTAATGCTAAAAATATCGTGGTCGTTGCGGCGGCTGGCAATAGTGGTGGGCCTGTCGAAAATCCGGGCTTTTGTACGAATGTCATCCCGATGGGTGCGACGGATATCAACAATAATGTCGCTGCGTTTTCTTCACGCGGATCCGCATTAGCGAGTGGGGGCTTGGTGGCGCCCGGGGTGGCGCTTTTGACAACGGAAGTGGGTGGCAACACGACGAGCGCGACGGGAACCTCGTTTGCCTCGCCGATGGGTGCAGGCTTGGCGGCGTTGATTCTTTCCGCTAGGCCGACATTAACACCTACGCAAGTGCAGACGTACATGCGCGCGGGAGCAGAAGACATCGGGCAGCCGTCGAGCGTGCAGGGAGCAGGTCGCATGAACGCATTCCGGTCTGTGCGTCTGGCCGTCAAAGGGACTCTCTCTGACTTCGATGGCGAACAAAAGCCGATTGCCTTTCCAAATCCGTTTCGCGTGAGCCAAAATTCACTTGTGAGTTTTGCCGTTCCGCCCTCGATTCAAGGGGCGGGACTAAAGCTCAAGATTTACACAGTGGATGGCGCGATCGTCCGAGAGCTCGGAACGCCGTCTTGGGACGGCAAGAACGCGGACGGTACTCCGGTGGCAAGCGGCGCATACGTTTTCGTCGTGTCGACGTCGAAAGGGACGTCGCGCGGACGGATGACGGTGATCAGATGAGTCCGGCCGCGTTTGTTGCCGAATCGGGCGGGAAGACCATTGCGAGTCGCGTGCTTAAGGCCGATGACGCCGCGTCGAGGTCCAAGGGGCTTTTGGGGCGCAGTGCTATGGACGCGGACGAAGGACTTTGGATAGTGCCTTGCCCGATGATTCATACATTCTTCATGAAATTCCCGATCGACGTGATTTTCTTGAAGCGGGATATGAGTGTCGCGCGAGTGATCGAGAATCTTAAGCCCTGGCGGTTTTCGCCTTGGGTTTTTTCGGCCGACAGCGTGCTTGAACTCAAGGGCGGCGTCTTGCGCGGAGCGGTACGCAAGGGCGATCGCTTGAATTTGAGGCCGGCATGACGACGCCCGAGACTGTGGCGCCTGATTTCAAGACGACGTCGGGAATCGAGATTAAGCGTTATTATGGGCCTGACAACGTGGCCGAGTCGAAGCTCGGTTCGGCGGGTGAATTTCCGTTCACGCGGGGAATCCACAAAACGATGTATCGCGGCCGGCTTTGGACGATGCGCCAGTATGCGGGATTCGGGACCGCGCAGAAAACGAACCAGCGATTTCGCTGGCTGCTTGGACAAGGACAGACGGGGTTGTCTACAGCGTTCGACTTGCCCACACAAATTGGCCTCGACGCGGACGCTCCCATGGCGAAGGGCGAAGTGGGGCGGGTCGGCGTTCACATCGGAACCATCGCGGACATGGAAGCCCTGTTCGATTCTATCCCGCTTGAGAAGGTCTCGACTTCGCTGACGATCAATGCGACCGCGTCCGTGATACTGGCCTTTTACGTGGCGGTTGCCAAGCGCCGCGGGATCGTGCCGACCGCGCTCAAAGGCACGCTGCAAAACGACATCCTTAAAGAATTTATCGCTCGCGGAACACAGATTTTTCCGGTGGCTCCGTCGCTGCGTCTGTGTGCGGACACGATGGAATGGTCGTTTCAGCATATGCCTCAATTCCATCCGATCTCAATTTCTGGCTACCATCTACGCGAGGCCGGGTGCGACGCCGTGCAGGAAGTGGCCTTCACGTTCGCCAACGCGGAGGCTTACATTCAGACGCTAACGGAGCGTGGCGTAGACATCGATACTATGGGACCCAAGCTCGCGTTCTTCTTCGGCTGCCACAATCACTTTTTAGAAGAGATCGCGAAGTTCCGCGCGGCTCGCCGCGTCTGGGCGCATCTGTTGCGCAACGATTTCGGCGCAAAAGACCCAAAAACCCAAGCGCTGCGCTTCCATGTTCAAACCTGCGGTTCCACACTGACGAGTGCCCAACCGCTGAACAACACGATGCGGGTGGCATGGCAGGCGATGGCCGCTGTGTTGGGCGGAGCCCAGTCCCTTCACACCAATTCTTATGATGAAGCGCTTGCTCTTCCGAGCGAGGAGTCGGCCTCGCTTGCGCTGCGCACGCAGCAAATCCTGGCACACGAAACCGGAGTGACCTCGACTGTCGATCCGGTCGCCGGATCCTGGGCGATCGAATCTTTGACGGATGAATTGGAGATCCGGATTAGGCAGACCATCGAACGCTTGCGCGCCGAGGGCGGAATGGTGAAGCTGATCGCCGAGGAAGTTCCGCAGCGGGAGATCCAAGATAGCGCGTATCGCTACCAGCAGGACATCGAATCCGGCCGGCGCCGAATCGTCGGCGTTAATGCGCTACAATCTGAGGAGAAAGGCCGAAAAGTTCCGCGCCTTAAGATTTCGTCGGCTCTTGAGACGGCCCAAATCAAGCGGCTAAAAGCTTTCCGCAATAAGCGCGGCGCCAAGGCGGCACTGGCGAGTCTGCGGCGTTTAACTGACGCGGCCCGCGATCCGAAAGAAAATCTATTCCCGCACATCCTGTTCGCCGTCGAGGCGAATGCGACTCTCGGCGAGATCATTGGCGCCTTGCGCGATGTTTTTGGAGACAATCATGCCCGTTAAGGGACTGCAGAGAAAACGCACTGTACCAGAGATCCTCGCGGAGCAGAAACTGCTCGACGAGGAGCAGGTGAAGGCGATCAACGCTGATTGCGCGAAAACCGGAAAGAGCTTCCAGCAATCCGCGATCGACCTCACTTTCATCCGCAAAGGGGCGCTGCTCAAGGCGCTGGCCTCGGAGTGGCAGGTCAAGGCGGTCGACCTTCAGCAAATGGAAATCGATCCGGAAATTGCAAAAATAGTTCCGGAGCCAGTCGCCCGCCGTCACGTCGCGATTCCCTTCGCCAAGGAAGAAAATTTGCTGTTCGTCGCAATGGGCGACCCCCGGGACTACTTCATCTCGGAAGATTTACAGCTTCGCACCGGCTTGGACGTCCAGCCGTACCTGGCATTGCCGCAAGACGTGATCGCGGCACTCGACGTCGCGTACAACCGCGGCGAGGGTGGCGCGCTCAACCGCCTGATGACGGACGTGCAGGCCAAAAGTGAGATCCCGGCGACTGAAGGCGAGCTCGAGGTGCAAAAGCAGGAGCAAAAAACCGAGATCACTGACGTCGACGCGACCGCTCCCGAAGTAGAGAAATATGTCAACGCGATCATCCTGGGCGCGTTATCGATCAAGGCGTCGGACATACACATCGAGCCCTTCGAGGATCCGACCGGGAAGAATTCGAAGATTCTGCTGCGCTATCGCGTCGATGGAATGCTGATTCCGGGCCCGTTCGTGGTTCCGTGGGGCTATCGGTTTGCGATCGCGGCAAAAATAAAGATCATGACGAACTCGATGAACATCACTGAGCGGCGTATCCCTCAGTCAGGCCGAATCCAGATTTTGGCCGGCGGGAATCCGATCGAGTTCCGTGTCGAGATGGTCCCGACCGTCTACGGCGAGTCCTGCGTGATGCGCATCTTGGACCGTAAGAGCGTCCAGGTCGACATTATGAAAATGGGTTTTCTGGACGACACGCTCAATAAATTTCTGGGCTTACTCAAAGGAATCGGCGGCAAGAAAAATTTCGGGCTGATTCTGGTCTGCGGACCGACCGGTTCGGGCAAATCGACGACCCTGTACGCGGCGCTTAATCACGTCAATCGACCGGACATCAAAATCCTCACGGCGGAAAATCCGGTCGAGTATAACCTCGACGGTATCGTCCAGGTGCCCGTCAATCCAGACATCAAATTGGGCGGGGACAAGAAGTTCGATTTCGCTTCCGCGCTGCGCTCGTTCCTGCGCCTTGATCCGGACGTGATTATGGTCGGCGAAATCCGCGACGAAGAAACGGCGCATATCGCGATGGAAGCCGCAATGACCGGACATCTCGTCTTCTCGACGATTCACACCAATGATTCGTCCTCTTCGATCTCACGTTTGGTCGACATGGGCTTGCCCTCCTTCATGGTGGCGTCGACGGTTAAGGCCATCTTGGCTCAGCGCTTGTCGCGACGACTATGTAGCCAGTGTAAGGTCGCGCGCGATCCATTGCCTGAAGAGATCAAGGTGTTCGAGGAGAATCAGGTCGAGTTGCCATCCGACTCCAAGATATTCGCTCCACCGGCGGGTGAAAATTCCTGTGAAGTTTGTAAAGGGATCGGATATAAAGGACGGGTCGGCATGCATGAGTTACTGGTCATGAGCGACCGGATCCGACAGATCTGCTTGAAAGACGTCGCCGCGGACACCATCCGCGCGGCTGGGCGGGAGGAAGGTTTGAGATTGATTGTCCAAGACGGCCTTGAGAAGGTCAAAATGGGCCTGACCACCGTCCGGGAAGTCCTGGGAGGCACGGAATAATATGGCAAAAGCGAAATCTCAGGAAATGGACGTCGATCTCGCCCTTGAACTATTTTCGATTGCTGGTAGCTTGAATTCGACCGTCGATTTGGATTTTTTGCTTCAGAAAATCGGCGCGGCGGCCGAGCTCATCACGGGATCTGAGGCAAGCTCGATCATGCTCGTCACCGACGACAAGAAGAGCCTTTTCTTCCGGATCGCATCGGGCGCCCAGGCCAACGCGCTCAAGACGATGACCTTGCCCATCGGCCAGGGAATCGCTGGCCATGTGGCCCAGAGCTTGCAGCCCGAAGTGGTCAATGACACGCACAAAGATCCCCGGTTTGCCGGGAAGTTCGATAAGGCCAGCGGATTTATTACGAAGTCACTTCTCTGCGTTCCCATGTTGTTCCGCGGAGAATTGATCGGCGTCGTCGAAGTTCTAAATAAGAGCAAGGGCGAATATACGAACTCGCACGTGGGTTTGTTGACGAGCCTGGCCAGCCTGGCCTCGGTGGCGATCACCAATACCAAGATCATGTCGGAGCAGAAGAACTTTTTCTCCCATGTTCTCGAGCTCCTCGTAAGCGTGATCGAAACCACCAAGCCAGGTTATCAAGGATACCCGGTGCGAGCTTCCAAGCTCGCCTGCCTGATCGCCCGGGCCCTTGGCGCCGACGAATACGATTACCGGATGCTTTACTACGCCGGCATCCTCCATAAAATCGGCTATGTGGCGTTCAAGAATCCGCGGCTACTCGCCGACATGGGAGTTATAAGCGCTTCTGAAGACATGCTGCCAACCTTCTCGGCGCATATGCTGGATGGTATCAAGATGCTCGAAGGCGCGATTCCGATGATACGCCATCATAAGGAATCCTTCGACGGTAGCGGCCGCGGGCACTTGACTGGTGCGACGATTCCGTTAGGCGCGCGTATTCTCGGACTTGTCGTGAAGATTGAGGAAATGAGAATGGCGGGACTTCATGGTACGGCTCTCGCCGAGCACGCATTGAAAGAGGCGCGCGATGGGTCGGGCAAGCGTTACGATCCGAAAGTTGTGGAGGCCTTTGCCGCCGTCGTTGAGTCGCAAGGAGGCGATTGGTGACGCCGAAGCCGTTTCGGATCTTGATCGCCAAACCGGGCCTAGACGGTCACGATCGCGGAGCCAAAGTCATCGTGCGCGCTTTGCGTGACGCCGGATTTGAGGTCATTTACACCGGGATTCGCCAGACGCCGGAAATGATCGCGACCGCGGCCATGCAAGAAGACGTCTCGGCGGTCGGTCTTTCCCTTCTTTCCGGGGCGCATATGACGCTTTTCCCAGAAGTTGTCAAACGATTGCGCAAGGCGGGCCTCAAGAACGTGCTGGTATTTGGCGGCGGAATCATTCCCGACGAGGACATCCCGACACTTAAAAAAGCGGGGATTAATGCGGTCTTCGGTCCGGGGACGCCATTGCAGTCGATCGTCGATTACTTGAACGAGAATTTAAAGGGTGCCCGCTAGAACAAATGTGAAGGATCTGATTGCTCGCGTTCGGCGGGGCGACCACGCCGCCGCCTCGCGCGCGTTGTCCATCGTGGTCAATGAGGAGGCGCAGTGCGAGACGTTGGGGAAGGATTTTTTCAAGTCATCCGGTACCGCGCAGAAAATCGGTGTGTGCGGCCCTCCTGGCGCGGGAAAATCGACGCTGGCCGGACGGTTGATCGCGAATTACCGCGCAAACAAACTGAAGGTCGGCGTTCTAATGGTCGACCCCAGCTCGTCGATCTCGGGCGGCGCTTTCTTGGGGGATCGCCTGCGTATTATGGAACATGCGACTGATCCCGGGGTTTTCATACGTTCGCTGGCCTCGCGCGGCATGATTGGGGGCTTGACGCATACGATTTTCGGCGCGATCCACGTCTTGGAAGCGTTGGGTTGCGAGAAAATCCTGGTCGAGACGATCGGCACTGGTCAAGATGAAGTCGAGATTGCCTCTGTCGCCGACACCGTCCTCTATGTGACCACTCCGGGCATGGGCGACGAAATCCAAGCGATGAAGGCGGGCGCGATGGAAATTGGCGACATTTTCGTCGTGAATAAGGCCGATTTGTCGGGCGAGGACAAAGCCGTCGCCGATCTTAAAGGAGCTTTGGGATTAGGTCGCTCGGCAGGTCAGGCACCCAAAGCGTGGGAGTCGCCGGTATGCGCGGTATCAGCGCTTAGCGGGGACGGGATGAAGGAACTGGAAGCGGAGATCGAGTCCCATTGGAAGCACCTACAGTCTACCAATGCGGGGCGAGAGCGACTTAAGCGCCAGCATGCGACGGAACTTCAATTCTGGATTCAACGCCGGGTCATCAAAAGCGCGCTTGACCGGGTCACGGAGAAGAATCTTGAGGACATGCTTTCCCGCAGGACAGATCCCGCGACTCTCGGGCGTCGCCTTCTTTCCCGATGAAACTTCATCATGTGGGCCTTGCGGTAGATGATTTAGAAGAGGCGGTGCAAAGATATCAACGTATGGGATTGCCCTTGGCTCATCGCGAGATCGTCGCCGCGCAGCGCGTCGAAGCTGTTTTCATGGGCAGCGGACCCTACATTGAACTGCTGAGAGGGACCCATCCTGATTCCCCGGTAAGTCGATTCGTGGCCACGAGGGGCCCGGGACAGCACCATCTAGCCTTCGCGGTTCCCAATATTGCCGAAGAGCTCAAGCGTCAAGAGGCGGCCGGTGCGCGACTCATCGATCGGCAGGCGCGTCCGGGCGCTTGGGGGCATCGCGTTGCCTTCCTCCACCCGGAAAGTCAGGGAGGGGTGTTGGTCGAATTGGTCGAGGAATCTTAAAATATGGCGAAGAAAGAAAGGAAGGTCGGTCGACCGGATGCCAGCGCGAAGCTACGGATCTTGCATGAGAAGCGCGCCAAGGCGCAGGCCGGCGGCGGCGCCGAGCGCAGCGCCGCCCAAAAGGCCCACGGGAAGATGACTGCGCGCGAGCGCATCGGAATGTTGGTTGATGACGACACTTTCGAGGAGATCGACCTGCTCGTCGAAACTAAATCAACCGATTTCGGCTTGGATGAGAAATACTTGGCGGCCGATGGCGTCATCACGGGGTTCGCGCGCATCGGCGGGCGGCCGGTCTGCCTGTACGCGCAGGATTTCACGGTCTTCGGCGGATCACTGGGCCTCGCGCACGCGATGAAGATCTGCAAGACGATGGATTTGGCGATCACCGCGGGCGTTCCGATCATCGGCTTATGCGATTCGGGCGGCGCCCGAATCCAAGAGGGGGTCGAGTCCCTGGGCGGATACGCGGAAATTTTTTACCGCAACGTCCAAGCCTCCGGCTACGTTCCCCAGATCTCGGCGATTATGGGCCCATGCGCGGGCGGGGCGGTTTACTCGCCGGCGCTCACCGATTTTATCTTTATGATCGACGGCACGAGCCACATGTTCATCACCGGACCGGAAGTCGTCAAGGCGGCGACTGGAGAAACCTGCGATTTCGAGAAATTGGGCGGCGCCGATACCCATTCGCGCCTCTCCGGCGTCGCGCATTTCGTAGCCGGATCGGAACAGGATTGTTTTCGGCAGATTCGGGAGCTGCTCGACTTCCTGCCGCAAAACTGCCGTGAAGCGCCGAAACCGGCGATGGCCTCCGATGATCCAAGACGCGAAAGCGAAATTTTAGAGAGGATCGGAGAGCTCGAGGCCAAGAAGTCCTACAAAATCCACGAAGTGGTCTGGGAAATTGCCGACGGACACCAGTTTTTCGAGGTACATAAGAATTTCGCCCGCAACTTGGTCTGCGGATTCATCCGTCTCGACGGTGAATCCGTGGGAGTGATCGCTAACAATCCCGATGTCTTGTCGGGCGCGCTTGACATCGACGCCTCGGAGAAAGGAGCTAGGTTCATCAATTTTTGCGATTCGTTCAATATTCCTTTGTTGACCCTCGTCGATGTTCCCGGCTATTGGCCGGGGCTGGAACAAGAGCATGCCGGGATCATCCGCCGCGGGGCAAAACTCCTTTACGCGTATTGCCGTGCGAGCGTTCCAAAGGTCACGGTCGTGCTGCGCAAAGCCTACGGCGGTGCCTACGACGTGATGAGCTCCAAGCACATCCGAGGCGACGTTAATTTCGCGTGGCCTTGCGCCGAAATCGCGGTAATGGGGCCCCAGGGCGCGGTCAATATACTCTATAAGGCCGAACTGAAGGCCGCGCCCGACGCGGAGAAGCGTCGCGCCGAATTGATCGCTGAGTACAGCGCTAAATTCGCCTCGCCCTATCAAGCCGCGAGGAACGGATATATCGACGAAGTGATCGAAGCGCGCGTGACCCGTCTGAAGGTGATACGCGCTTTTAAGTTCTTGAAGGGGAAAAAAGTCGAGCGTCTCCCCAAGAAGCACGGGAATATCCCGCT
>JANPGH010000024.1:0-20535 GCA_031423795.1 Elusimicrobiota bacterium | reverse complement strand
CGCGCGAGCAGCTGCTGGACGGTGTGTCGCTTGAGGATATCCAGCAGCCCATCTCTCATCATCAGCTTGAGCCATTCCGTATTGAACCGCACCTCAGTTTTAGACCGATCTAAAATCTTGAATGCCTGTTCTTGATAGGTCTTGGCGTTCATCATGACCGCATCCAAGCTAAGAGTCGGGCGCGTCGAGTCGCGGCCCGAGGGATCGCCAACCATCGCCGTGAAATCGCCGATGATTAACACGGCCGTATGTCCCAGGTCCTGGAATTGCCGCAACTTCATCAAAACGACGGAGTGGCCCAAATGGAGGTCGGCCGACGTGGGGTCTACGCCGAGCTTGATGCGCAAGATTCGACCGGAGGCGAGCTTTTTTGCCAGCTCTGGCTCGCTGACAAGGGAGACGGTACCGCGTTTGAGGCGGGAAATCAGGTCCGGGTTCTGCACTCTACTATGGATATTACCAAGCTCGTAGCCCGACGTCCACAGCCCAGTGAGTCCAGTCAAAACATGTCGTATGGATCGACGTCGAGCGACAGTCGCACGCCCGATGGTTGCGGCGTCGCCCGCGCCGCGGCCAACAAGATTTCGACTCGTTCGGGCGGAAGTTTGGCCAATAAGTGGTGACGGAATTTTCCGCGGACTTCGCGCAGCAGTGCCGGCGCGGGCCCCACGATCTCCGCCTCTGCCTGCGGTACCTCTGCGAGACGCTGCGCCAAGGCCTGCGCGGCGGCAATCACGCGGGGCTCGTCTTTTCCGGTGAGCACCGCGCGAACCAACGATTGCGCGGGAGGATATCGCAACTCACGGCGCGATTCAAGTTCCGCATCGGCCCAGGCCGCGTAATCGCCCGCGGCCGCGCCACGGATGGCCTCGTGATCCGGCGAAAGCGTTTGCAAGACGACTTCTCCCGGCTTTTCGGCTCGCCCGGAACGGCCGGCGACTTGCGCAAGCATCTGCATCGTTCGCTCAGAAGCGCGAAAATCAGGCATATGGAGCATCGTGTCCGCATCCACTACGCCGACCAAGGTCACATCGGGAAAATGGAAGCTTTTGGCGACGAGCTTCGTCCCCACGAGAACGTCGGCCTGGCGGTCGCGAAAGCGATCATAAATGCTTTGTTCCTGCTTTTGGCCTTGGGAGACGGTGTCGCGATCCATGCGCAGCACGCGCGCTCCGGGAAGCCGACGTTTGACTTCCGCGGCCACTTTCTGGGTTCCCACACCCGAGACCCGCACCGACGCCTCGCCGCACTTTCCGCACCGGTCCGGCGGAGGCCAGCTTTTTCCGCAGTGATGGCAGATCAGTACCCAACCACGTACTCCCTCTTTCGTTGAACTGTCCTCGTGAGATATCTTCGCCACGCCGCAATCGGGGCAGCGGTCGATCCACCGACATTTGTGACACATCGTCAGCGTCGAAAATCCGCGACGGTTGACCAAAAGAATGGTCTGTTCTCCTCGGGCGAGGCGATCGCGCATTTTTGCGAGGAGTTCCTCGGAAAGGACTTCGCCGAAACCGGGAAGAGGGATCACGCGGACCTGCGGCCGATCGACCGCAGAGACGCGCTGCGGCATCGCCAGCAGTTCCGCATCGCCACGACGAGCCAAATCCCATGCCTCCAGCGACGGTGTCGCCGAACCCAGGACCGCGAGCGCGCCAAAGTGCCGCGCGCGCTCCAAGGCGAGATCACGCGCGTGGTAGTACGGCGCGGCTCCGTCCTGCTTGAACGACTCGTCTTGTTCCTCATCGACGACAACCAATCTTAGGTCACAAAAAGGCAGTAACGCAGCCGAACGGGCCCCAACGACGACGCGCACGTCGCCGCGACGAACCGCCAGCCAGGACAACCGGCGTTCGCGCAAAGTGAGTCCGCTGTGCCACAAGGCCACGGGCACGCGCAAGTCTGCGGAGAACTGCTCGAAAAAAGGGCGCGTCAGCGCGATCTCGGGTAGCAGGAAAAGCGCCTGCCCGCCCGATTCGATCGCGCGCCGGATCAGCCGCAAATACACCTCGGTTTTCCCCGAAGCGGGAACCCCGTACAAAACGACGGTGGCCGGCTTGCGCTCGCTCAGTAGCGTCTCCAATCGATCGAGCGCGCGCGTCTGGCCCAACGTCAGGTCGAAGGGCTGCGGCGTTTGCGCGGAGGGAGGGCTCGCGAGGACCGGTGCGGGTTCTTGCAGCGACTTAACGTAGGGGGGAACCAACGCCTTCACGCACTCGCCGATTGCGGCTCCGAAACGGCGCGCCATCCACTGCGCCGCGTGGATGCCTTCGGCTGATAACACCGGCTCGACGTCGATCGTCGCCTCGATAAACTTCAAGGGGCGAGTCGGTTCGCCATCAAAAACTGAGAGCACCATTCCCGTCAGCCGTCGGGGACCGAACGGTGCACGCACCCGGTGCCCGGGAGACACGTTCATCCCATCCGGCACCCGATAGTGGAAGCCCTTCGGCAACGGAACCGGAAAGGCGACCTCGGCGATACGCACCGGCTTACTTCAGCGCCGTGAAGATGAAATGCGGCGGTATGTTGCGCACTTCGAACTGAGTGTCGACGCTGCGGAAATAATCCTTCAACAGCGGGATTAGATGCGTCGTCACCTGGTAGGGAACGAAACGTCCTCTAGGATTGAGCAGTCCCGCCGTCTTCTTCAGCAGTTCATGGCGCTCAACTTCCGAAAAAAAGGCGAAAGGCACGCCGGAAATAATAACGTCGGCCGCTGCAACACCGTGACGAGCCATGATCTTGTCGATTTCGCGGACATCGCCCTGTTCGGCGATAAGCCGGGGATCCTTTATCCGGTCGACGAGCTCTTTATACAGCTTGTGGTTGAACTCAATGGCCACGAGCTTCGCGTCCGGTCGCATTTTCTCGAGGATGCGCCGCGTCATCACGCCTTGCGCGGCACCGTATTCTACGATGACCCTAGCCTCGGCCAAGTTCATCGAGCGAACGACGCGCTCGACCACGAATTTACTCGACGGCATGACCGACGCGACGCTGCTATCGTCGAGGAACGCGCGCAAGTAGCCGAGAAAATCGTCGTCCCGCGCGCCGTTCTTGCCGCGGCTTTCCTCGATCATTTTCGCAAGCTTCGCGCGTCCTTTCTTGACGCTCGCGCCGATCATCTCGCCAAGGTCGTCGAGGACATCGCGCCGCGGCTTATGCGTCCGGTGTTCGGGTTTGCTCATTTTGAAAGCTCCATTCGCAGGCTCTTCATATCGTTCCACACGTCACGTTTCAGGTCCGGATTGCGCAGCAGTGCTGCCGGGTGAAACGTCGGCAGCAGGCGCACTTTGGGCGCGCCCGCGCCGGGCTCGTATTCCCGCCATTTACCCCGGATTTTCGTAATCGGCGTGGCGTCGCCCAACAGCACTCGGGCCGGCACCGCGCCCAGGGTCACGATGAAGCGCGGTTTGATGGTGCGAATCTGGGTGTCGAGCCAACCGCGGCATGCGGTGATTTCATCCGGCGAGGGGGGGCGATCGTTGCCCCGTTTTTCCGGATCGCTCGGGTCCACCATCGGATGGCACTTGACGATATTGGCGATGTAGACGGTCTGTCTAGACAGGCCGATAGACTCCATGATCTTGTCGAGCAGCTTGCCCGAACGCCCGATGAACGGCTCGCCTTTATGGTCTTCGTCGAAACCGGGCCCTTCGCCGACGAACATGACCTCGGCGTCGTGACTGCCGACGCCCGGCACCGCCTGGATCCGGGACTTCCCCAAAGGACACGCTCGGCAGGCCTTGATCTGTTCGGTTAATTCGGAAAAAACGGTCGCCTTGGGCTTGGCGCCGATCGGCGCTCGCGCCGCGGGAGCCGCCGAGGCGGTCCAATCGGATGCGTCCGACAGCTCGACGCGTCGCCGCAGGGCCCGGGTGATGTCTTTTAACGCCTCAATTTCGTGACTCAAGAAGTTTTACCGCCTCAGCAATGATTGATCGCGCCACCCGCATTTTACTTCCTTCGGGAATCGGGCGTGCCCGATCCTGCGTCACCAACGTCACCCGCGCCCGATTCGAACCAAGATTTCGCGGATCGTTGGCCACAACGAGATCCAGGGATTTTTTCGCCAACTTAAGACGAGCGTTGCGCACGACGCGTCTCGTCTCCAAGGCGAACCCGACAAAAATCTGGCCGCGATGGCGCCGACTCGCGGCGGTTTTAATGATATCGGGATTGGGGACGAGGGTCAAGCGCAATGGACCGCGTCCACGCTTGATCTTCTGGTCCGAAACGCGCTGAAAACGCCAATCCAACACCGCCGCCGCCCCAACCACGATCGCAGCGCGCGGCGATCGCTTTAACGTTTCGCGCATCATCTGGGCGGCGGTCTGGACTCGAATACATTCCACACCGACGCCCGGAGTCGCCGTCGTCGGGCCGCTGACCACGCAAACTTTCGCACCCATCGCCTTTGCCGCCGATGCCAGCGCAAAGCCCATGACTCCAGAAGAGGAATTCGTCAAATAGCGGATTGGATCCAAGTATTCGCGCGTCGGTCCCGACGTAACCAATACCCGCCGACCGCGCAAGGGCAATGACCGCACCGCTATTTTAACGCAAGATGAACAATTTCATCGGGCTCGAGCATGCGTCCATGACCGACTTTGCCGCTCGCCAATTCGCCACTGGCCGGCCCCCAGATTTTATATCCGTAGGCGACGAGCGTTTTCACGTTCGCCTGTGTTGCCCGATGCTCCCACATCTCCGTATCCATCGCGGGACAAACGGCAACAGGACATTTGCTCGAGAGAACCAGCGCATCAAGCAGCCCCTCGGCTCGGCCGTGCGCTAGTCGCGCGATCAAATCTGCCGTCGCCGGCGCCAAAAGCACCAAATCCGCCCAGCCGGCGAGGGATAGATGCGCCATCTCCCAAAGGGATGGATCATGCAGCCCTTGGGCGACCGGATATTTCGACACCGTTGCCAACGTCAGCGGTGTGACGAAATGGGCGCCGTTCGGCGTTAATACGCAGCGAACTTCCGCGCCCTTTTTGACCAATGCCCGAACGAGCGCAGGTGCCTTGAACGCAGCGATGCTTCCGCTGATCCCCAGCGCAATGCGTCGCCGCGGCGATTTGGACATCGTTGATGCCTTATTTGGCCTCGGCGGATGCCTCAGGCTCGGCTGCAGCGACCTTCTTCAGATCTTTCCAATCCACTTTGCCGCTCAGTACATCGCGCAAGGCCAGGTCGAGCAGCTCGGCCGGAGTCAGATGGCGATTTTCTTCACGCTTCTTCAATTCCTTGGCCCACAACGCGGCCATCGGGATAGCGGAGTACTTTCCCTTGCCAAAATTTAGGATCAACTCCTCCGTAGTTTTCTTCGCGGCCTCGGCGACGTCTTTGGCGACTTCCTTCTTCGGCATGTGCGTCCTCCTTAATCTTAACTCAGAGCGGGCACGAGGTGAGCCGGATCCATACGCGAGGTGCGCAGACTCTCCGCCGTCAAAATACTTGAAATTTGTTCTACGGCCTTGTCGAGGTCGTCATTGACGACCATATAATCGTAGTCGTGGGCCGCCGCGAGTTCGCTGCGCGAGTTCGCCAGCCGTTTGGCGACGGATTCCTTTCCGTCTCGGCGTCCGGCGAGGCGCGATTTCAAGGCGTCGATCGACGGGGGAAGGACAAACACAAGCACGGCGGATGGGTGCTTACGGCGCACCGACATCGCGCCTTGAACGTCAATAGCCATCACCACATTCGCCCCGTTTTTGTTGGAGTCGTCAATAAAGTGCCGCGGTGTCCCATAATATTCGTCATGAACCATCGCCCACTCGAGGAACTCATGACGGGATATTTTCTTCTTGAACTCGTCGCGTGAAAGGAAAAAATAGGACTTCCCATTTTTCTCGCCGTGACGAGGGGCGCGCGTCGTGCAGGAGACTGAGTAACGCAGGTCCTTGCGCTTGGCGAGAAGCCGTTGGCAAATGGTGGTCTTGCCGGCGCCAGATGGGGCGGAGATAATCAGAAGAGCGCCTTTCCTCATTAGTATTGATCATTCTATCGAATTGTGACACCGATCGCAATGCCCCTTGATATGTCGCTTTTAAAATTTCTCTGTGGATAAGCTCGAAACCACTATAATAGCGTCCGTTCTATTTTTGGGAGGTCTCACCATGTCTGACGCAAAAGCATATGCCGCAGCATCGTCCACATCGCCACTTGCGCCACACCGGATTTCGCGCCGGGAACCCGGAGACCGTGATGTCGCAATCGACATCGCTTATTGCGGAATCTGCCACTCCGACATTCACAGCGTGCGCGGCGAATGGGGCGTGGGGATGCACCCGATGGTGCCAGGCCATGAAATTTCCGGCCGCGTCTCGTACGTGGGCCGCAAGGTCAAGAAGTTCAAGGTCGGCGACGCCGTCGGCGTCGGTTGCATGGTCGACTCCTGCCGGAAGTGCAAAAACTGCCGCAAAGGCCTGGAACAGCATTGCCTCGGGCGCCTCTCCTTCACCTATAACGCGTTTGAACAAGACGGCAAGACGCCGACTTACGGCGGCTACTCTTCGCATATCGTCATCGACGAATCCTTCGTGTTGAAAGTCAAGAAGGGACTCGCCCTCGAGCGCGTCGCTCCGTTGATGTGCGCGGGAATCACGACCTATTCTCCTTTAAAACGACATGGCGTGAAAAAAGGTGCACGCGTCGGCATCCTCGGATTAGGCGGCTTAGGACACATGGCAGTGAAAATCGCCGCAGCCATGGGTGCGACCGTTGTCGCGCTCAGCGGATCGGAATCGAAACGCGGCGACGCCCGCACTCTCGGCGCCGCCGAGTTCGCGCTGACAAAGGATCCTGCGACCATGGGAAAGCTCGCAGGGTCGCTGAACCTGATCATTGACACCGTCTCCGGCAAACACGACGTCAACGCAATGGTCGGCCTGCTCGCCACGGGCGGAACGCTCGTGATGGTCGGGGCATCGCCGGAACCTCACGCGATCGGCTCCTTCCCGTTGATCATCGGCCGCCGTGCGATCGAAGGCTCTTTGATCGGTGGGATCGCCGAAACTCAAGAAATGCTCGATTTCTGCGCGAAAAAGAACGTGCTGGCCGACGTCGAAGTCATCGCCGCAAAGGACATCAACTCTGCTTACGAACGCATGCTGCGCAGCGACGTCCGCTACCGTTTTTCAATCGACTGCGCGACATTGTGATTTGATATCCTCGACGCATGAAAGCTCCTCGCGCCGCGTTCATTTGCATCGGCAGCGAACTCCTCTCCGGCCAAATCAACACCCACCAAGCGTGGTGGTCGCTACGCTTGAGACGCGCGGGCTTTGACATTGTCGGCGAAGAATCCGTCCCGGATGATTTGGGTTCCATCCGCGGCGCGCTTCGGCGCGCCGCAAATTCGGCTGATGTGACTCTCGTCAGCGGCGGCCTCGGCCCCACGTTCGACGACATCACGCGCGAGGCGGCCGCCGCCGCATTCGGCCGAAAGTTGCATTTCGATCCGAAGCTGTGGAAAGCCATCCTTTCCCGCTTTGCGCGTTATCATGTCGTCGTCCCTGAGGAAAACAAGCGCCAGGCAATGCGGCTTAAAGGCGCCAAAATTTTGTCCAACTCAGCCGGCTCCGCTCCCGGCCAATGGCTGCGCGTGCGCGGCCGCTCCGTCGTCCTCCTGCCCGGCCCGCCAACCGAGATGTATCCGATGTTCGAGGCGGTCTGGCCCAAACTCGTTCGCCTCCACGCCGGCGAAATTTTTCCGGCGATCTACAGCATCCGCCTCTCGGGCGTCCCGGAATCTGTCGCCGACGAGCGCCTGGACGCCGTGCGTGCGCGCTGGCCCCGAGTGCGCTTCACTATTTTGGCGTCGGGGGGAGAAATCTCATTTCACGCGTCGGCGCTCGAATTGACCGCCGCCGCCGCGAAAACGGCGCGGGCTCGCCTGCGCACCGAAATCCGCGACGCGGTGCAGCAATTCGCCCATGGCGAAGACGACGCATCCCTCGAGGTCGCCGTCGGTGAAAGGCTTCTGAAACGCCGACTCACCCTGGCCGTCGCTGAATCATGCACCGGTGGCCTGCTCGGAGGACGTCTCACCTCCGTCCCCGGTTCATCACGCTATTTTCTCGGCGGCGTGATGAGCTACGCGAACTCGGCCAAAATCAATATGCTCGGCATCCCCGCGAGGCTCATCGCGCGCCACGGAGCGGTCTCCAAAGAATGCGCGATCGCGATGGCGCAAGGCGCGCGAAAAAAACTCGGCGCCGATCTCGGCCTTTCGATCACCGGTATCGCCTGCCCAGGAGGGGGAACAAAGGACAAGCCGGTAGGCCGCGTCTACATCGCCGTTTCCGGTCCGGAACGATCGCAAATCGTCCGACAAATCGATATTCATGGATCGCGTGAGACTATCCGGGGTCGTGCGGTCACGGCGGCGCTGCGGCTTGCATTCGATGCGGTGGAGTGACTCACGGATATGACGCCGTCGTCGCGTGAAATCCCGCCGGGCATATAATCGATCCTCAGAGGATTCCAGTAGCGTGAAGCGAAATATATCCGTTCGAGGGGCGTCGTCGATCGCGCCTTGTGCTGTGATGGCGCGACCGATGCCGAGCGCGGGTCAAACCCGCGCGTCCCCGAGAAGGGATATATTTCGCTTCACGCGGCCCGAATGAGTCCTCGTCGTTCTTGACCGCCGCTCGTCGTTTTTCCTATCATATAGGGAACATGATAACCAAAGAGAAGAAGTCGGAAAACGTCAAGAAGTACGGCAAGTCGGGCAACGACACCGGCAGCACCCAAGTCCAGATTGCGTTACTCACCGAGCGCATCAAGGATGTTTCAGGACACCTGAAAGCCAACAAGAAGGATAACTCCTCCACTCGCGGCTTGCTCAAGATGGTCGGCCAACGCCGCCGCCTCCTGGATTACCTAAAGAAGCAGGACCTCGCCCACTATACGACGATCCTGAAACAGTTGGACCTGAGGAAATAACCCATGTCCAACCTCCAGAAGATCAGCCTACAGGAAACTGTGGGCAGCAAGACCATTTCGTTAGGAACCGGAACCTTGGCCAAACAGGCCGGCGGTTCGGTGACGATTCACTTGGGCGATACCATCGTGTTCGCGGCGGCTACCGTCGCCGGCAACCCCAAGGACGTCAGCTTCGTGCCGCTGACCTCCGATTATCGCGAGCGTTCCTATGCGGCCGGACGCGTACCCGGCGGATTCTTCAAGCGCGAAATGCGCCCCCGCGACAAGGAAACTCTGACGTCCCGCCTCGTCGACCGTCCGATTCGCCCGCTATTCCCCGAGGGTTGGAATCATGAGACGTCGATCCAAACCATCGCGGTCTCGTGCGACATGGTCAACGATCCCGATGTGCTCGCGATCACCGGCGCCTCGGCCGCACTGATGCTTTCCGACGCGCCTTTCAACGGTCCCGTCGGCGGCGTGCGCATCGCGCGCGTGAGCGGCGCCTTCGTCCTTTTCCCAACGTGGGAAGAGCGCGAGCTCGCTGACCTTGAGCTCGTCATCGCGGGAAAGCATGACGCACTCTTGATGGTCGAAGGCTCCGCCCACGAAGTCTCTGAGGAGATTTTCGCCGAGGCCCTCGACATCGCCCAGAAGGAAATCAACAAGCTCTGCGCGCTTCAGCTTGAATTGGTGAAGCGGAGCGAGGCCGCCGGCCGCAAGGTGGAGAAGCACGTCGTCGCCCCGCCGCCGATCCCGCCAGCCGTGTCCGAGTTGGTGAAATCAAAGGCCACCGAGCCCATCCGCAAGGCGCTGCGCTCGAAAGTCGACAAGCACGGCCTCGACGCCAAGATCCACGAGGTCAAGGACGCGCTCAAAAAGGAAGTCGAAGAGAAAATGAAAGCGGGCGATCCCGCCTACGTCGACGGCCTGAAATGGGTGTCGAAGTGCATCGAGGACATCCTTTACGCGGAAAGCCGCACGTTGACCTTAGTCGACCGCGTGCGTCCTGACGGACGCGGCTTTGAAGAAATTCGTCCGATTGAAATCACGCTGAAACCGTTCCCGCGCCTTCACGGCTCGGTGATCTTCCAGCGCGGTCAAACCCAGGCGTTCTGCTCGACTACGCTCGGTACTCCTAGCGACATGCAGATCATGGATGTGCTCGAAGGCGAGTACAAAGAGCGCTTCATGCTCCATTACAACTTCCCGTCCTTCTCGGTCGGCGAAGTTCGACCCGAACGCGGCCCCGGTCGCCGCGAGATCGGCCACGGCGCGCTCGCGCGCCGCAGCCTCGCCGTACTTCTTCCTGCGGAAGAAGAATTTCCTTACACGCTGCGCACGGTCTCCGAGATCTGGGAGTCAAACGGCTCAAGCTCCATGGCCTCCGTCTGCGGCGGATCCTTGTCCTTGTTCGACGCCGGCGTGCCGATGAAGGCCGCTTGCGCGGGCATCGCGATGGGACTCGTCCTCGAGTCAGGCAAATACGCGGTCCTCACCGACATCGCCGGCATCGAAGACCACAACGGTGACATGGACTTCAAGGTCGCCGGCACCCGCAACGGGATCACCGGCTTCCAGATGGACATGAAAATCGAAGGCTTGTCTATTGCGATCATGAAGGAAGCGCTGGCTCAAGCCAAACGCGGCCGCCTATTCATCTTGGACAAGATGGACGCGGTACTCCCCGAACCGAGAAAGACGCTGTCCGAGTTCGCACCTCGCCTGTACCGCCTACAAATCCCGACCGACAAAATCGGAGCGTTGATCGGCCCCGGCGGAAAAAACATCCGCCGCTTGATCGACACCTACGGCGTCCAAGTGGACGTCGAAGACGACGGTTCCGTGTTCATCGCGGGCGTCGACCCGGTCGGATGCGACCAGGCAAAGGCGGAAGTCCAATCCCTTACCCTCGAAGCCGAAGTCGGCAAGATCTACAAGGGTCACGTCGTCTCGATCAAGGAATTCGGCGCCTTCGTGGAGATTTTCCCGGGCAAGGAAGGCCTGCTCCACGTGTCACAGATCGACGTTAAGCGCGTCAACCGCGTGGAGGACGTGCTGAAAATCGGCGACGAGGTCGACGTGAAATGCCTTGAAGTCGACGAGAACGGCAAAATTCGCCTTTCGCGCAAAGCCGTCCTTTCTCCAGGCTCCGAAAATGATTCTCCTGGCCCTCGTCGCGACGGACCGCCGCGTGAACACGCGGGGGGACGCGGCGGTCGCCGCTAATCTAAGGGATTTCGGAGAATGCCTAAGAAGACGCGGGCACCGAAAATTTCATCCTCGGATCCACTCGAGGCACTGAAATCGGTCTACGACTTCATGAATCAAAACAATCTCGACTCCGTCGAGATTGCGGAAAAGGGTTCTCAAATCAAATTGGTTCGGCGTAAGCCGGCTACCGTCGCGGTGGCGGTCCCCGTACCGATCGCCGTCGGGGGAAATGCCGTCGCGGCGAGCGCGCCCACAAGCGCTCGCGCCGCGACGGCGCCACCAGCACACGCGGGTCCCAGCGTCAAGTCCCCGATGATGGGAATTTTTTATCGCGCTCCTTCGCCGTCAAGCCCGCCCTTCTGCAAGGAAGGCGAGTCGGTCAAGCCGGGCCAAGTCATCTGCATGATCGAGGCCATGAAGGTTTTTAACGAGATCAAGGCTGAATTCCCGTGCACTATCGTTAAATACCTGGTTGAAAACGGCAAACCCATAAAGGCCGGCCAAGACTTGATCAGCATTTCGCGCTGACCACGCACCCTAAAAAACCGCTATAATGCGCACTTCACCGCGCAGGGACATTTTCGGAGAACTTTTGCCCATTCAGCGATATAAAGCCGCCGCCAAACAGACAAAAAACGGCAAGTCCCGCAAGGACATATTGCCCTCGGCAATTCGCTGGGTGGCTTTTTTCTTGGGCTCCGTCTATCTCGGTTGGGCCCTGGCATTCCCGGCGCATGCCGGGAGGATCGGACAAGTTTTGTCGGAAATATTGTTCCACCGATGCGGAAGCGCCGCGTATCTGATCCCGATATTCATGTTCAACGGCCTGCTTCAACACGTGGTCCGAGGAAAAACGACGGGCTGGATGGTGACGACCATCGCCTCGGCGTGCGGTGTTCTCGCGGGATCAGTCTTATTCGCCAAAATCGGATTTTGGAGCGGCGTCGACGCGATCGCCGTCGGCGGCTCCTGGGGCGCGGCGATCACCGCGATTTTGACCTCGAGCATGGGCGGCGTCGGAGCGTTTTTAATGGCGCTAATGGTCTGCTTGTTCGCTCTGCAGGTCGTTTTCGAAATTCGATGGGCGAAGATCGCGGCGGCGGCCGGAGCCTTGTTGGCGGATGACTACGCGCAATGGTCGAAGGCGCGCGCTGAGCTTCGCGAAAAGCACGCCAAGGCCACGCCTCAGGACGAAGTCGCCAAGTCGCCCGTACGCACCAGCGCCCCTCTCGTAAAAAATGAAACCATTCCAAAGCCAGTCGCGGTCGACACCCGCGTCGTTAAGCCGGTGATCGAGGAAAAGTCTTCTAAAGCTCGACCCTCGGAGCCCACCACCGCGCGACCTCAGACCCCGCCGACGCCCGCTTACAAAGGCTATCAATTGCCCCCAATGGATCTGTTAAGCCTCCCGCCCGACCAGAAACATCGCGGCAAACCGACCGAGGCCGAAATCGCATCGGCGATCGCCGATTTGGAACGGACTCTCAAAAGTTTTCAGATCGAAGCCCACGTTTCGGGCTATTCGCCCGGACCCGTGATCACACGCTACGAAATTTCTCCGGCGCCGGGCGTGAAGGTCAGTTCGATCGTAGCACTCGAAAATGACATCGCTCTCGCCATGCGCGCTCGCGGCATTCGTATCATCGCCCCTATTCCGGGCAAGGCCGCGGTCGGCATTGAAATCCCCAATGCCCGTCAGGCGGCCGTGGTACTTCGGGAAATTCTTCAATCTGACGCTCTCCCGCAATCCGCTCCGTTGCTCTCGTTTGCTTTGGGGCTTTCTGCCAGCGGCGAGCCGGTCGCAGCCGATGTCGCCAAAATGCCGCACGTTCTTATCGCGGGCGCCACGGGCTCCGGTAAGTCTGTCCTGATCCATTCCCTGGTACTCTCTATTTTGTTTCGCGCGCGTCCCGACGAGGTGAAGTTCGTGTTGATTGATCCAAAGCGCACGGAACTGACCTTTTACGAGGGGATTCCACACCTGTTCGACCCGATGGTCGATCCCGCGCGCGTATCGGTCATCACGAATTCAAAGGAAGCGGCCAAGGCCCTCAAGGCCCTCGTCAGCCTGATGGAAAAGCGCTATGAGAAGCTCCAGCTTCACGGCGTTCGCAATCTCGACGGCTACAACGCGGAAGCTGACAAGAAGGGGCTGCCGCGAGATTTCCACGTCGTGGTAGTCATCGATGAGCTGGCCGATCTGATGCTGATCGCCGGCGACATCGTAGAGGATACGATTCAACGCCTGACTCAGATGGCGCGCGCCGTCGGCATCCACTTGGTTCTCGCCACCCAACGTCCGTCGGTCGATGTTATCACCGGAGTCATCAAGGCCAACCTTCCCAGCCGAATCGCGTTGCAAGTCATCTCAAAAGTCGACTCAAAAGTCATTTTAGATACCTCCGGTGCGGAAAGCCTGCAAGGTCGAGGCGACCTGCTTTATCTTTCGAGCGGCGCGCAGAAACCAGAACGTTGTCAGGGCGCCTATGTGTCTGAAGACGAGATACGCAAAGTCGTGACGTATCTTAAGACTCAGGGCAAACCCGATTATCCGATGCTTGAAACGATGGTGGCGAAGGGTTCTGCGGCCGCGGACTTGGCGCAGTTCGGCGTGGAACCGCTCGAATTTTCCCAGGCACTCAAGCTCGTCATCGAGCGGCGGCGTATCTCGCAGGATCTGTTGAAATCCCAGTTCGGTTCGTCCGCCCGAGCGACAAACCTCCTGTCCCTTCTCGAAGTAAAGGAGATGATCCATAAACCCGAGGGCTCCAACCGTTGGGAAATCAACTTTGACATGATTGAGGGATACCTGCGTTCCCATTTTCCTCAGGTTCCCATCGATCGGAAAGACTGATGAAAACGATCCTGGCTTTCACCATTTTCCTTTTGCCGTCAATTACGGTGGCCGCGGACAAAACGCGAACCACCAAAGCCGCGACGGGATCCGGGCTTACCGAATATGCGGCGTCCCCGGCCGCCTTGACTCTGGACATCGTGGCGGCACGTTTCTCTGAAGTTGATTCCCGACTTCAGGCGTTATCAGCGGACTTCAAACAATTTGTGCGACTCGAAGGAACCGACTCGGTTCAGCAGGTGGAGGGGAACATTCTCTTTCGTAAACCTAACCGGATGCGCCTCGTTCACCGCATTCCCGAGGCGCAAACCATCGTCTCAGATGGCGTCTTTATCTGGGTCCATCGCCGTTCCACGAACCAAGTCATTCAAACGCGCCTTGAAACTTGGCGGCGAAAAGAGCCTTTGGCCAAAGGTCTCTTAGAGTTCGGTCAATCGGCCGATTTGATGAAGCGCTACCGCGCCGAACTTTCGACCGTCTCGGCTCCCGGACCTGATGGACACCGTAATTTCGTAATCACGCTGACCCCGAAGGCCGGCGAAGCTTCGAAGGACGCTGCGGATTTCACGTTAACCTTGAAGGCATCTGATCGAGATTTTTTTCCAACCGAAGCCGCGTTGCGCGTTGGCCGCGCCACAATTCGTTCTACTTTCTCCGCG
This sequence comes from Elusimicrobiota bacterium, assembly GCA_031423795.1. Lineage (GTDB taxonomy): Bacteria > Elusimicrobiota > Elusimicrobia > UBA1565 > UBA9628 > GWA2-66-18. Next base: position 5,874 of record JANPGH010000024.1, on the reverse strand, counting down.
ATTCGCCTCAACCCGGAAATTCGCGACGAGCTGCTGCGCTTCTCGCCGCCGCCGGGATCTGACGTCTTCACCTCACCTGAAACACCATGATCATGATTGATAACGAACCCGACCCCTTGCGGCGCATCCCGATAAAGAGGCCCGCTGAAATTCATGCCGACGTTGGCTCCATCCTCCGAGAAGAGCGCCTTCGGCGTGGCCACTCACTTGAAGCCGTCGCCCAACAAAGCAGAATCCCTAAACGCTATTTAGAGGCGCTTGAAAATGATCGGCTCGACGAATTTCCAGCCTTCGTTTATATGCGCGGTTTTTTGAAGGCTTATTGCGAGCATCTCGAGCTTCCCTTCGAGCAAATGTGGTCGAAGATCGTCACACCCGTTGCCGACCCGGCGCCCGTAGCCACAACGTCGCCATCCGTCGCGGTCGTGGCCAGTCAGCCCACTCATAGCCCGGCTGCGACTCGTACCGCGCGGGCGGCCGATCATGCCGCCCACCATGCTCCGTCCCCACGGGCCGCGGCAGAACCCACTGAGCCGGCCTCTGCCACCGGCGCTATCCTCTTCGCGCTGGCTTTGTTCATCGGATTGGCCGTCTGGATGCTCAACGACCGGCGACCGCCTGCGCCGACCCACGATCCCGAAAACACTCCGCGAGCGCTGCGTCCGCTTCCGCGCTCTGTCGAGACGAAAATTACTCTTCACGCCATCGAAGATGCCTGGGTGCGAGTGTTGGTCGACGATGTCGTCGTTTTCGAAGGTCGTATTCCTCGCGGCGCGACGATGGACTGGAAGCCGGTGCGTGGGGTTTCTTTGTACACCACTTCTCCGACATCCTTACAGATGACGATGAACGGTTCTCCCCTGGCCCTCTCCCAAGCGAGCCCCCATGGAGAATATCGTCTCGACGTTCAGTAAGAATGAATCTCGCCAACCAGTTGACGATGCTGCGCGTCGTCCTGGCCGCCGGAGTGTTTTCCGCATTAATGGTCGACGGCGCGTCTTGGCATCTCGCAGCACTTTTGATGTTTGGTGCTGCGATGCTCACCGACTGGCTTGACGGTTGGTATGCCCGACGAATGAACCTCATCAGCCCTTTTGGAAAGATCGCCGATCCCATCGCCGACAAAATTCTTGTGCTGGGAACTCTTCTGGCGCTGATTCATCATCGGGAACTCTCGGTTCCAATCTGGGCGGTGTTTTTGATCTTGATGCGCGAGCTCTTAATCGGCGGAATTCGGGTTTTGGCCGCGGCGCAAGGCAAGTCCATCGCGGCCGAACGCGGGGGCAAAATTAAAACAGTCGTACAGACTGTTTCCGTCATCTTGATCCTGGGAATCGTGGTTCTGCGCGACCATTCCTGGGCGCCTCGGGAACTGTCCACCCTTGCCGCTCCTTTGACCATTCTCTGTGCCGGCGTCGCCCTGTCAAGCATGTGGGCCTATTTCCGTCAATACCGTCAAATGCTCGAAAACTCCTGGAGCTAAGTCATTATTGACCGCTTCTGCGTCTTATTGGCGACCGGCTTCGGGATAAGCTATATTGCCCTCCCGACAAAAGGGGGAAGAAAGTGGACCGGCTCCGGATTGATGGGGACTGCCGAAGGTATTCTCCTCTGGTTTCTTCTTCCGACCGCGTCGGTTTCATATGGGGCGGTTGTACTCCTCACATCAGCGGCCGCCTGTTGGGTGTGTGGGCGGGCCGACCGGGCGATGGGGACCCACGACAGCCCACGTATCGTTTTGGATGAGGTCGTCGGTGTTTGGATCGCCGCGGCGGGTTTACCGCGCGAGGCGAAGTCGGCGGCGCTGGCGTTCGTTCTCTTTCGCGTTTTTGACGTGGTGAAGTTGCCGCCATATCGTTGGCTAGAGCGCTTGCCCGGCGGCATCGGCGTGGTCGCCGATGACCTAGGCGCGGGTGTCGTGGCCGGGCTCGTCGCCCGGTTCATACTTGGGAGGTGGGGTTGGGCTTAAGGATCGCGACGTGCGTTGCCGCATTAGTCGCCGCCTTTAGCGGCGCGTCGGTATACGCCCAAACCACCGAGCCGTTCAACCCGTATTTGACCGCCCCAGTCCTCAGCACCCCGATACCCGTCGCGCAATTCGGAAATCCGTTGCCGCCTGACGGCGGCCCCTGGATCCTAGCCGAAACGCTGTTTTTCTCGCAGGGCAAAGTCGTCAGCGATTACGCGTGGCGCGACAAACTGCGCGGTCAACGCGGCCAGCTCTACACCGCGACCGACCTACTCTACGAGACCCAAGCCCTAAAATCGCTCGGCGTATTCGATCGCATCACCGCGGCCGTTTATGCGATCCCCAACACCCCCGTTCCGCCCCAGTTCGCGACTATCTCGGTATCGACGGACCAGATCCGTGTCATCTTCGACGTAGACGTCAAAGTCTCGTCCGCTGCGAAACCGCGACTGGTGACGCCTCCGTCGGCGGTGTCCGGCTTGATCATGACCCCCACCGCTTACCGCGGCGCCGGCCGCTTCAACACCCCGGGATTGGGTCTCGATTTCAACGCGGCCTACATGATCGGCCGCATTTACGGCAAGAACAATTACGGCGACTCGCCGCGCAAGACAAATTACATCGACCGCTTAGGCCTCTGGACGCTGACCGCCGACGGGAAAATGCAGCTTCAGTCCGACGTCGGCTGGCGACCCGCGCTCGCCGTCGGCGGCCAAGCGACCCTTTTGTTCCGCGATTCTCCTCAGCCCACGATCAATACCCCCGCGGTCTCCGTCAAAATCGACACGAAAAGCACAAAAATTCTGACCGACGCCTATGTTGTCGCCTCTAAAAACTTCCGCGGTGTGCGCACCAGCGTGGGAATAATGCAAGGCAACATCGGCGACTTGGTCGCCAACATGTCCGAATTTCTTTCCCCCGAAGCTCTGCGCTTTTACGCCAAGCAGCCGCTGGGCACCATCGTGTCCTCACGCTCGGTCCCCTTCGGCAGCGTGTTTTACATGCTCAAGCCCGATTATCCGGTCGGCTTCGAAATCATGAAGTTCAACGGTGCGGCGAACAATCCGATACTGATCAACTTCAAGCTCGGACGGCTGCTGCGTCTTAACTTCGACTTGGCAGTCCTTAAGTACCAGGGCGGCTACGACCTGTTGGGCCTTTTCCAGTTCCGCTACAACCAGTTCCCCAGCCGTTGAAGTCCTTCGACCTCATCCGTAAAAGCCTGGCCGACCGTGACTGCGTCCCCGAACCCGTCGGCCTTAACCAATCTGCCGTCGCCTTGATCCTGATTCCCGGATTGAGCGGCCTTGATGCCCTTCTCATCCGCCGGGCCGAGCGTCCCGATGACCCTTGGTCCGGTCACATGGCCCTTCCCGGCGGGCGCCGCGAACCTTCTGATCGCGATCTACACATGACGGCTGTGCGCGAGACGATGGAAGAAGTCGGCATTCGGTTGGACTCTACATCGTTGCTCGGCCGCCTAGAAGACCAGAAACCCGCTGTCGCGCGACTACCAGAGATCTTGATACGCCCGTTCGTATTCGGTCTTCTCGAGCGTCCGACCACCACGCTTAGCGACGAAGTCGCCGGCATCGAATGGATCGAACTTTCGCGCTTATCTGACCACGAAGGCCGCGCCACAGTCGACGCTGGCGGAGAGCGCCGGCTCGTCAGCTGCTACCAGATGAATGACCTCGTTATTTGGGGCCTGACCTATCGCATCCTGAGGGGCTTCTTGTCATTGATCGGCCGCCTGCCGAGGTAGGCGCGCCTTGCATCGACGTGGGCCGGATCCAGGCGCAGCGCTTCGGATAATTCGCTGTCGACCACGGCCCAGTCCCGGTTCCAATACAGAATCGCCAAGTCATAATGTGTCTGTGCCAGGGGATAAAGCGCCAGTGCACGTCTGTGTGCGCCGACTGCTTCGTCGTGGTGGCCTAATTTATCGAGCGCCACGCCGCGCTGCGTTGAGGATTCGGCGGCTTGACGACAAATCGTGGATAAGAGGTCGGGCAGGGCCCGGAATTCAGCGGCAAGGGCCAGCTTGCGGTCGAAAAGCGCGTCGGCGACTACTCCAAAATCCACCGCGTCGGCCCAGCGACCCGCGACCGCGGCCATATAGCCTTTAAAAAGGGGGATTTCCGGAAAATTCCAATCCATGCGCCAAGCGTCGTCGAATCGCCGCTGTGCCGCGACAATATCTCCCGATTTCTGCAGTTCGATCCCATGCCGATAAGAGGCCATCGCGAATTCTTCGATTAGGTCTGATGTGAAGAAATCGGTGGTCTCGCCGTGGTGGTAGGGACCGCGCCTCGAAATGAATTCCCATTCATTACCAGAATCGCCGGCCGCAGCAGGGGAAACGGACAACAAGAGCCCGTGCGAACGCGCGGCCGCAGCTATGCGCCCGGGAAGCTCTGCATCCTGGGTGGCTAGAATGGGGCGCGCACTGGCCGCTAAAGCGCTCCATCCGTCCGGCGCGGTCAAAGATCCCACCGGCAGAGTGGGATCTTGGCGTCGCCAGCCAGCGCGATACCAAGACGAACCTGCCAATCCCTGGGCAACGATCCTCAGATCCGGACGATGGCCTAAAACGTGCTGATGATGCCAAAGCGCGAACAACTGCACGTCTTTTTTTGCGACCACAACGGCTCCCGAGGGCGCTGCGTGAAACGCGTTCGCCGCGAAATCCACAGTGTAAAATTGATCGCGTCGGTATTGCTGATGAGGAATATTCCTCCACATCGGCCAGATCAACGCGGCGATAGCAAAAGCCGCGGGCACCCAACGGCCAAAAGATACGAACGCAACTGCGCCCTCGGCCGCCCAAAATAACATGACGACGTCGGATAACAAATAATGGGGCTCGACGATGGCCGCAGCATGGCTGTTCGGAGGCATATTCCCCAGAAATAAGAAAACCGGGCCACTCCACCACCAGCACGCGGCAAGTCCCAACCAACGGCGACGGTCCGTACGAAATCCAACTGCACAACCGAGAGCCCCGGCGATCAGCCCCGCCGGACCGAACACCCCCCACAGATGTTGCGACCACAATGCAAGATTGGCGTCAAAATTAGCTCCAAGCGCGTAAGACTTCGAGATCAAATCGAGCGTGCCACCGTACCGGGTGCGTAGGATCGAATCCAGGAAATTGTAAAGAGCCGCCGGATGGTTCCAATCGAGAAGCGGAGCAGTCGCCGATCGGATGGGCAAAAATAAGTAAACGGATATTCCCGCAAGGCCCGCCACCAAGGCCGTCGTCAAACGGCGTGACTGACCGACGCCGCGTGCGCGCCAGAGCGTTGTGAACAAGATAAGAATGGCGAAAGGAAAGTTCGATCCCGTCAACACGGCCACGGCCGGGAATACTGCGAAAGCAACTATCGCCCACAAACCAAATTCGGATTCTTGGAACGAACGATTTGATAGCGCCAACCACACCAGTCCCGGGGCCCACAGCAGCAGGTCTAGGCGATTTGAAAGCGCAACTGCGAACGTAAAACAAAAAGCGGCCCAAAGTCGTTCCGACGGATCTTCTGAGACTTTCACCGCCAACACGTACATCGCCACCGCGGCCAAGACCCAAAGTGAATACATCTCGGAAACTTGCGCGACCGTCCAGAACGCGCTGTTGAACGCCAGCAATACCGCGGCAAAGAGGGCCGGTAAAAGACCGCGTCGACGCCGAACGAAGGCAAACAATAAGGTCACGGCGGCAGCCCCTGCGGCGGCCGAGAGAAGGTTGAGGCGATACGCCAAATTGCCCAGGGGGATCGCCGCCACGCAACGTCCGATCAAGACATACAGCGGATAACTGGTCGGATGCGCCACTCCCAATGTCCAGGAAGCAAGCGCCAACTCACCCGTATCGCGCCAGGCGGCCAAAGTAGGGGGCAATGCCC
>JANPGH010000023.1:0-22244 GCA_031423795.1 Elusimicrobiota bacterium | reverse complement strand
GTTACAGGTTTTCAGCCCGCCGTCGTTGGCGGGATGAAAATCCGGCGCCGACAATACGACGGCGCCGCTGACGTTGTTGGGGCTGTTCCGTGGGATTATTCATTCTCGGGGAAAATTTCCGAGACCTGGGTCATGCACCCGCTTCGACGCCAACGATCACGCAAGCCAGGCTCGGCCCGGACGTCCATCGCCCGTTGCCGCGTCGTGACCGCGACTCAATATGCGCGTCACCGCCACGCGGAGCCCAATCGAACCAATAGTGGCCGACGGCCTGGCGGCAATTCTGCCAATCTCCGCCGTCGATGCGGATTTGAACTAAGTCCGCTTCGGCAGCGGTAAGACGGATTGCGTAGTGCCCGGCGCAGACCGGTTCGCCGTCGCGGGGATAGTCGATTGTGAGCGTGTCGGCCTTCGGTGCCGCGACTTGGAGCTTCGCCGTCGCTCTTTTCTTCTTGAGGGCGGGAACGGCCTTGGCCAGGGTGATTTTCTTAGCCATGCGGATAGAATACAATTTTACAGAGATATCTCTTGATCCCCCGAATCATCCTGGTCGGTCCCGAAAATCCCCGCAACGTCGGCTTCGTCGCGCGCGCGATGAAGGCGTTTGGCGCGAAGGATCTGGTCGTCGCCGGCAGCGCGTGGAAAGCCGCGCCGCCGGAATCGTTCCAGACCGGAACGGCCGCGCCGGAAATTTTGGGAGGCGCACGCTTCGTGCCCACGCTCACCGATGCCCTGGTCGGCTGCACCGACGCGATCGCGTTCAGCCGGCGCCCGAGCGTCTTGAGGCAAATGGAGTTCACCCTCCCCGACGCTCCGTCCGACCTTAGTTCGTTGACCACCACCGCCCTCGTCTTCGGCCGCGAGTCTCAAGGCCTGACCCGAGAAGAATTGTCATTTTGTCCGCGCCTGGGCCGCATCCCCTGCCACGACGGCGTCAGCCTGAACCTGGGCCAGGCCGTGGCCGTCGCTCTTTTCGCCCTGACCGCGCCCGCCGGAACCCCTAAACCCGATCCCAAAAAGGCTCGTCCGCGCGCGGCGCTCGATCGGATTCTCCACCTTTGGAACTTCCTAGAGCCCGCGCTGGCGGGCGCGCCACGTTTTACGCCGTCACGGTTGCAGCGAATACGCCAAATGCTGTATCGGATCTCCCTCGACGACGAGGATTACGATTTGTTGTTCGCGACGATGAAGGAATTATCGCGTCGGAAGTCAAAGTCCGCCAGCGACGGCTCGCGCGCGGCGCGCCCATTCGAGCCCAAGTAAAACTGCGACGATCATAAGTCCCGCAACAAGGCCGATCCAAAGTCCGACGGCCCCCCATCCGAGCCTGAAACAAAGCCACGCGCCCAACGGCAAACCGACCAGCCAGTGACCGATCAAGTTGAAAATCAACGGACGACGGGTCTCCCCCAACCCGCGAAGGGCCCCAGTAAGCACCGCCTGGGAGCCGTCGAAGATCTGGAACGCGGCGCTGCAGTAGAGAAGCGGCGTCGCAAGCCTAATCATGTCGCCGCCAACGCCAAACAGGCCGATGAAGAAGGCGGGGAAATTGGCAAATAAAAGTCCCGTCAACGACATGAACATCACCACCATTTGAGCCGCAGCCCGTCCTGAGGCTTCCGCGGCGCATGGATCGCCGCGCCCTAGCGCCTGGCCGACGCGCGCGGCCGTCGCGTGGCTGAGGCCCATCGCGACCATGAAGGTCATGCTCGACAAATTGAGCGTCAACTGGTGCGCGGCCAGCGTTTGCGCGCCCAACCGGCCGATTAGCGCTGTGACGAGTGCGAACAAAGCGACTTCGGTCATCATCTGCATCCCGCCAGGTATGCCGCGAGACAGCACGTCGATAAACAGCCGCCGGTGCCAGCCGTAAAACTTGAAATGAATATCCCGCAAGCGCGACCACGACGCGTGCGCGACGACGGCGAACATCACGAAATCTGCGAATAACGTCGCGATCGCCGACCCGCGCACTCCCATCGCTGGTGCGCCAAAATAGCCCAGGACCAGTGCGGCATCGAGGATTGCGTTGACGACGTTGCCCAAAACGATCGCGACGACGAGCGGCGCCGTCACGCTCATCGATTGCAAAAATTGGCGACACGCGACGAAACACAGTCCCGGAAACATCGCCCAGCGCAGGATATTCAGGTAATCGACGGCACCGGCGGCGGCCCGAGGATCGACGCCGATCCAAGAGAAAATGGCCCGCGCCGCGCTGGCCACGGCGATGAGGGGAACGGCGACCGCCAAAGCGATCGCCAGCGTATGGACCAGGAGCTGACCGCACAGATCGGGTCGCCCCGCTCCGAACGCTTTTGATGAATGACTGTCAATTCCCATCACAATCCCCATGCCGACCACGAATAGGGTGAAGAACGCCATGCTGCCCAGCCCGACGGATGCGACTGCAACCGGCCCGATCCGCCCGACGAACATCAAATCCACGGTTCCATACAGGACCATGCCAATTTGAGTGAACGCGATCGGCATCGCCAGTACCAACACCGAGCGGGCTTCGGCGCGAGGGAACGCAAACGCTCCGGAAAAACGCTTCATAATGGTGATTGTACCTTTCTCACGACAGTCGCGTGATCGCCTTCACCTATGTCTACATTTATAGACACATAATTAAAAAGCTATAAGCCCAGCGCGCCGCCGGTTGACGCAAAAAAACCGCCTTAGGCGCCGCCGTCGCCGAAGCGGAATGATATTCTGTCCGCATGCCAATGCTGCTGATAGGCGTCGCTGCTTTTATCATTGTCTTATGGGGCGCGCGCTACTTCCTGCGCATCGCTAGGATCGGCGCCGCCTACAAGGCCAAGGCGCTGTGTTCGGCGTTGTTCGTGTCCAAACTAGACATCGACTCCGATCGCGCGCCGGAAGTCTCCGCCGAGGTCTATTGGCTGATGCGCTTGTTTCCCGCACGCGTCGACCGGAGTGTCCCATCGGTGACGACGTCTTTTTTCGGCCTTTGCTCCCGCACCGCGGTTTATCGCGAAGGATTCGGCGCCAGCCTCGGCGCTGTTCGCACGAACGCTCCCCCTCCGCCGACGCTGCCTGCCCTGGACTTAGCACGACCATGGCCCTTCGGCGAAGGTCCTGTGCTGCCCCCTTCGCCGGCCATTCAACGCGTGGTAGACGTGGCTTTCAGCGAGCCCGACCCTTGCCGCCTACGTCGCACCCGCGCTATCGCGGTCGTCCACGCGGGGCGACTGATCGCCGAAGGGTATGCTCCTGGGATTACCGCGACGACGCCACTTAATGGTTGGTCGGTGAGCAAGGGCGTGATGGGCGCACTGATCGGAATGTTGATCGAGGACGGCCTGCTGCGACGGGAAGAAACGCGTCTCCTCAGGGAATGGGCCTCCCCGGGCGATAAGCGCGCGTATATCTCTCTCGAGGACCTACTGCGCATGCGTTCCGGATTGCGTTTTTCGGAAGTTTATTCGGACCCTCTCTCCGACGTCACGCGCATGCTTTTCGATTGTCCGGACGCGGGGGGTTTTGCGGCCTCCCATCCCCTTGACCATTCCCCGGGTGAGCACTGGCAATACGCGAGCGGGACGACGAACATCCTTTCCCTGATCGCACGTCGGGCGCTCGGCGAGGTCGCGTATGCTTTCTGGCCTCGCCGAGCTTTGTTCGACCCCCTGGGCATGCGCTCTGCGGTGTTCGAGACCGACGCGTCGGGCACCTTTATCGGCTCCTCATTTTTATTTGCCACCGCGCGCGACTGGGCCCGTTTTGGATTATTGATGCTTCAAGAAGGACAGTGGGGCGAAGGCCAAATTGTTCCCAGCGCTTGGGTGAAAGCGATGACAACGCCCACGCCTCAGTCTACTGACGGACGTTACGGCGCGCATTGGTGGTTGAAGCTGTCACGTGAACTCGGCGGCGAGACCGACGCCGCCAAAAAAATCCCCACCGATGCCTATCACGCGTTGGGCCACGAAGGACAATGCCTAACCGTGATCCCGTCGCGCGACCTCGTCGTCGTGCGCCTGGGCCTGTCGATTGATATTACCGCATGGGACCACGCCGCATTCTTGGCCGATCTTCTCGACGCCGGCTAATTAACGATTGCGCTTACGCTGAATAATGTCGAGCCAGCGGGCAAACCCGCGCCCGGCGATTCTTCTTGGGACCACCACGTCGTCGTCGAAAGTAGTGGACGAATTTTTCGGACTGATTCCATCGGTGAAAAGCATGAAAAAGAAATAGGCAATAAGACCGAAAACGGCGACGCTGCAAGCGATTTCAAAAAAAGTCATGCTTACCTCAAATAATCCGCTCAGGGATGATAGCGAGAAAGTCCGAAGACGAATACCGAAACAGCAAGGCAATACCAACCAAAATAGCTCCAACGTCCTTTCTCCAGCCATTGCGACAGCCACTTCAAAGCCACAAGGCCGGCGCAAAAGCTGAACACCATCCCCAGCAACCCTGGCAGAAACAGCGCGGTGGTGACAGCAGACGCGTCGACGGATTTGAGCAAACGATGCACCTCGCGGGCGATCACCGGCGGAGTCAAAATAATGGACAACGCGAAACTGAAATCCTCGGCGACCTCGCGCGGTATGCCGCAGAGCAGCGCTGCGGAAATCGTGGCTCCGCTGCGCGAGAATCCACGGAACGGAAGGCACAGGCCCTGGATTAAGCCGATGCGCGTGGCTGCAGACGAATCGAGCATGCGCCCGCCCTCAGGCCTGCGGCCCGCCCAGATGATCAGAACGCCGACGCAGGCCAATGCGGCGGACATCAACGGAAGGTTCGAGAACAGCATTTCGATTTCCTTTTTTTCGTGGCCGTGCATGAACACCGTCTCGATCAAATGCTTAAGTGCCAGCCCCACGACTCCCGTGACACCGGTCGCGATGATGAGCGCGCGCAGCACCGCCATGCGGGCAACTTGATCGGCGGCTAATAGGCGCTGCCTCCATCGGGGCCAGAAGTAGAGAATCACCGCGAGGCTGGTGCCCATGTGCAGCATAACCAACAGAAAGGTCATTGCGGGCGAGGACGGGTCGAGGCCCATCAATATTTCCGCGACAACGACGTGCGCGGAGCTTGATACCGGCAGCAATTCGGCCAGGCCCTGGATCACGGCCAGAATAACGATGGGAAAAATTGGCATGCCCCATTATAGGTTCTTGCCGCGAGATTGGTACAATAGACTCTCATGGAACTCGACCTCGACCGTATCCGCCTTTTCGACGTCCTGCACAATTCTCTCAACGGCGAGCTCGCGCTGGTGATGAGCGTGTCAGGCGCCTTGTTGGACTTGCGCGACAAGACCGGAACGATCGTCCGCTATAAATTCGGCGCCCATTTCTCACGGGCCGCCGAGAAAGACGCCTCCGAATTCCGCGCTCACCTTCTCGCGCTGCGCAAAAAACAGGTAGAGACGTCGGGCAAGAAGCGGCGGCGGCGCACCGTGTCCTCCGTCATCAACCGTTTCGCGAAGAAACGTTGAATAAAGAAACCCAAAGACTCGAGGCCTTCAGCGACGGCGTGATCGCGATCATTATCACGATCATGGTTTTGGAGCTGAAAGCTCCGCACGGCACCGGCCTGGCCGACCTGCGCCCCCTACTTCCCGTATTCTTGAGCTACGTGCTTAGCTTCGTCTACCTGGCAATTTACTGGAACAATCACCACCACTTGATCGGCGCGGCACGCCGGGTGCACGGCGGGATCATGTGGGCAAATTTGCACCTACTGTTTTGGCTGTCTCTAGTCCCTTTCGTGACGTCGTGGATAGGCGTCAACCACCAAGCCGGTTGGCCGACGGCGCTCTACGGCGCCGTCTTATTGATGGCCGCGGTGTCCTATTTCATCCTACAGGGAGTGATCGTGCGTGACCATGGGCCGGACTCAGAGCTGGCGCGCGCGCTCGGCCGAGACTGGAAGGGCAGGCTCTCCATTGCGTGTTACGCCGCCGGCATCGCGGCTGCGGCATTCGTCCCTTTGATTTCCTACGCGCTGTTCGTCTTCGTAGCGCTGGTCTGGTTCGTCCCAGACAACCGCGTGCGCTAAAGAAGGCTTAGGGATTGCGACGGATGGTGGCGGTGCGCACCAAGATATAAAGCACGCCAACGAACAAAATGCCCCAGCCGATCTCATTGACGTAATAATTCCCCCGGCTCTCCGTGAGCAAATAGGACCAGAGGAAAGAGAATACCCCGACGCCAACGGCCACGGGGCCAACCGCTTTTCGCAGGATTGCCTTCGTCGCCTTCATCCGATCGATGCGGTAATGGGTGATCAGCGTCGAGTCGAGCAGAGAACTTCTCCGACGCATCAGCGCGACGACGAACGCGCAGTAGGCCGCGAAAATCACCGCCGTGATCGTCTTCCAAAGGTCATGGTGCACTAGCCGGGACGACCGGTAACCCCATTGCAGGATGAAGAAACAGACGACGAATCCTCCCGCCAGCGCCAGCGGGCCCCCGGAGATGAATTGACCGACGGAAAAGCTGAGGTTCGACTGCAAAACACCGTCGGGAGGATCCAAGCGAACGGCTTCGTTAAAATGCTCCAACGCCTCTTTCTTTCTCCCCTGGCCCTGAAGCGCCAAGGCCAGATTGTTATGATTTTCGGGACTCGCGTGATTCAAGGACAGCGTTTTGCGGAAATGCTCTTCGGCAACGGAGAATTGTTTTTGACGTAACGCGACGAGCCCGAGCAAATGATGGCTGGATTCCCACTCGGGGTCAAGCTTGAGGAGCTGCTGGGCCGTCTTGCCTGCCTCGACCAGGTGGCCGGCTTCGCATTCGGCCTCGCCGAGGGTGCGCAACGCCTCACGGTCGGTCGGAGCCAGCCTAACTGCGCACTGCGCCGAAGCCAAGCTTTCGCGGAAACGGCCCAAATCCGCGAGCAATCCGCTTTCCACGCGATATAGCCATTCGTCGTCCGGCGACTTCGCCAGACCTTGACGCACCTGCTCGAGGCCTTCCCTATTCTTTTTCAGACGCCCGAGTGCTACGGCCATGAGTCCATGCGGCAGTGGCGCATCGGGATTGGTGCATCGCGCCTGCTTGAGCAAATCCAACGCTTCCACGTGCCGGCCTCGATTAAGCAGCCCCCGGGCACGTGCGCAAAGTCCTTCCACGGAATCGCGTGTGACCATCGGGCTGATGTTTCCGTCTTGAGTTTCGGTCATACAAATATGTTATTCTCGACGAGGAATCTGCGCTAGAGGCCAAAGACCCAGGCTCCCTAGGCACTTGGGCTCGACGGGCGTGGGCATTGCATTTGCCCCTTTGGCCCTTGACGTCTCGACGAGAAATCCGCATATCCGCCCTTGCCGCGATTTCCTATTCTTTACTCGATGCGCGCTCCCAAAAATCTCCGGTTGCCCGGCGTGCGACGCCTGATCGCGTTGAACCTCACCCGCTCCACGCAAACCGTCGCCCGAAAATTAGCCGAAGAAGGCACGGCGGACGGAACCTTGGTTTGGGCAAGACGACAAAGCGCCGGGAAAGGGCGTCTCGGGCGGCGGTGGCACTCAGCTGATGGGGGATTGTACGTCACCTGGCTGATTCGACCGCGATTTGCTCCCTCACGGCTTGCAGAATTTTCGCTCGCCTGCGGGGGTGCTGTGGCCGCGGCGTTGCGCGAGGTCTCCGGCGTCGAGGTCGCGGTGAAGCCGCCGAACGACGTTTTAGCGCGGGGTCACGACGAGAAATTTCGAAAAGTATGCGGAATTCTCTGCGAGGCCTCCGGTAATTCGATGCGGCTTGACTGGTTGGCCGTCGGGATCGGAATCAATGTCAACAACGCCCCTCCGCTCAAACGTGCGACCAGCCTGCGCGCGATCACCGGTCGAACCACGTCGCTGGAGACAGTCTTGCGGGCCCTAATGCGGCGTCTTTATCGGATGCGCCGCGCCGGCGGATTTCGTATACTTCGCACATAACGTTTCCCGACGGAGAACACTTTATGACCGATACGTACTTGACGCGCGCCGGATATGAAAAACTGAAGAACGATTTGTCCGCGCTGATGAAGCAGAAATCTCAACTCTCGTTGGATATCGGCGAGGCCCGTGAAAAGGGCGACCTGAAGGAAAACGCCGAGTATCATTCAGCCAAAGAAAAAATGGGCGAAGTGATGGGCCGCATCGGGCAGATCCAGGACAAGCTCCAGAGCGCGAAGATCATTGACGAGATGGATATTCCCAAGGACACCGTCGCGATCGGCACGATGGTGACGCTCGAAGACTCCGACGGCGACACCGTCGAATACACTCTCGTCGGCGAGGACGAATCCGACCCTATGGCGGGCAAGATCTCGGTCCAGTCGCCGCTGGCACAAGGGCTGCTCGGCAAGAAGACGAAAAGTACCGTCGAGGTCACCTTGCCAAACGCCGTGCGCACGTTCAAGATCCTGAAGGTCGCGCGCGCATAAGCCCCGCTGAACTCGCCGCCGCACTCAAGGCGCGCGCCCGCGATGCGGGTGCAGATCTCGTCGGTATCACCGCGGCCCTCCCCGCACCGGACGCCGCCGCGTATGATGAATTCATCGCCACGGGAATGCACGGCGAGATGGATTACCTGGCGCGCAATGCCGAGTCTCGCCGCGACATACGCGCGTGGATGCCCGCCGCCAAAACAGTGATGATGTGCGGATTTTCTTACGGCGATCCGGAGAGACGCGACTCCGGCGTTGAAGGGCAGGGTCGCATCGCCCGCTATGCGACGCGCGCCGATTATCACGAAATCCTGCGCTCGCGCATGAACGGGATTCGCGATTGGCTGAAGACAGAAGTTCCCGGCTCTCACGCCGTCGCCTTCAGCGACATGAGCCCCCTCTTGGAACGCTCTTACGCCCGCGCGGCGGGGCTGGGTTGGCAGGGCAAAAATACGATGATGATCGGCCCACGCCTGGGGTCTTATTTTCTTTTGGCGGGACTGGCGATGACCGTCGACGTCCCCGCCGATTCCGCGGAGCCCGATCATTGCGGAAGCTGCACACGCTGCCTTGACGAGTGCCCGACCGACGCGTTCGCACGCGAACGCGTTTTAGACGCCACAAAATGCATCGCGTACTTCACGATCGAGGTCAAGGGCCCAATTCCAGAGGCCTACCGCGAAGGCGTCGGAAACTGGATCTACGGTTGCGATATCTGCCAAGAGGTTTGCCCGTGGAATCGCTTCGAAACTCCCGCGCGCGCCTTGCCCGCGGCTAAAATCCCCGCGCTGCTGCCTTTGGAAGAGCTTGCCGGTCCAAAATCCGCTGGCGTGCGCTCGCGGCTAAAAGGATTGCCGATCGCGCGCGCGGTGCGCAAACGCCTGACCCGCAACACGCTCTTGGCGATGGGCAATTCGCATTTGGAGAAATTTCATCCCATTCTGAAGGAATTCGCCGCAGGCGCGGATGAGATGCTCGCTGAACAAGCGCGCTGGAGCCTGGCAAAATTGCCGTCGTCGTCGAGCAAAAGCTAAAATCTCCCCTTAAAATGAAGCGGATATCTTATTTCACCATCCTCTGCGCTTGGTCCGCACTGGCCGCCGTTGGCGCGACAGCCGACACTCCACTCGGCGATCCGGTACCCATTCGACAAGTGCTTCCACCGGAAGTAAAAAATATGCCAAAGGAAGAAGGTCCGCCGTCGATACTGCGCTGGATGCTCGCCCCGTTGAAACGCGGAATGTTCGTGCGCCTGCCGATCGTTGACACTGACCCCAACCGCGGGGTGACCTATGGCGTTATGCCGATCTTTGTACTCCAAGGCGCCCACGACGACCGCATCGAGCAAATCCACGCCCCCTCGCTGACCTACAACAAGAATTTCGGGCTGCTGCCGACCTACCGCTACTACTTCTATCCGCAAGAGGACGCCAGCTTCGTGGCACGCGCCTCGCGCTCGAACTACGAGCACGAAGTCATGGTCCAATACGAGGACCATTCTTTCCTCGGTACCGACTACACCGTGTTCGGGCGCGGGCTGCAAGGTGCGGACGCCGGCCAGCATTTTTTCGGCTTAGGTCCCGACTCCGCAAAATCCGCGGAGACCAATTACAAAGAGAACTTGTGGACCTATAAATTGACGGTCGGAGCCCCGCTTTGGTTCGGATCCAACGTCCGTTTCCATCTCTCGCAACACTACCAGACCTCACGCATCACCGACGGCCCGCTCCTTAACCTCCCGAATTTTCACGCGTCGTTCCCCGCACAATTCTCCGATCGTGCGCAACAAGCCAATGAGACCCGGCTCAACCTGGATTACGACACGCGCGACCACTCGGTGACGACCACCAAGGGCAAATACGCGAACGTGTTCTTCGAAGAATCGATTCGCGGATTCTTGAGCCAGTACGACTACAAGCGCATCGGACTCGATGGCCGCTGGTTCCATCCCTGGGAATCTCATCCTGGATGGGTGTTCGCCTCGCAAATTTACTACGAACAGGTGCTCGGGCCGACGCCGCCGTTCTGGCTGCTTCCTTCGCTCGGTGGCAAATACTCACTGCGTGCCTATGGCGATGGCCGCTACGTCGATCGCGGTGTCACTTCATTCAACGTCGAACAACGTTTCAAGGTCTACCAAGCCCGCACCGCCGGCGTGACCACTGAGATTCAATTAGCCCCTTTCATTGGTGTTGGCGAGGCGTTCGACACCCCCAACAGCGCGGCGGCCAAATACGCCCGCCCCGTCTTCGGCGCCGCGGTACGCGCCGTCGCGCGTCCCCAAGTCGTCGGCTCCGTCGACGTCGGAATCGGCCGCGATGGAGTCTCTGTTTTTACCGACATCAACTATTCCTTTTAAGCGTCTGTAGCGTGGGGTTGAGCGCTCCGACGATGTGTGCTAAACTGACTTGGATTTCAGCCGTTTTTCCTCGACAATCTCAATGACGACCTCTCCCCCCGCCCTGCTTGACCGGTTTAAATACCTAAGTTCCGACGACAAACCCGGAACGACCCGCGAAGCCGCCGAGGGCGAGCAAGATATTTTGGAAACGGCGACTCTTGCGCCCGAGGAGGTGTTTGCGCGCCTCAAGGCATCAGATCGGGGCATCACGAACGAAGCCGTCATTGAGCGCCGCCAGCACTGGGGCCCTAATCAAGTCGGCGGCAAGCACAAGCTTAGCGTTTTCGGAGAAATTCTCGAACGCTCAAAAAATCCGCTCGTCATCCAGCTATTGGTGATCGCGCTGGTCTCGGCCGCGATGGCCGACGTCCCATCGGCGGTGGTCGTCAGCCTGATGATCGTCTTGAGCGTGATCCTGGCTTACGTTCAGGAAGCGCAGTCCAATAAGGCCGTCGAGAAGCTCTTGGCGATGGTCAAGACGAATTGCACGGTGTTGCGCGACGGCAAGGAAAGCGTCGTGCCACTGTCCGCACTCGTCCCCGGTGACGTAGTTGTTTTGGCTGCCGGCTCCATCATTCCCGCCGACTTGCGCCTCGTCCTCGCCAAGGATTTTTTCGTCAGCCAATCCGCACTGACCGGCGAGTCGATGCCCATCGAGAAAAACGCCTCTCCATGCCCGCGCGACGGCAAAGGCGCACTCGACCTGCCTAATACCTGTTTCCAGGGCAGCAATGTCCTCAGCGGCACCGCTCGCGGCGTCGTCGTCAACACCGGCGTGCGGACTTACTTCGGCTCCATCTCCCAAAAATTGGCGGGCCGGCGCGTGTTGACCAGTTTCGATCGTGGCGTCGAGCAGTTCACCTGGCTGATGATCCGCTTCATGGTCGTGATGGTGACCATCGTCTTTCTGATTGTCGGCCTGACCAAGCATGACTGGGTCGAGGCGCTGATGTTTGCTTTAGCAGTCGCGGTCGGCCTCACGCCGGAAATGCTTCCGATGATCGTGACCGTGAACCTGTCGAAGGGCGCGCTGGCGATGTCAAAGAAGAAAGTGATCGTCAAGCGCCTCAACTCGATCCAGAACTTCGGGGCAATGGATATCCTGTGCACCGACAAAACCGGCACACTGACCCAGGATAAGATCGTGCTGGAGCGCCACGTTGACGTGACTAGCCGCGAAAACGAGGACGTGCTGCGCTACGCGTACATGAACTCGTACTACCAGACCGGCCTGCGCAATCTGCTCGACCAGGCGATCCTCTCGCACAAGGACTTGGATGTCGAGCGGACCGCGCGAAAAATCGACGAGATCCCGTTCGACTTCCACCGCCGGCGCATGTCGGTGGTCATCGACTATGAAGGCGACCACGTGCTGATCTGCAAAGGCGCTGTCGAAGAGGTGTTCAGCGCCTGCAGTCGATATCAGGTAGACGACGAAATCCACCCGCTCATCGATTTGCTTAAAAAAGATTTACTCGAAGAGTACGAAAGCCTCAGCGCGGACGGTTTTCGCGTGCTAGCCGTCGCCTACCGCGAATTCCCGCGTACGAAGGAAATATTCTCGACCGGCGATGAGACTGACTTGGTTCTGCTGGGTTATGTCGCCTTTTTCGATCCGCCCAAGGAGTCGGCCAATGCCGCGTTGGAGGCCCTGCGCAAGTCCGGCGTCGCCACGAAAATCCTGACTGGCGACAACGCCCTGGTCACCAAGAAAATCTGTCACGACGTCGGCCTGCCCATCGATGGTCTCGTCACCGGGGACCAGTTGCGCAACTTGACCGACGCTGAACTGACCGTCCTCGCGCAAAAGACGACCGTTTTCGCGCGCCTGACGCCCGCCCAAAAGGACCAAATCATTCGCGCGCTTCAGCGCGGCGGCCACGTGGTCGGCTTCATGGGCGACGGCATCAACGACGCGCCCGCGATGAAGACCGCCGACGTCGGCATCTCGGTCGACACCGCCGTCGACGTCGCCAAGGAATCCGCCGACATCATTCTGCTGAAAAAGAGCCTCCTGGTGCTCGAGGACGGCATTATCGAGGGGCGCAAGGTGTTCGGCAACATCATTAAGTATATTAAGATGGGCGCCAGCTCAAATTTCGGCAACATGTTCTCCGTCATCGGCGGCAGCCTCCTATTGCCGTTCCTGCCGATGAAGCCGATACAGGTGCTGATCAACAATTTGCTCTATGACTTCTCCCAACTCGGCATTCCGAGCGACCGCGTTGACGACGAATATCTGCTCCAGCCGCGCAAATGGAACATCGAAAGCATCAAGAAGTTCTTGCTCTTCATCGGGCCGATGAGTTCGATCTTCGACTACACGACGTTCGCCCTGCTGATGTGGTTCTACAAATGCAATGTGTATTCTTCATCCACGGCCACAGGGGCGGCCAAGGACCATGCGGAGAAGTTTTTCCATTCGGGCTGGTTCGTCGAATCCCTGCTCACGCAGACCCTAATCGTGCACGTGATTCGCACCAATAAAATCCCCTTCTTCCAAAGCACGGCAAGCCTGCCGCTGACCCTGACCACCTTGATAGTCATGGCGACCGCAATCGCGCTGCCGTTTTCACCGGCTGTCTCCTATCTGGGATTCACCCCGTTACCGCCGTCGTTCTTCGGCTGGATGGCGCTGACAGTGGTCTGCTACGTGACGCTGACGCATTACATGAAAACCCGCTTCATTTCTTGGTACGGTACGGATTAATCGATGAAAAGCCTGCTGAACGCGCTTCAAGAAGGTCGCCTGATCGAGCTTCCCGACGAGGACAAGGAGAAATCCCTCGAATACCTCGCGCACTTGATTGAGGCCGTGCCCGACCTGGCCGGAAGCCCTGAGCTTGCCGAGGAGATGATCCAGCGCGAGCGCCAGCACAACACAGGGCTCGGCTTAGGGATAGCCTGCCCGCACGTGCGCGCGACCGGTGGCGGCGAGCTTCTCTGCGCGGTCGGCTGGACCCCCGCCGGCATCGACTATGGCGCCAGCGACGGCAAGAAAGTCCATCTCGTCGTGATGTATTACATTCCGGACGCCCAGAAAAACGTCTACCTCAAGGAAGTCTCATCATTGGCCAGCGCGATCCGACGCGAGGGCGGGATCACTTCGATTGCCGCCGCCGAGGACATCGCCACGGTCCGCGAACGGCTACTCGACTGGGTGCAAGCCGCCATCGAGGCCAACATCCCCGAGGCCAAGGCGCGCATGATCCGCCTGGAAGAGCGCCAAGCGGTCGCCGAGGCCGGATCGCCCACCGCGACGTCGGGCGTACTGCAAATGGCCTCCGTGATGTTTTTGGTGAGCGACGGCAAGGCGCTTGCCCTTTGCACGTTATCCGATCTCGCCGCTGAACTCGAAAAAGACGCGGATCTTGCGGCACTGCTGATGCGCCGCGGCCAATTCGAACGCGGCGGCTGGCGCTTCATCTGCCGCAACACCACTTCCTACGGCGCGCGCACCCTTTACGACTACGTCGCCGTCAAATAGCGGCGAAAAGACGGCTAGGGAAGCTGGATTTTTCCCGGCATATTGCCGGGAGCCAGGCTGCCGGCGAAGTTCGCCCCGCCTTTGGGGATCACGATGGATGACGCCGCCTTGCGGCGCATTTCCTGGAGCTCTTCCATCGCGTCGGCGAAGGCTAGCTGGACGGCCTCGCTGTAACCGGCGACGGCTTTGTCGAGGGAATCGGCCGGAATCTCGAATGTCAAAGGCAGCGTACCGGCCGGTGTGTAAAGGGAAGCCTCGCCGATGTACAGAGCTTTGCGTCCCATATCCGCGGAACCGTCGGCCTTGACGGGACTCAAGCGGCGGATGGTGCCAACCTTGCGGTCGGTGAAGACCTCTTCGCGCCAGAGGTCACCGGCGTCCATTTTGGGGGCTTCTTCTTTGGGTTCAGGGGTCATAGTTTGATTTTACCGTTTTCCGAGGGCTGATACACGATCGGATCGCGCGGAAGCCGCGCCGGATCGAAGGCGTCGCGGAATTCGGCGGCGGACATAGGCCCCGCCGCGGGTATGCCGCACCACCGTGCCAGCACTCCGATTATTTCTTGCGGCCTGTTCCCCGCCGCCCGCATCGCGTTTAACCGGGCGTCGCCGTGACGCTTGGCCAAACGCTTGCCGTCCGGCCCGACGAGCAGCGGCACGTGCCAATGGCGCGGCTCCGGAGTCAGGCCGAGACCGCGATACAGTAACAATTGGCGCGCTGCCGACTCTAAGAGATCGTCTCCGCGAACTATGTCCGTGATGCCCTGTCGATGATCGTCAACGACGACGGCGAGTTGGTAGGCGGGCATGCCGCGCTTGGTCCAGACGATGAAATCTCCGATCGTTCGCGTCGGCGTAAACGACTGCGGCCCGGCGAACGCGTCGTCGAAGATTACTGTTCCTTCTGGGACGAAAAAGCGCCAATTCGTCTCGATGTTCGAGAACTTTTTCTCCCACGCCGTCGGACGCAGCTGGGACGGATAGACGAGCTCATGGGCGCTTTCCTGGGGCGCGGAGGCCGCCACGGCGATTTCACCGCGGGTCAACGCACAGGGAAAAACGTGGCCATTGGCCGCGAGCCGTTCGATCGCGGCGAGGTAGGGTGCCAAGTCGTCAGACTGGATTACTGGCCCTTCATCCCAATCGAGGCCGAGCCATTCAAGCGTGCGCCGCACACCATCGATGGCCTCGGGCTTTACTCGGGGGCCGTCGAGATCCTCGATGCGCAGGAGAATCTTCCACGCTCGACGACGAGCCAGTGCCCAATTGACCAGGAAGGTGCGCGCGTTGCCTAAATGGAGATAACCTGTAGGCGACGGGGCGAGCCGGGTCTTGGGGGTCTTAACCGGCCGTGGGATTAGTGGCCGCGTCTCGCGCCGAGAAGGCGACCTGCCATTGATCGTCTGTTTTCCCATTGATCGTTAATTTCCAGATGTAGCGCCCGGCACTCGGAAAGGGGATTGGTCCGATGTTAAACGCCATAGGAACGTCGATCGGAACGCCCGGAGGAATTCCTGGAGGCCGTCCGACCTCGAAGTCTCCGGCAATTTCGAGGGGCGCGCGACCTTCGGCGGTCGGCACCATCACCGGGCGATAATCAGAGTCGAGCAGGGCCACAATCATTTTGTGCTTGCGGTTGGTCTCGTTCCAGGGAACTTCGACCTTGATCGCCAGCGCGGAAGGCGTCGGCGCCGGCCCGGTCACCGACCACCCACCCCCCATGATGTAAAGCTTGCCGTTCACGGCTTGGGCGAAATCTGCCAGCATCATCGTGACTTTCATTGTTTCAACCGTACTTGTATTTAATGCCCATTCCGCCGCCCGGCCACTCGCAAATGATATTGTCAAAGGGGCAGAGCATGCGACAGGCGCCGCACTCGATGCAGTTTTCGTAGTTAACCACGATTTTTTGGTGCGCAGCTTCCCATTCGTAAACTTTCGCTGGGCAGACGGTCGTGCAAGGCTTGTCCTTGCACTGGGTGACGCATGGGGAGTCAGCTCCCGTTTTGCGCAAAACGATGTGCGTCTCCGGAGACTTCTTCCACTCCAAGGTCCCCAGCTTGGTTTCGACGGTCGTTTCAACTTTGATGTCCATTAAATCGCCACCTTCCTCAATGGGAACAAGTCCCGGGCCACCCGCAGGAAACCACGCTTGCCGATCTTACCCAGCGCCGTCTTCAGGTGCTCACGCTTGGGCACTCCGTCAGCCGAGAAACGCAAATGGGCGAGTTCGCAGGCCAGTTTCGGATAAAAATCCAGGAAGCCTTCCGAATCTTCCACGTGCTGCTCAATATCCTTGACGTCCTCCATGTCGGATAAAACGTAGGACGCTTCTAGCTTGCGTTTATACGCGGAGAGCGTTGCGGCGGAATAATCGCCTTTGGCTTTTGCCTCGATCACCGTCTCACCCGCCAGCTTGCCCGCGGTCATCGCCAGGTTCGATCCCTCGCGATAAGCGGGATTAGTCATCTGCGCGGCATCGCCGGCGACCAGGAAACCGTCCTTGACGAGTGGCGGCATCGACTTAAATCCTCCCTCGGGAATCAAATGGGACGAGTACTCGAGGGTCTTTCCTCCGGAAATCAGCTTTTTCACAAGCGGATGCTGTTTGACGTATTCCAGGTGATCCGATGGCCGCAAGCCTTTTTTCTGGTAATCGCTCAATTTGCAGCCAACGCCGAGGGCCAGCGACTCCTTGTTCGTGTAAAGAAACGCGTAGCCGAGCATGCCCAAGGACACCGAGCCGAACATCTCCATCGTGGCACCTTCGCCGGGATTGAGTTGGAAACGGTCCTCGATGGTTTTCGAATCTAGCGCGATGACTTCCTTGGCGCCTAAGGCTACCTCGGCAGGCTGCAACTCGTCGATGAACCCAGCCTTCTGCGCGACCACAGAATTGACTCCGTCGCAAGCGATCACGACGTGCGCCGTCAACTCGTCGCCGTCGGAGGTCTTGATCCCGGTGATCTTGCCCGAGCCGTCCTTAAGCACCTCGCGGACCATCACGCCGCAAAATAACTCGGCGCCCGCCTCCTCAGCCTTCTTCGCGTACCATTGGTCGAAATGGACGCGGATTATCGTGTAGCAGTTGGGAACGCCCTCGAGGAACTTAAGCGACTTGTACCCGACGGTGACGTAGGAGTCCTCGGTGGTGATGCAGGTCTTCTGCTCGAGGATTGGACGCTCGACTGGGGCGTCGGCGGCCTTCCAAAAATCCGGGACGATCTCGTGCAACATTTTCGAGTAAAGCACCGCGCCTTGCACGTTCTTGGCTCCGGGATACTCGCCGCGCTCCAGCACGACGACCTTGAGGCCCGCTCGCGCCATCACGATCGCGGCGGTCAGTCCTGCTGGACCGGCGCCGACAACGATCGCGTCGTAGGAGGGCGCTTCGGACATCGTTGCGGTCGGGCTTAAGGGCCGACGCGGCGCGCCGCCGCGGTTTGCACGTTCTTTAGAAGCTCATCGGTCTTAAATGGCTTGGTCATGAACGCGACGACCGACGGAAATTTTTGGAACAGTGTCTTCGAGGGTTCAAGCGAAGTCAGGATGATGATCGGAAGGTCCTTAGTCGCGGGGTCCTGGGACAATTTCAACTGTAACGAATACCCGTCAATGCCCGGAAGCATCACGTCGAGAATCATCACGTCGGGACGAACCTTGGCGATCTCATCCCACGCCGTCTTGCCGTTGTCGCAGGTGTAAACTTCAAATCCACCCTGCTCGAGCGTGTACTTGACGAGGGCCAGCATTTCCGGCTCGTCATCGATGATCAGAATCTTTTTGGCCATGGTTTCTCCTGGCGCAGGCTATCAATTCCTCGTACGAAGGGTCAACAAACCCTTCGTTTACAGCGTCCCAATGGTATCAAAGTTGATGGTATGATGGATCGAAAGAACGTAACGTCATGGGAAAGTTCTGATGGCCATGCGAAAAACTTCTCAAGGGGCTGTGCTGCTCGGACTACTCGTCATCCCCGCTTTGCGGACTGATGCGCGCCGATTCACTAAAGAGGAGCCATCGCATATGACCTTCAGCGTAGATCAATCTACGTTCACTTTGCTGACACACGCTTTCAATGGCGTGCTCCTCGTTCCGAATAGACTAATGGTCATAAAAAAACCATAGGCATCGTGCGCAAAAAGGAATTCGCCGCCCGCGTCTGGTCGAAGCTCGTCGCGTTCGACAAACATCACAAATTGCTCGCCCCGGGGAGCAGGGTCCTCGCCGCCATCTCGGGAGGACCCGATTCAACCGTGCTCGCGCATTGGTTATCAGTCCAAGCGCGACGCAAAGACCTGACCGTAGAGCTGTTTCACGTCAATCATGGGCTGCGCGGTCGGGAAGCGCAACGAGATGCAAACAGCGTGAAGGCCTTGGGCGCTAAGCTGGGGCTGGCGACGCGAATCGTTCGCGCTCCGGTCAAGGCGGTCGCCGCTAAACGCGGCTTGGGGCTGGAAGACGCGGGACGCCGTGAGCGTTATCGGCTGCTTTCGGCGCGCGCGCGGCGCGGCCACTTCGACGTGGTCGCGACCGGCCACCAGCTCGACGACCAGGCCGAGACGGTTTTGCTGCATTTGCTGCGGGGAACCAGCATCGAAGGACTGGCGGGTATCCCGGTTCGGCGCCTCCTCGCTGCGGGTGTCGAACTCGTCCGACCATTGTTGCCGCTAACTCGGACAGACATCCTCGCTTACGCCGAGATCCACGATCTGCCGTGGCGGGAGGACCGCTCGAACGCCGATCCCAAGTTCACCCGCAATTGGGTGCGCCGCAAGGTCCTCCCTATGCTGGAATCGCGCGCTCCAGGCATCAAAGCGCGTCTTGCGGGATTCGCGGAGAAGGCGCGCCTGACTCTCAAACCGCGCCGATAACGATTGCGACTGACCGCGGCTCAAGGCGGTAACGGGGGCCGTCCACGCGTACTGCCTCGTTCCAGTGCACGATGTCCTGAGGAGACGGCAGCGCGGTGTCGATCCAACGCCGCCAGGGCTTCGGCTTGCCGTCGGCACGGCCGGGCAGCTCGAACTCTCGTGGTTCCCAATGGGCATTGAACATCGCGTGCAGAGCGAACTTGGCCCTGGGATCATGGAAAGTGACGGCCAGCATACGCGACTCGTGGTCTTGCCAGCGCGGATCCGACAAATGCAGGCCGTGCCATTCGATACGCGCCGACTGCAATAGTTGGCTCAGCGTTCGCTCCGCCTGTCCCTCGGGCAAGTTGAGGTGAAGGCGCGCGTCAATCAGAAATTTCGTGAAGCGGTGGATGTCGCCGTGGCGGCTTAAAAGGCCCCAGTCCATCCAACTGATCTCGCTGTCCTGAGTGTACGCGTTGTTGTTGCCTCCCTGAGTACGCCGGATCTCGTCGCCCATCAGGATCATTGGCGTTCCGACGGACAGCATCAGTAGGGTCAACGCGTTTTTGACCTGGCGGTTGCGCAAATTTTCGATCGCGGGATCATTGGTGGGGCCCTCGATCCCATGGTTCCAACTATAATTGTCGTCAGAGCCGTCGCGATTGTTCTCGCCGTTAGCCTCGTTGTGCTTCCGGTCGTAAGAAAATAAGTCGTTGAGCGTGAAGCCGTCGTGGCAGGTAACGAAGTTCACGCTTTCCTCAGGCTCGCCCTCCTCGTGGGCGAAAAGGTCCGGGCTACCGAGTATACGGTCCGACAACTTGGGCACCATGCCCGCGCCGCCCTTCAGGAATTCGCGCACATCGTCGCGAAATCGACCGTTCCATTCCAGCCAGCTGTCCCCGACGAAATTCCCGACCTGATACAAGCCGCTCGGGTCCCAGGCCTCGGCGATGAGCTTGCAGGACGCCAGCACTGGATCGGATTCGATGTCCAGCAAGATCGGAGGTCTGTCTTCAGGACGGCCCTGCTCGTCGCGCGACAAAATGGACGCTAAATCGAAGCGGAACCCATCGACGTGCATCGCTTTCGCCCAATACGTAAGGCTATCCAAGATCATCCGGCGCGTCACAGCGTTGCTAGAGTTCATCGTGTTTCCGCAGCCGGTGAGATTCAGATAGCGGCTCGGCTCCGGTCCGAGGAGGTAGTACGCCTCGTTCTCGAATCCGCGGTAGGACAAGGTAGGCCCGTTTTCGTCGCCCTCGGCCGTGTGGTTGTAAACGACGTCGAGGATCACCTCGATTCCGGCGCGGTGCAGGGCCTTCACCATGTCGCGGAATTCGATGATCGGCCCGAGCAAATCCTTGCGTGAGCTGTATGCGCGGTGCGGCGTGAAGAAGGAAATCGGCGAATATCCCCAGTAGTTCGTCTTCCCGGTCGGGGCATCCTGTTCGTCAAATTCGAAAATCGGCATCAATTCGACCGCGGTCACGCCCAGATCCAACAAATAGGGGATTTTCTCGATGACGCCGGCATAGGTCCCGCGCTTCTCCGGGGAGACACCGGAACTCGGGTGTTTCGTAAATCCACCGACGTGAAGTTCGTAAATGACCGAGTTGATGTTCGATCGTTGCAGCGGGCGGTCTCCCTCCCAGTCGTAGCCGCGCGCGTCGACGACCACGCTTTTGAGCGCGGTTGCGGCATTGTCGCCGGGTCGGCAGGCCGCGTCGCGATCGTAATGACGGGGCCGCGCCAGCGCGCGGCCATACGGATCAAAAAGGACCTTGTTGCCGTCAAAACGCATGCCCCGGGCTGGATCATGGGGACCGTGTACGCGGTACCCGTACACCTGGCCGGCGCCGATCCCCGGCACCAGCGCGTGCCAATAATGATACGTGCGGTGAGCCATGGAAATAATCTTTATCGGAAGAGGATCGTCCGGCGAATTGAAAAGCAGCAAGTCGACTGACGTCGCATTTTTAGAATACACCGAAAAATTGACGCCGTCCTGATTCACTCTCGACCCGAGAGGATAGCTCCAGCCGAGATCAACTCCGCCGTTGGCCCGATTCACGGCTCCAATATACCTTGAACGGAGACCTCGCGCCAGGCCGAAGACTTAGGCCTATCGGTCCCGGTAAAAAAGCCCGTGAGACCTATAGTCAACTGGCACAGAGTGTTTATAATGACTCCGGGCTCAAGCCGGGACAATCGCGGAGAAAAATGACTCGCTGCAATGCACGTATAATCATCGGTACCATACTGATGACCTTTGCAACAACGGCAGCGCCCATGACGCACATGCGGCGTCCGAATCGGCCGGTCGTCGGCAGCATGCCGATAATCCTCCCCTCTAGCCAATACACGAGATCCCCGACAAACGCCCCTGGAATGGCTTTGGCCCCGACGCCTCCAGCGCAACAGTTACGCAAGAATCCTTTGTTCGTATCGCCGGGAAATCCGGACGAGCTTGATTTAATCGACGACGAGCGTTTTAGCGCTTTAGAAAGGAGCCACGAAGACGGCGGTCTTCCACGAGGATCATTACAACGTCTTCATGCCGGAGCTGATTGGCGTGCGGAAATCGACCCGTATCGTTGGACCGGGGTTTTCGACGGTTCCGCTTCTAAACAAACCGACGCCGCGTCGGTCGTCGATGGATTTGCGCCCGTCATGTCCGTGCCCGGCGTCCTGCGATACCAGCAATCGAGCCCGTCTGACGTGACGGTGTATGCGCTCAGAAACGCGCTCATCTCCCAGATTGCGGCTTTCTTTGAGCGTCATCACCAGCGCGCGACTTACCGCATAATGGTCGGACAATGGCCTATCCGCGTGAAAGCGAGCATGGAAAACGTCATCGAATCGCTTCATTACGCGACAGATCCCCGTATGGACGCCTACTTCGCTATCGGCGAAGGAGAAAACAGGGCCATACGATTCATTGTTCACTAGAAGTCATCCAACAACCCGCTTGAGCGCGATGAGCGCGCAGGCCATATGAATCAAACCCAGGAAGATCAACGCGGATCGCTCGTAGCGAACGACGAGGCGGCGGAAGTTCTGGAGCCACGCGTTGGTCCGCTCTACAA
>JANPGH010000022.1:0-31380 GCA_031423795.1 Elusimicrobiota bacterium | reverse complement strand
AGCGATAGATGCACTCGCGTTCTTCTGCCGTCACGCGCTTGTAAGCCATGTCGTTTCCCTCGTGTTACGGTACACGAAGAACGCAGCTTACAGCGTGACCTTCTCACGCTACGAGTGTTGCACTAGCCGGTGGAACGCGGGATTAAGATTTATAAGGGGAAAATGGACAAAGCGGAAGGCGGCCGCTTTGAAACCACAGCCCTCATTTATATGGGGCAAGTTCGATCCCGCCCTGTTGGAATTTGGGTCAATGAGGTGCCGCAGAAGGGCGGGAAGTGGGCCGTTCTATGTGGGCCGAGCGTCGCCGCGACGAAAGTGGAGGATTTGTTAAAGGAGCATGGTCAGGGTTGTTCGGCTTTACTTTTGGAAGAGGTCGAAGCGGACTTGGATCTGAGCGCGAAAATCTCCGAAGAAAAATCGGACGTTCATCAGGCCTTAAAACTGGCCTCAAAAAGCCCCTCGAAACTTCATTGCCTGTTCTTCGCATTTATGGTCAATGCTTACCAGGACAGCCTGCTTAAGGACTTCTCCGCGCTGGACGGCGCCCTCACATTGATGGAGGATCCCACTTTGGAGCGCAGCGGTCGCGTTACCTTGATGAATGAAATCGACAGTTTGATCATGATGCGGGCCGAAGGGCCGATCTTGCGAAGGGAGGCGAACCGGCTTATCGTCTCTTACTTCCGCGTGGCCGCCCTCGATAGCCAGGACACCGAAAACATCCTCGGAACTTTTCTTCCGAATGTCCTCGGCCTGGCATCGGGGCTGGAAAAACGATCCGCCGTCGAAGTGTTCAAGGACTACTCCACCGACAAAACCAAGGCGCTGCGCGTCCTTCGAAATAGCCCATTCAAAAAAGAGGCGCAGGTATTGCTCGACTGGATCAACGCCTGATATTGGTCGACCACGTCGGCGGATTCGT
Source organism: Elusimicrobiota bacterium (assembly GCA_031423795.1). Taxonomy (GTDB): domain Bacteria; phylum Elusimicrobiota; class Elusimicrobia; order UBA1565; family UBA9628; genus GWA2-66-18. The sequence continues at coordinate 30,458 of JANPGH010000022.1, read as the reverse complement.
AGGTCAAGTAGCCCCGCGATATAGAGCCATTCGGCCCATGTGCTCCGCCCGGGATGTTCTTACAATTGATAAATGAACAATAGAATTTCGCTTTTGGTTGTTATTTTTTCGGCGTTGTCGGGTGGCGAGGCTTACGCAATGGGAAGGGCGCTGCCCATGCTGGCTCGGGTCAATATACTTTGTCGTTCTTTCGAATATCACCAAGGCTCCCGTTGGTGAGCGCAATTTCCCCGACATTCCTCCGGCGTTGGTAGGCGCGAGTAAGGTTATGGATGAGCATCACCCGGGAAAGGTTTTGCTCACGATCCAGCAGGTTCGGTCGGAGGATGCCCCTTATCAGTTGTTGGTAAGTCGGTCGATCCAATTCCCGGTTCGGGAAGCCGTCGCTCCCAATGCCGAAGACGTTTTTGCGGTGGTCTACGACGCAGGTAGGCCGAATATCCATACTGTGGTTAGAGTTGCGCGAAATGTCGCCGACACCATACACGATCATCTAGATCGGGAAGACGTGCCGGCGGCGTTGGAAGTGCTGCTCAAGATTTTCGAAAGCAAGTAACGCCCCGCTTTCGCCGCGACCGCTGTCGGAAGTTCCCTCAAAGGAAGGCCGTTTGGTATTATCGATCAATGGCCAAGCACGCGACCTTCGCCGGCAAGACCCGCCTCGAAAAAGACACGATGGGGGAGATCCCCGTTGACGCGATGCGCTACTGGGGCGCGCAGACCGAGCGGTCACTGCACCACTTCCAGGCGGGAGCCGGTCGCGACACGCTGACGCGTGAGATGATCCGCGCGCTCGGGGTGCTGAAAAAAGCCGCTGCGCAGGCGAACGCCGAGCTCGGGCTGTTGCCAAGAGACAGGGAGAAGCTGATCGCGGCGGCCGCCGACGAAGTAATCGCGGGAAAGCTCGACGCGCATTTTCCATTGGTCGTATGGCAGACGGGATCGGGGACCCAGTCGAACATGAACTCAAACGAGGTCATTTCGAACCGGGCCATCGAAATGTCCGGCGGCGTAATGGGCTCCAAGAAGCCGGTCCACCCGAATGACGATGTCAACAAGTCCCAATCCTCCAACGATACCTTCCCGACCGCGATGCACATCGCGGCGGTCGAGGTCCTGGTCCACCAGCTCGTTCCCGCGGTGAAAGGCCTGCGCGACGCGCTGGCCAAGAAGGCGAAGCAGTACGCGAAGGTGGTGAAAATCGGACGCACCCATTTGATGGACGCGGTTCCGCTCACGCTCGGCCAGGAAATCGGTGGGTGGGTGGCACACCTCGATGCAGACTTGGCGCGCATCGATGCGGTTTTGCCAGGGCTTTATGAGCTGGCTATCGGAGGCACGGCGGTAGGCACCGGACTTAATACTCACCCAGATTTTGACAAGAAGGCGTGCGCGCGCATCGCCAAAATCACGGGACTTCCATTTAAACCCGCGCCAAACAAGTTCGAAGCATTGGCCGGTCACGACGCGCTCGTGTTCGCTCACGGCGCGCTCAAGACGCTGGCCTGCTCGATGATGAAAATCGCCAACGACGTGCGGTGGTTGGCTTCTGGCCCGCGCGCAGGCCTGGCCGAGCTGCGCATCCCCGAAAACGAGCCCGGATCCTCGATCATGCCCGGCAAGGTTAATCCGACGCAAAGCGAAGCCGTTACGATGATCGCAGCCCAGGTACTGGGAAACGACGTCGCGATAAACGTGGGAGGCGCGTCGGGAAACTTCGAGCTCAACGTTTTTAAGCCGCTGATCATCCATAATTTCCTGCACTCTGCCCAATTACTGGCGGCCGGCGCCCGGGGATTCACTGAGCATTGCGCGGTCGGCATAGAGGCCGACGAAAAACGCATCGACGAGCTAATGCGGCGTTCTTTAATGCTGGTGACAGCACTCAATACGCACATCGGCTACGATAACGCGGCCAAGATCGCTAAAAACGCGCACACTAAGGGGCTCACGCTGAAGGAATCGGCGTTGAAACTGGGCCTGGTCACCGACCAGCAGTTCGACGCCTGGATCAAACCGGAACAAATGACTAAGCCAGGACTGTGATGGCCGACGATCAGTCCGATTTGATTGGCCGCATCGCCTCCGTGCTTGGACATGAACTGCGCAATCCCCTCGCGGTGATCAATAATTCCGCGTACTTTGTGCGTGCAAAGTTGGGGTCCGCGGGCGTCGACCCGAAGGTCGAAAAACACCTTAAAATCATCGAGTCCGAAATAACCCGAGCGGACGGGCTGATCGGCGATATATTGACGTACGTCCGACCCTATGAGGCATCGGCGGAAACGAAAGTTTTCGACGCGGTCGTGAAATCCGCCCTGGCTGCCTATGAGGCGCCGAAAGGCGTGAAGTTGGAAGTTAAACTCGGCGCCAAGGACGCGAAGGCTAAGGTGGATTCGAAGTCTTTTAGCGAGGCGCTTAAGCGCGTTCTCGATAACGCCGTCGACGCGATGGATTCTAAGGGCACGGTCAAGATCGCGACTGGAATCGAATCCGCGCGGGTGTTCATCTCGATCGTCGACGCCGGGCCGGGGGTGGATTCCAAAGTCAAGAACACCCTGTTCGACCCATTCGTCACATCGAAGCCGCGCGGCCTCGGCCTCGGGTTGGCGCTTGCCAAGAAATTCTTAAGCGCGGTAGGCGGAGAAATAACGGCCGAATCCAATTCGAAGGGCGCTACATTTCGAATTACTCTCCCCCAAGAGCGATGAATCAGGCGCCATTGCGAGCGATGAATTTAAATAAAATTCTCTCCGGGCAGTCGCTAACGCGCGCCGAGGCCAAGAGCGCGATGGGAGTCGTTCTGGACGGCAAAGCCACCGACGCACAAGTCGGCGCGTTCCTGGCCGCGTTGCGCGTGCGCGGCGAAACCGTTCCCGAAATCGTTGGCTTTGCCGAGGCGATGCGAGCGCGAGCCAAGCGCGTTAAGGTCAAACGCAGACCTCTGATCGACACGTGCGGAACCGGCGGCGATGGCGCGGGGACGTTCAATATATCAACCACGGTGGCTTTCATTGCCGCGGGCGCCGGCGCCGCCGTGGCTAAGCACGGCAATCGCGCCGTGTCGAGCCGCTCCGGTTCCGCGGACGTATTGGAAGCCCTCGGCGTCAGGACCGATTTGTCGCCGGCGCGCGCCGCGGCCTGCGTCGAAGATCTGGGAATCGGTTTTTTGTTCGCGCCTAGCCACCATCCTGGAGTCGCGCGCGTCGGTCCGGTGCGGCGTCAGTTGGGAGCTCGGACGGTGTTTAATCTACTAGGACCGTTGTGCAATCCCGCCGGGGCGTCGCGCCAGTTGATGGGAGTTTATTCCACCGAGTTGGTCGAGCCGGTCGCCCGCGCCTTGAAAGATTTGGGATGCGTGCGGGCGCTGGTGGTCGCCAGCCGCGATGGCCTGGATGAGATCTCCTTGTCAGCTCCAACGGTGATGGCGTCTTTGGTTGACGGCCGCGTGACAGTGACGGAAATAGCCCCCGAACGCGCAGGGATAAGACGCGGAACTCTCTCATCTTTAATGGGTGGGGACGCGCGACACAACGCGAAAATACTGCGCTGCGTGCTTGCGGGTGATCGGGGTCCGGCGCGCGAAGCGTGCCTGATCAACGCGGCGGCCGCGTTGATCGTCGCGGGATTGGCGCAGGATTGGCGGGAGGCGGTCGCCCGCGCCGCCGATTCGATCGATTCGGGACGGGCGATGGGGACGCTGCAGGCGTTGATCCGGAGGACTTCCGGTGGGTGAATTGAACGTGCTTGGCCATATTGCCGAGAAAACGAAAGTGCGCGTTGCGCATTGGAAACGAGAACGCCCTGAATTTCTTCTGACTGGGGAGCCTTTATACGCTCGGAAACCGCGATCCTTGGCACAGGCTCTCTCCTCGTCCGAGCCGCGCTTCATCGCGGAGGTCAAATTTGCCTCGCCGTCGGAAGGGTTTCTGCGCACGCCAGGATCGGCATCGCCGAAGGAAGCAGCGCGGCTGGCTGCGTCCTATGTCGACGCTGGGGCCGCGGCGATCTCGATTTTGACCGAGCCGGAATATTTTTCGGGTGCTCCCGATTTTTTGTCCGCCGCGCGCGAGGCGCGCCCCGACGCAATCATGCTAATGAAGGATTTTTTCATCGACGTCTACCAATTGGAGTTGGCGCGGGCTTGCGGTGCCGACGCCGTCTTGCTGATTGCAGCCCTGCTCGGGCCGCGCCTGCATGAAATGCTGTTTGCGGCGCGCGCGCGCGGCCTGTCGACGCTCGTGGAGGTCCATGACGAGGCGCAGGCCGAGGCGGCGCTGGCCGCGACCGCAGACGTGATCGGAGTCAACAGCCGGGATTTGCGCACATTAAAGACGGATTTGGAAGTGGCCCGGCGCCTCGCCCCGCTGGTGACCAAGGCGTCGGTCGCCATTGCCGAGAGCGGACTCAAATCGCGCGCGGACATCGATGACCTCTACGTACACGGCTATAAAGGATTTCTCATCGGCACGACGCTGATGAAGGAAAAGGACCCGGGCCAGGCCTTGGCAGCCCTCATCGCCCCGTGAGGATCAAGGTCTGTGGTGTCACTCGGCCGCGCGACGCGCGTTTAGCCGTCCGTCTTGGCGCCTGGGCCGTGGGAATGATTTTCGTTCCCGAAACTCCCCGATTCCTGACTGCCGCGCGCGCCCGGCGCGTACGCGCCGCGATCGCCAAAGGAGTGAAGGCTGTTGGCGTCTTTCGCCATCCGCGTCGCCAGGAGCTCTTGGAAGCGATCCGGGAATTAAAGCTCGACATCGTCCAGATCTACGGCGCCGTCCCGTCGGGGGTTCGAGTTCCTGTGATCAAGGTCGTCGAGATGGGAGCCAATCGGCCCAGACTTCCGCGGCTCGGGACGGCTGATTACGCGATGATCGAACCAATGCGTTCCGACGCTGACCGCCGCTCAGGTCGTGGTCCGTCTGATCAATCCCGCCGCGCTGCTCGCCGAACGGCCGCATCGTGGCGCAAGCGCGGTGTACGCGTTTTACTCGCGGGCGGATTGAATCCGTCCAACGTCTCTGAAGCCGCCGCGGCCGGGCCGTGGGCGCTGGACGTGAGCTCGGGAGTAGAGTTGCGTCCGGGAATTAAGGGCGCCCCAAAGCTAAGGGCGTTTTTCGGCGCAGCAACTCATCGCGCGACTGTTAATTCCAAGGGATAGGACGCAGTTGCAGCGGTACATTTTTGTCCGCGGCGATTTCCCGGAACTGTTCGATAAAAACCGTTTGTCCGGCGATCGCCAGGTCGCAATACATGATGAGCGTTTTACCTAGCGACTGTGCGAGCTCCGCCAAGAATCGGAATTGAACGACTTTTCGAGGTTCGAACTTGCCTGAGGTCACCTCGATAATATCTCTGATGGTTTGTCCGTCGATTTCACCGGAGCGGCCGCGAAAAGTGATCGGGCGGTTCAGTTCGAGCAGTTCCTCCTCGGACTCGCGGCCCATGAAATCCTCGAAGACCAATAGTTCGGCGAGTTTTCCGCGGAGCAGTAAGACGACCCCCTCTTGGCGGGTCCCCTTGAATTGCGCTCGAATATGGTCGAAATCGCGGAAGTTCGGGCGGCTCTTGGGTCCCGATAGTGGCCGCGTATAGCCGATATCGCGTAGGCGCGTCTCCATTTTCGCATACATTTCGGCGATTCTCATTCGTAAACGGTTTCGATCCCCGTTAGGCATCTCCCATTCGTCGATAGATCGCCCCGACTGATTGGCAGTGTAAAGATATCTCCGATTCTGGCTCATCGCAACCGAAGCCGCCCAACCCGGCTCCCCATGCAGTCGGCGAATTTCTACTCCGGTTGCGGTGTCCAGAAAATGGACTACGTCATCTGCTGCGATCAAGAGCTGCTCCCCATCAACGCTTAGTGTTTTTGAAGTGATGGAATGATACGAGGGGTAGGAAGCGCGGGTGAGCACTTTGCCCTTTGCCGCATCTAGCGTCAAGATCTTGTCGTCGAGGACTACAATCAGTCGTTGTTGGTCCCGACTTAATGCCATCGCCTGAATAGGGTTTTCTGTATCCGCATATTTAAAACCATGGAGATGCGATTCCTCGGTGAGACTGCGCGCCAAGATCACGTTTCCTTGACCATTTTCGTTGCGTGTCGCGAAGTACGCGGTATATTTATTCGCGACCAACGCCGTAATCGTTCCCGCGACCTCTTCAGTGAATAAGAGGAGACCGTCGCGTATATTCCGTATCTCGACTCGATCTTTACCGGAAGCAACGAGAATCCGCGGAGTGTTGTGGATGTGACCAATGAGCGGATCGACATTATTGTCGTCAAGAACGTACTTGAGCTTGCCTGTGTGGAGAGTCCGTATTTCCACTTTTCTATCGTCACGAACCAAGAAGAAGTAGTCCCCATGATAATTAACGGCCAATCGACGTGCATGAACGTCGTTCTCCGGCTTGACGTCGATTTTTCGCCTCTGCGTCCCGTCTTGGCCGAAATATCGGATTGAAAGCACGTCTCTTGATAAAACAGGGTCTTGAGCTATGGGAACGGCGATGGGGGCGACTTCCTTTTCGGCGGCACTTTTGACGCCGTCACCGGCAAACAAAGCGTCAAGAACTTGCTTAGAGGGAGCCCGCCCCATCCTCGTTATTCGCATAACCGTATCGCGCAGAGGTTTTAAGACGGTATTAACCTCCCTTCGTCGGTCAGTATCCGTTTCAAGCACATCCAAGGACGAAAGCAACTCTTCATCAGAACCGTTTCTAGCGGGCGTAGCCATTAGGTGATTCTTGACCGGGGTATAAGGGCTTTGGCATGTGAGCATTCCGATAAGCATTTGCAGGGCGAAAATGTTGCCGCGGTGGCCTTGCGCCGACGGCATGTTTGCCCATAACCGGGCGGCGAAAGCCGTAGGATCGTCAATGCCTGCTCCTAATGAGGCGGCCTTCCAATGTCCGCGCATGGCTCCGACCAAGTCATTCCTATTTAAATTTCCGAAATTTAGTTGGACGGAAGCGATGGACGACTGGGGATGTGGGCTGCCCCCATTGATGGGTATTCCCCTGATCCCGGCATAAGATACGGATCCCTCGAGGAGCGCTCCTAATACCATGCTGGCGATCACGGCTTTATCTTTTCCTAACACATCCATAGTTTATTGACATGAACATGCGCAGACAAGGAGCAGAGGGCCCAGTCATCCCGGGGAAAAGACACACCCTGCTTAGGCCTAAAGCCCCATTGATCTGTGACAATCAAAGGAATCAAAAGCCTGACACTGTCCTTTGCTATTCTACGTCTATGAGACTTCGCGCTGTCCATAAATCCCCTAAAGTCGGCTGGTTCGGGCCTTTCGGCGGGTGCTTCGTTCCCGAAACGCTGATCCAACCGCTGCGGGAATTGGAAGCAGCCTATAACGAGGCCCGCCATGACGCCAAATTCAAGGCGCGACTGGCATGGGAGTTGTCTTCCTATGTCGGGCGGCCGACGGCGCTGACGCACGCGGAACGTTTTTCAAAAGCGACGGGGCTGCGCGTTTGGCTGAAGCGAGAGGACCTGACCCATACCGGCGCGCACAAGATCAACAATACGGTTGGACAGGTGCTACTGGCCCTGCGCATGGGCAAAAAACGCGTCATCGCCGAGACCGGCGCGGGTCAGCACGGTGTGGCGACCGCCGCTGCGGCGGCCCGATTCGGGCTGCCTTGCGCGGTTTACATGGGTACCGACGACTTGGCGCGGCAGGCGCCCAACGTCGGGCGCATGAAATTTCTCGGCGCGGAGGTAATCCCAGTCGCTTCAGGCTCGCGCACACTCAAGGACGCGACGAGCGAGGCGCTGCGCGCTTGGTCCGCGCGTAGCCGCGATACGTTTTACGTGCTCGGGTCTGCTCTGGGACCGCACCCTTATCCGAGCATGGTCCGCGATTTTCAAGCGGTGATCGGCCGCGAGGCGCGCGCGCAAATTTTAAAGGCGGAAGGCCACCTGCCAAAGGAGGTCGTTGCGTGCGTCGGCGGCGGCTCGAATTCGATCGGGATTTTCTCTGCATTTATTAAGGATCGGGCCGTCAGGCTCGTGGGTATCGAGGCGGGAGGAGCGGGAATTAGCACCGGCAAACATGCGGCGCGTTTCGCGGGCGGAAAGCCGGGCGTGCTGCACGGAACCTACACCTACTTGCTTCAAGACGAAGACGGACAAGTATTGCCCACGCATTCGATTTCGGCCGGCTTGGATTATCCGGCAGTGGGACCTGAGCACGCTGAGCTTCGACGCACCGGGCGTGCGCATTACGCCTCGGCGACCGATGTCGAAGCGCTTCGGGCGGCACGCGAGATCGGCCACCTCGAGGGGATACTTCCAGCGCTGGAAAGTGCGCATGCGCTTGCGTATGTGTTGCGGGAAAAGCGTCACATCGGAAAGGGATCCCTTGTGCTCGTGAACCTCTCGGGCCGCGGGGACAAAGACCTGGCGACGCTGATCCGATGAGGAAGTCCCTTGCCGACGTTTTGAGTTCTCGCCGCTCGGAAGGCAGGGCTGGCTTCGTCCCGTTTATCGTCGCAGGCGATCCGACGGCCGAAGCGACTGTGCTGACCGCCAAAGCGTTGGCGAATGCCGGCGCAGATCTCCTGGAAATTGGCGTCCCTTTTTCGGATCCCGTCGCTGACGGTCCGGTGATTCAGGCGGCGGGCCAACGCGCGTTGAACAAGGGCATGAGTTTGCCCCGCGCGGCGAAGCTGATCGTCGATATGCGGCGGGCAGGCGTGACGATCCCCACAGTACTCTTCACCTATCTCAACCCTGTATTACGCCTAGGCCCGTCGGCCTTCGCGCGCCTCTGCGCTGATTCGGGCGCGGCAGCGGCGCTCATCGTTGATTTACCGGCCGAGGAATCGGCAGAAGTGGCGGGAGCGCTGGCGCAGCGCGGTGTCGAGCTGGTGCTCTTGGCCTCCCCGACCACCACGGACGAACGTTTGCACACGATCGGCCGAGCGTCGGGGTCGGTCGTTTATTACGTGAGCCGTGAGGGCGTAACGGGTATACGTTCGGGTTTGGCGCCGGGACTCGCCGCGCGACTCATGCATGTGCGCCGTCTCACACGCAAGCCGCTGCTGGTGGGTTTTGGCGTGGCCGACGCGAAATCCGCGCGGGCGCTCGCACCGCATGCCGACGGCGTCGTCGTCGGATCCGCGTTGGTTGCTGCCGCCGCGGCCGCCGGGTCTAAGGGAGCACCCGCTGCAGTCGGCCGATTGGCGAGGCGTCTGGTTAAAGCTTTGGAGATTTCATGTTGATTTTAATGGCGTCGGATCACACTAAGAAGCAGCTCGATGATGTGCTCGCGCGTGTGCGCAAACTGAAACTTAAATCCCACGTGATTCCCGGCAAGACTTCGGTGGCCGTGGGCATCACGGGAAACTCCGGCGCGCTTGATCCCGCCCCATTCGAAAGTTTGCCGGGTGTATTGCAGGCGATGCGGGTTACACGTCCATACAAGTTGGCCGGCCGCGACTTCAAGCATGGCGAAACCGTCGTTCCCGTGGGTCCTTTCCAAATCGGCGGCCCGGGTCTAATCGTGATTGCCGGGCCATGCGCTGTGGAAAGCGAGGCTCAGTTGATTCGCATCGCCCACGCGGTCAAGAAAGCTGGCGCGCAACTGCTGCGCGGCGGCGCCTTCAAGCCGCGCACGTCGCCTTATGCATTTCAGGGACTAGGCAAGAAAGGACTGCGCCTGTTAGCCAAGGCCAAGAAGGAAACCGGGATGCCGATCGTAACGGAAGTACTCGATCAACGTTCGCTAGACGATGTCGCCGAGTTCGCCGACGTACTCCAGGTCGGCGCGCGTAACATGCAAAATTTCGCCTTGCTTAAGGAGTTGGGGAAATTGCGCAAGCCAGTGATGCTCAAGCGAGGTTTGTCGGCGACGCTCGACGAATGGCTGATGTCGGCCGAGTACCTGCTCAGCGAAGGCAACGACAAGGTCTTCCTATGCGAGCGGGGCATTCGCGCCTACTCCGACCACGCGCGCAACACGCTCGACCTGAATGTGGTGCCGGCGGTGAAGGAATTAAGCCATTTGCCGATCATTGTCGATCCCAGTCACGCGACCGGCGTGCGTTCGCGCGTAGCACCTATGGCGCGCGCCTCCGTCGCGGCGGGAGCGCACGGAGTGATGATCGAAGTGCACGATCGTCCCGACCAAGCGCTGTGCGATGGACCGCAAGCCCTGCACCCGGACGATTTCGCGATTTTGATGCGCGATTTAGCGTCGATTTCGGCCGCCTTGGGGCGCGGCATGGCGGTCCCGGTAAAATCCTGACATGAGCCACCGACAGATCTCCGGCGGCGGCCGATTGACCGGTACGGTGCGCATGCCCGGGGATAAGTCGGTGTCGCATCGTGCGCTGATTTTCGGTGCGCTCGCCGAGGGCACGACCGAAGTGTCTGGACTGGCGCCCGGCGCGGACGTGCATTCGACGCGGAGCGTGCTGGAGGCGCTCGGTGTGGAGATCTCCGGCACCGGCGCAGTCGTTTCGGTCCGCGGCCGCGGTTTGGGAGGACTGAAGGCGCCGAAAACCGAGCTGGACGCAGGCAACTCGGGCACGACGATGCGCCTGATGTCCGGAGTCCTCGCGGGGCACCCTTTTATAGCTCGAATAGTGGGGGACGAGTCGCTCAGTCGGCGGCCAATGGAGCGTGTCGCAGTCCCCTTGCGCCAGCTGGGTGCTACGATCGAGTTGACCTCCCGTGGCACCGCTCCGATGACGGTGCGCGGGGGAAAACTTCGCGGTTCCCGCGTACTGTTGACGGTAGCCAGCGCTCAGGTGAAATCCGCGGTATTGCTCGCGGGACTTCACGCGGTGGGAAAAACGACCGTCATCGAACCCGAGGCTACTCGTGACCATACAGAGAAAATGTTGGAGCTTTTTGGAGTATCAGTCGAGCGCGATGGCTTGGCGGCCTCGGTGACCGGAGGCTCGCGTTTAAAAGGGATACGCGTTAGCGTCCCCGGAGATCCTTCGTCGGCCGCGTTTTGGTGCGTGGCCGCCTCGCTCGCGGCGCGCAGCGAACTGAGAGTTTGCGGCGTGATGGTTAATCCTACTCGGACCGGATTTTTGAATGTGCTTAAGAGGATGGGGGCCGACATTCGTCGTGAAACAGTCGCCACATGCGTCGGGGAACCCTGCGAGGACTTGATCGTACGCAGCGCGCAGCTGCGCGCGACGGACATCAAGGCATCCGAAGTACCGGGACTGGTCGACGAGGTTCCAATTTTAGCGTTAGCGGCGACTTGCGCCAAAGGGCGCAGCCGTTTTAGCGGCCTGGACGAATTGCGTCATAAAGAAAGTGATCGATTGGCCGGAATCGCCGCCCTACTCGTTGGGTTTGGGGCCCAGGCCGAAGTGTCGGGCGATGATTTGATCATCACCGGTCCGACGCCGTTGCGCGGGACTCGTGTCGATTCCCTGAAAGATCATCGCCTAGCGATGACAGGCTTCGCGGCGGGATTACTCGCCGAGGGAGACACCATGGTGCGCGACGCGGATTGCGCCGAGATTTCATACCCTACCTTTTACACCGATTTCATGGAGCGAATCTCGCGATGATGTTAGGACTTTTCGGTTATCCGGTAACGCATTCGCGCTCTCCGCGCTTGTTTGCGCGTCTGGCCCGGGCGTTGCGTCGGCCGATCGGCTACCAGGCCGTCGCGGTCCGTCCGGGGGATTTGCGGGCGGCGGTTGCCGTCGCGCGCGACGCCGGTTGGCGAGGGGCCAACGTGACGGTTCCCCTTAAGGAAGAGGCCGCGGCCCTCGCTGATTCCTTGACCTCGAGCGCGCGACAGATGGGTGCGGTCAACGTACTACGTTTCGGACGAACCATCGTTGGCGACAACACCGACGCGCAAGGCTTGCGTGAGGCAATGCGCGACGCCGGCGTCAAAGCACGGGGACGCGGCGTGCTCATCTTCGGTGCAGGGGGAGCTGCCCGGGCTGCGGGGTGGGCGCTGGCTAAGGACGGGGCCCGGTCGGTTCGCTTTTCGGCGAGAACGACGTCGCGGGCTAAGAAAACGGCGAATGATTTAAGTCGAATATTTCCACGGACTCGATTTTCCGCGGGGACTTGCGTCCCCGCAGAGATATGGATTAACGCGACACCGCTGGGCATGAAAGGTCTTCCGGACCGATCGCCAGCACCAAAGGCGCTGGCCAATCCCATAGTCGCCGTGGATCTCGTGTACGGCCGGCGCACGGCGTTCCAGCGCGACGCGGCAGCGCGCGGCGCGCGCGTCGAGAGCGGAGCCGGCATGCTCGTTTATCAAGCGCTGCGCGCCTGGGAAACCTGGGACCGTCCGCTGGGTGCCGCACGGCGCGCGCGACTGGCCCAATCGCTGATTCGAGAGGTGCTCAAATGACGCTTCGATATCTGACCGCCGGGGAGTCCCATGGCCCGGCCTTGGTGGGCGTGCTCGAGGGGATGCCCGCGGGACTTTCCTTAACCGTGGACGATATTCAGCGCGACATGATGCGCCGCAAGAAAGGCCATGGCCGAGGCAACCGCCAAAAAATCGAGGGCGACCAGGTCCAGCTGCTGTCGGGGGTGCGCCGCGGCCTGACATTGGGCTCGCCGATCGCGTTGCTCGTTCCCAATCAGGATTTTAAGAATTGGCAAGGTATCATGGGCGCCGAACCGACAGATGGCGTCGCTTCGCGACGCGTTGAAGTTCCTCGGCCCGGCCACGCGGACTTGGTCGGAAAGCTTAAATACGGTTTTGACGACATGCGCGATGTGCTGGAGCGCGCGTCGGCCCGAGAAACTGCGATGCGCGTCGCGTTGGGCGCTGTCACACGGAAGTTGCTCGGCCGGTGCGGAATTACTGTGGCTAGCCGCGTCGTGGCGATCGGCGGTGAAACCGACGCGACGTCGCTTCCCTTTCCAGTCAAGGAGTTGAATGCGCGCGTGGACGGCGATCCGGTGCGCTGTTCGAATCCCGAGGCCTCAGCGCGGATGGTCGCTTGCATCGACGTCGCCAAGGAAACCGGCGATACCGTCGGCGGCGTCTTCGAGGTGCTCGTCGAAGGCCTTCCGATCGGTTTAGGCAGCTACGCGCAATGGGATCGGCGCCTTGAGGGCCCGCTGTCCGCAGCACTCATGTCGCTCAACGCGATTAAGGGCGTCGAAGTCGGCGGAGGCTTTCGTTCCGCCGGCATTCCCGGTTCTCAGGCGCATGACGCCTACGAGCCACGCGGGAAAAAAATCGGCTATCGCACCAATCGTTCCGGGGGCCTCGACGGCGGCATGACCACGGGCCAGATGCTGGTGCTGCGCGCGGCGATGAAGCCGATCGCCACACTGATGAAGCCGCTCGATTCCGTTGATTTGCGCACGATGAAGCCCGCGAAAGCCCACGTCGAGCGATCCGACGCCTGCGCGGTCCCCGCGGCCGCGGTGATCGGCGAGGCGCTCGTGTGCTTGGTGCTCGCCGACGCCGTGCTCGGGAAATTCGGCGGCGACTCGATGGGCGAAATCCTGCCGAGACTGAGGGACTGGAATCCGACCCCCTAAAGGCATGGAGAAGGTAAACGTGTACTTGACCGGATTCATGGGCGTCGGCAAGTCGGCCGTCGGCCGAATATTAGCGCGGCGCTTGCGCCGCCCATTCGTGGATCTGGACGCCGCGATCGAGCGTGCGGCGGGAGCGAATATCGCCGATATGTTCGCTCGTCGGGGCGAGAAGATTTTTCGTCGGTTCGAAAGCGCCGCGTTGGTCCGGGCATCGCGGCGCCGCGGGGCGGTCGTGGCGTTGGGCGGCGGGGCGCTCTTAAGCGCGCGAAATCGCGCACGAGCCAAAAGCACCGGTGTGTTGGTTCGACTGACGTGCTCACGACGCGAGTTGGCGAGGCGTTTACGCTCCCAGCGTGCATCGCGGCCGCTGCTGGCGGGCGGCTCACTTATGAAACGAATCTCGATGATGCTTGAGGCGCGGCGCCACGCGTATGTGGGAGCCGATTTTGCTGTCTCGACCACGGGACTGACGACGGCGCAGGTCGCTTCGCGTATCGCTGGAAGGCTGCGGTGAGCGCCGAGCGGTTGTTCGTCGGGGATGGGATGCGGCGACGCGCCCGAAATTGGACGCGCGGGCTTTGCCGAGGCAAAAAAATCGCGCTGGTCTCTGAGGCGGGCGTTTGGCGGCGTTTCGGGCCGGGCGTTGAAAAGTCGCTAAAGGCCGCCGGCTTCGGCGTGACCCGGCATTTGATGCCGACGGGCGAAGCGGCAAAATCCTGGGACGCGATCGATGAGCTGATGCGGTCGATGCTGGCGGGCGGCCTCGGACGCGACTCCGCGCTCGTCGCTCTCGGCGGCGGGGCGGTGACCGACGCGGCGGGATTTGCCGCGTCGATTTACATGCGGGGAATCCCGTGGGTCAGCGTTCCGACGACTTTATTGGGGCAGCTCGACAGCGGACTTGGCGGGAAGACGGGGATTAATCTCGCCGGGGGAAAGAACATCGCGGGGACTTTTCACCGACCGGCCGCCGTCGTATGCGATACGCAGACATTAAACTCCTTGCCTGCGCGCGAACGCGTATCGGGTTTCGGCGAAGCCTTGAAATATGGCCTCGTATTTGACCCGAGACTATGGGCGCTGATGACACGTCGGTGGTCGGACCTGATGGCCGGCGACCCGACGCTCATTGCCCGCGTGGTACGCGCGGGCGCATCGTGGAAGCGGAAAACTGTTGCCCAGGATCCGCACGAAACGAAAGGAGTTCGCGAGCTGCTCAATTTCGGACACACACTGGGGCACGCGCTGGAGTCGACGGCTGGCTTAGGCGTGTTGCGTCACGGTGAAGCCGTAATATGGGGGATGCGGGCCGCACTACGCCTCTCGGTCAAGCGCGCGGGCCTTCGCCGCCAGGCTGCCGCCGCCGCCGATCGGTTCCTGGCCTCGATTCCCGTCCCATTGCCACGGCAGATGGACTCAAAGCGCCTGCTCGCGGCCGCGCGTCGCGACAAGAAAAACCGCGGCGGAGAAATCCGTTTTGTGCTTCTGCGCGCGCTCGGGCGCGGAGTCGTGCTCCCCGTATCGGAAAAGGAAATTCTCGCCGTGATCGCGGAGCTGAGCCAATGAATATTTTTCTTTTGAACGGGCCGAATTTGAACCTGCTGGGGGAGCGTGAAGTGGACATTTACGGGAAATTGACGCTGCCCCAGCTTGTTAAGAAAGTGGCCGCGCATGCAAAAAAACGCGGCGCCGCGCTGAAGGCCCGCCAGGCTAACGGCGAAGGCGAACTTATCGATTTGCTCCATGCGCAGCGCAAATGGGCGGATGGCGTCATTTTCAATCCGGGGGCGTACACCCATTACTCCTATGCGCTGCGCGACGCGATAGCTGCGATCGCGATCCCGACGGTCGAAGTACATCTGTCCGACGTGATGAATCGCGAGGAATTCAGGCGCGTGTCAGTGATCGAGCCCGTCTGCGCCGGCCGTCGCTTCGGGAAGGGGCTTGACTCTTATCTGGGCGCCGTCGACGATGTCATATCCCTAGCGCAGGAGAAGAGCCGATGAATTTTCAATTCCGCGGGAAGAGATCCCTCAGTCTAAGGCTCTGGCATTGGCTCAATGCGGTGACGATTTTAGCACTACTTACCACTGTATTCCTGCGCAGTCGGCTCGTCGGAGTGCGCGAAAATGCGAAGCGCATTTCTGACCGAATCGGCCCCGCAGTGAGTACGGAGCAGGCCAAGGACGTCGCCCGCATGTATCGCGACCGCCTTTGGGAATGGCACGTGGAATTGGGGTTAATTCTCGCAGGACTTCTGCTCTTGCGCGTGTTCACGGAGTTATTCGCCGCGTCTGGAACCGGACTTTTTTCCAAGATTAAAAATAGCGTCGCGGCCGCCAAGACGGATCAGTTCGCGCATATCATCGGCGTGGTACGCGCGGAGAAGACAACCGACCCCGGGCTCGTGTCCGACATGATACACGGCGGCTAATGGCCAGATCCTACTGCGTCGTCCGCGCGGATCTCGGCCTGACCGGTCTAGACGGTGCATCATGCCTGGAGCGACTGCTGCGGCCAGGGTTGCGCGGATTTCTCATCGAGAAGGACGAAGACGGTCGGAAACGTGCGTGGCTTGGCGCCGCGCCCTTCGAGATGCTCACCGTCGAGAACGGCCGAGCTTATTCGGAGGCGCGCGGTCGCCGGCGTGCGTTGAAGGGCAACCCGTTCTCGGCGCTCGGAAATCGCATCGCGCAGTTTCGCGCGAGCGGCGGAGAGGCGTTCGATTGCGGCGCGGTCGGACTTTTGGGCTACGAGATGGTGCGGCACTTGGAGCGCGTTCCCGCGCGGCCGGAAAAATATGAAGCGGTCGTGATGTTATTTGACGAAGTCCTCGTCATCGAAGACGGGCGCGCGAGCCTGCGTTCATTGGTAGCCAGCGCGCGGGACCGCAAACGTGCGGCATCGCGGGCGCGGGATTTGCGCGAACTACTGAGGTGGGCGCGCGCGGTTCCCCCCGAGCCTTCCCGAGGGACAATACTCGAGGCTCGCGGGCGCCGCGGTCGCGCGGACTACATGCGTGGCGTGCGCAAGATTCAGGAGCACATTCGCGCCGGTGATATTTTCCAGGGCGTGCTTTCCGATGATTTTGAGGCAAGGCTCGCGGCCGGGCCGATTGCGGCCTACCGCGCGATCCGCGCGGCCAATCCGACGCCGTACTTGTTCCTGCTAATGGGTGGCGATGACGCGGTATTGGGCGCTTCTCCGGAACGACTCGTACGCGTCGTGAACGGGCGCGCCCGAAATTGCCCGATCGCAGGAACGCGGCCGCGCGGAAAGACGGCGGCGCAGGACCGCGCGTTCGAGAGGCAATTGCGCGCAAGCGAGAAGGAGCGCGCCGAGCACCTGATGCTGGTGGATCTTGCCCGTAACGACTTAGGGCGCGTGTGCGCGCCCGGATCGGTGGCGGTGAAGCGCTTTATGTTCACGCGCCGTTTCTCCAACGTGATGCACCTGGTTAGCGAAGTCGAGGGCCGATTGGATTTGGGCCGCACGTCATGGGACGCCCTGGCGGCGTCGTTTCCCGCGGGAACGGTCAGCGGCGCGCCCAAGGTGCGGGCGATGGAGATTTTGGCAGGGTTGGAGCGCAAACCCCGCGGATTTTACGCCGGGGCGGTGATTCAGCACGATTTTTCAGGCAATCTGGACAGCTGTCTGGCGATCCGCTCCCTGTCTTTGTCGAAGGGAGGTAAGGCGAGGCTTCAAGCTGGGGCTGGCATCGTCGCCGATTCTGATCCGGCCGCTGAGTACGACGAAGTCCAGCACAAGTTGGCGGGCTTGCGTCGCGCGCTGGGGGGGCTTGCCGCGTGAAGGCGCTCCTACTTTTAGACAACTACGATTCCTTTACCTTTAACCTTTACCAGGCGGTGCGCGCGCTCGGCGCCGAGTGTCGGGTCGTGCGCAACGACGCGCTGAGCATGCGGGCACTACTCGCGCTTAAGCCTGCGGGATTAATTCTTTCACCGGGGCCGGGCCGTCCGGAGGACGCCGGCGTCTTGATCGACTTGCTCAAGCAAGCGCCGCAGGATCTACCGACCCTCGGCGTGTGCCTCGGCCACCAAGCCTTAGCACTCGCCTATGGCGGGCGAGTGATTCGCGCTCGACGTCTGATGCACGGAAAAACTTGCTCCATCACCCACGACGGGAAAGGAGTTTACGCTGGACTCCCCAAAACGCTGACGGTCGCGCGTTACCACAGCCTGATCGCCGCCGAACCTCTGCCCGCAGGGCTGATTCTAACGTCCCGCGCCGCCGACGGTTCTTTGATGGGATTACGTCTCGCGGGGCGTCCGGTTGAGGGAGTGCAATTCCATCCCGAGTCCGTGGCGACGCCACTGGGGCTGAAGATGCTTAAAAACTTCCTTGCGCTCACGCGCCCGCGTAGGTGAGCCTCACCGCAATGGCCGCGCATTCGGCCAAACGCGTGGACCGTCTGAAGAAGGAAGAACCGGTCGAAAGCCTACGCGGCCGCCGGTTCTACGCGCGGATGTCGCTGGACCCGAGCGCCGCCCTGGCGCCTGGAGCGAAAATCGCGGAAATTCGTTTCGCAGATCCAGACGCGGGTTTTTTGGTGCCGCGCGAGAAGGCGACCCCCGACGAAGCCGCGCGCCTCGCCGTCGAAGCGGAAAAATCCGGAGCCGTTGCCGTTGGCCTGTGGGTGGACCGCCATTTTCACGCGGGCGAACATGCGCATATCGAAGCCGCTCGGGCGGCATGTCCAAAACTGTTTCTCATCGCGCGCGATTTTGTGATGGACCAGTGGCAAATCGAACGCGCTCGCGCCGCGGGCGCGGACGCCCTTGAGCTCATACCGGAGCTTTTAGGTCCGGCGCTTCCCGGAGTCGCCGCGGCAGTGAGGGCTTTGGGCCTCATTCCGGTTATTTGGGAACCCGGCCCTTCGATTCGCGCCCTTTAGTCCAACGGATCGGGGCCGTATTCGTTGGACCCCTCGGCGCCTTTGAAGAAGAGGAGTTCGATCAACGGCCAGAAGTTCAGGAGGGGAACCAGATTCAGCAATAGAAAAAATCCTGACTTATCCCGGTCGTGGCAACGTTTGATCCCCAGCGCGATCAGCGCGTAAGCCGAGAGTAAGAATATTGGAACATACACGATCATAAAACCGGCGGGAACGAATGCTCCGATTCCGAGAATTCCCACCGCCAGCAGGAAGGCGACAAAAAGCGGAGGTCTGTTGACGCGGCCCTTCGCCGAGAACCACAATCCCATGTCCCAATATGACATGAAGCGCCTCCTTGCGAAACGGATGTGAGAAGTATATGGCCTCGATTCGACGGTCGTCAAGCGATACAATAACCGTATGGCGAACCGTTATTGGCTGATGAAATCGGAACCAGACGTGTTTTCGATCCAGGATCTGGAAAAGAAACGCGTATCTGGCTGGGATGGAGTGCGGAACTACCAGGCGCGCAATTTCATGAAGGATATGCGCGCGGGCGACGTAGTTTTGTTCTACCACTCCAATGCCGATCCGCCGGGGGTTGCCGGCGTGGCGCAGGTCGCCAAGACCGCCTATCCCGACCCCTCACAGTTCGACCGAAAATCCCAATATTTCGACCCAAAAGCGACGCCCGAGCGGCCAATTTGGTTCCAGGTGGACGTCCAGTTCAAAGAAATTTTTCCGCGGTTCCTATCCCTTGATGAATTGCGCGGCGTGCCAGCGCTGTCTGAAATGCCGTTGTTTAATCGATCACGCCTATCGGTCCAACCGGTGACGCCCGAGCAGTTCGCGACGATCGTCCGACTTTCAGCGCAGCGGAGTGGGTCGTAGTCTGCTAAACTCGAACGACACACGCTGGCTAGAGACCGTTAAAAAGGATACGATGGGCGTCAAGTTTTTCTGCGTCGACGGCACGAATTTGGTGCGCACGTCCTACGGTTACGGCGGACCGACGCACCAAGAGCAGGAGCAGGCGGATTCGGAGCGTCTCGTCTATATTTTTGCGCAGGTCTGCGAGACGTCGGAAGCGGACCTTGAAATCGAGATATTCTTCGACGGGGCTTTTCGCGCGCTCCCGGCAGGTCCGGCGAATATGCGCGTAAGCTTTGCACGGGATATTTCGGCCGACGACATGATTTTGGACCGAGTTCGTGCGCAAGCGTGGAAGCGTGGCGGGAAGGTGACGGTGGTGACGGCGGACGTAGCACTCGGCGAGGCGGCCGAAGCCGAAGGCGGAAAGTGGATGCGCGTGGCGCATGGATCGTCGCCGGAGAGCGTGGCCGGTCGAATCGGAGGTCGGTTTTCGCGATGAGCGTCAAGAACTCGGTGGTCGTCGTCGGCGGCGGAATCATGGGCGTTCAGGCGGCCTGGCATCTGGCACAATTGGGCCAGTCCGTCACGGTCCTCGACCAATTCGACGTGCCCAATCAGTGGGCGGCGTCCGGCGACCATTTGCGCGTCTTCCGGTTGACTTACGGCAAGGACGCTTTTTATACCGAAATGGCTTTGAAGGCACTGCCGCTATGGCTGGAGCTCAACGCCCTGTCGGAAGAGACGATCCTTTTCCAGAATGGCGTTTTGGAGCTGGCGACGAAATCGAACGGCTATGAGGCGCAAAGCCTCGCCGTCCTTAAGGAACGCAAGGTCAAGTTCGAGAAGTTGGACCCCGCCCAGGTTAAGAAGCTTTATCCGATGTACAACCCGAAGGCGATCAAGTGGGCGCTATTCCATCCCGAGGGAGGGATGGTCTGGGCTAACCGCGGGGTCGCGGCGACCGCGTCGATCGCGCAACGCAAGGGCGTGCGCATCCGCTCGAACGTCAAGGTCGTTTCACTGGTTAAAGACAAGGGTGGAATACGCGCGGTTAAGGATTCCTCCGGTAAAACCTGGGAAGCGGAGAAATTCCTTTTCACCGCCGGCTATTGGACCGGTGAGCTCCTAAAATCTTACGGACTGCCGATCAAGATCACCCGCCAAGAGCAGATTTTCCTGCGCCCGCTGTTCAATCGTGGACGTTATCGGCCCGAGCACTTTCCGGTATTCGCCAGTTTGGCTCATGGTTTTTATGGATTCCCGGTCCACTTGCACGGATTCATCAAGATCGGCAACCACTCCAAGGGCACGGCGGTGAAGAAAGCCGATCCTGACCAATTGCGCGAGCTCTCGCCAAAATTCGAGAAGAAAAGCCGCGCGTTTCTTAAAAAATTCATTCCCGAGCTCGCGGCGTTCAGTGAGTTCGAGGGCCACGTCTGCTGGTACGATAACACCCCTGACGACGACTTCATCATGGACCGCCTGCCAGACGCGCCAAACGCCTTCATCGCGGCGGGTTTTTCCGGGCACGGCTTCAAATTCGCTCCGATCGTTGGCAAGTCGATGGCGGAGTTGATGGTCGCCGGCAAGTCGGAATTAAATCTGCACCGTTTTCGTCTGGCGCGCTTTAAGCTTCGCAAGGGTTGAACCGCGAGAATTCTCATCCGTATGGAGAGTGTGATGTTGCGTCGATTCGTTCCGCTTCTCGCCGTCGTCGCCGTCGCGGCTTGTTCCACCGCGAATGTGGCGATCAACCGCAATTTCGATTACGCTCGCGTGCACCGCGTCGCGGTGTTGGGATTCAAGGATTACGCCCGGCAGCCCGGGTCGGGGGACATCGTGACGGGGGCTTTCGAGCAGTCGCTCCTTAATGCCGGCTACAACCTGGTTGAAAGGGGGGCGATCACTCAGATTCTCGCCGAGAGGAAGATTTCGGGCTTGCCGGATCTTGAAATGGCGAAAAGCATCGGCCAAACCCTCGGCGTGGACGCCGTGTTGCTCGGCCAGATCACGGATTTAGTCGAACCACGTTCGCAAATGACGAAAGTCGACGTGGTCGACGATCATTCCGATCCGATATACGTGCATAAGACCGTCCGCGCCCAGCAGCCCGATGGCACGTGGTCCGAATCGAGTCAGCAGGTGATCGAAGGATATCGCACGACCCACACGATTCGCCGCGAACCGCGCACGTACACGATCAGCGGACGCCTGGGTCTGTCGGCCCGTCTTGTGGACGTAAAGAGTGGCGAACTGATCTGGTCCGGTTCGGATTCGACGAACGTCGTTTCGTTCGAGGATTCCTCTCGCGCTCTCTCCGACGACATTCTCAAGGCCGTGAAGTCGACCTGGCCTTCCCCGGCCAAATAGCGAAGGTTACGCGGCGACGGGTTTTTTGCTGGATCCGGCGAGCATTTGGCCCAAGACGTAGCGCAGCACTCCACCGTAGCGGTAGTACTCGAGTTCGATGGGCGTATCGATGCGGCACATCACGGAGAATTCCACGGCCTTGTCGGCATCGTCGGTCGCGCGCACGCTCAGCATTGAGCGCGGCTTGACGGTGCCCAGCTCCAGGATGTCGAAGGTCTCAAAGCCGGTGAGACCGAGAGATTGCGCGGAGTCGCCGTCCTTGAACTGAAGGGGGAGAACGCCCATGCCGACGAGGTTTGAGCGGTGGATGCGTTCAAAGCTTTGGGCGATGACGGCCTTAACCCCCTGCAGCGCGGGACCCTTGGCCGCCCAGTCACGGCTGGAGCCGGTGCCGTATTCCTTGCCGGCCAGGACGATGGTCGGGATTTTGGCCGTCTGGTATTTTATCGCCGCATCGAAAATGGACAACTGAGCCTTCGTCGGTACGTGTATCGTGTATCCGCCGGTGACGTCCTTGAGCATCAGGTTCTTGATGCGGATGTTGGCGAAGGTTCCGCGCATCATGACTTCATGGTTCCCGCGGCGAGCGCCGTAGCTGTTGAAGTCGGAGGGCTGCACGCCCTGTTGCTGGAGATAGAGACCCGCCGGAGAGTCCTTGGCTATATTGCCGGCCGGGCTGATGTGATCGGTGGTCACGGAATCGCCGAACACGGCCAATGCGTAGGCTCCTCGGATATCCGACATCGCGCGGGGAGTCAGCGCGAGGTCTTCGAAGTACGGCGGCAGGCGCACATAGGTGGATTTTGGATCCCAGGAATACAGTTCGCTGGCCTTCACGTTCAACGACTTCCAGTTGGCGTCACCGGCGAACACATCGGCATATTGGCGCGAGAAAGTCTCGCGGGTGAGGTTTTTCTCCACGGCACGGGCGACTTCGTCGTTGCTCGGCCAAATATCCTTGAGGTAAACGGGCTTGCCGTCCTTCCCATTGCCGAGGGGTTCGGTGGTCAGGTCGAGGTCGACGGTTCCAGCGATCGCGTATGCGATCACCAGAGGCGGCGAGGCGAGATAGTTCGCCTTCACCAAAGGATTGACGCGGCCCTCGAAATTGCGGTTTCCGGAGAGAACTGCGGCGACGATCAGGTTCTTATCGGACACGGCTTTGGCGATCTCCGGGGGCAGGGGCCCCGAGTTGCCAATGCAGGTGGTGCAGCCGAAGCCCACAAGATGGAATTTCAGCGCTTCAAGGGGTTTGATCAGGTCGGCTGACTTTAAGTAGTCCATGACGACCTTAGACCCGGGAGCTAGGCTGGTCTTCACCCAGGGCTTGACCGAGAGTCCCTTGGCGACGGCTTTCTGCGCGACCAGCCCGGCTGCGATCATCACGGAGGGATTGGATGTGTTCGTGCATGAGGTGATCGCGGCGATGGCGACCGCGCCGTGCTTAACCTTAAAGTCGCGCACCGCAACTTCGGTGCCGGCTGGCGCGGGAAGGTTTCCTTTTTTGTCTTTCTCCTTCAAGAAGCTCGGCAGCGCGTCTTTTTCCCATTGTTTTTTGACGGCGCCCAATTCGATGCGATCTTGGGGGCGCTTGGGGCCTGCCACGCACGGTTTAATGGTCGACAAATCGAGTGACAAGGTGTCGGCGAAAGACGGTTCTACCTTGTCGTCGCGGAAAAGGCCTTGGGTCTGGCAGTAGGCATCGACCAGGGCGATATCGTCCTCGTGCCTGCCGGACAGGCGCAGGTAGTCGAGTGTGCGGCCATCGACGGGGAAAAATCCGACGGTCGCCCCGTATTCCGGTGCCATGTTGGCGATCGTCGCGCGATCAGCCAAGGCCAGGCCGGCGACTCCGGGGCCATAGAACTCGACGAATTTTCCGACCACGCCCTTCTTGCGCAGCATTTCGGTCACGGTCAGTACCGCGTCGGTCGCCGTCGCGCCCTCGGGAAGAGTTCCCGTGAGCCGGAAACCGACGACCTCGGGAATCAGCATCGGCATCGCCTGGCCCAGCATCGCGGCCTCAGCCTCAATTCCGCCCACGCCCCAGCCGATCACGCCCAGGCCGTTGATCATCGTCGTGTGGCTATCAGTCCCGATGCAGGTGTCCGGATACGCGAGGTCGCCGAGGGTCCAAATGACCTTGGCGAGATGCTCTAAATTGATTTGATGGACGATGCCGGTCTCCGGGGGTACAGCGCGGAAATTGATGAAGGCCTTCTGGCCCCATTTCAGAAAGGAATAGCGCTCGCGATTGCGTTCAAACTCGAGTTCCGAGTTTTTATCGAACGCGTCGAACGCGCCGAAAAAATCCACCTGTACTGAGTGGTCAACGACCAGGTCAACGGGTTGGAAAGGATTGATGCGTTCGGCGTTGCCGCCAAGTTTCTTCAGGGCTTCGCGCATCGCGGCGAGGTCGACGATGGCCGGTACCCCGGTAAAATCCTGCATGACCACGCGCGCCGGCATGAAAAATACCTCACGCTCGGACGGCTTGACGCCGATCGTCTTAGCGACGGCTTCGATGTCCGCCTTCTTGACGACCGCGCCGTCTTCATGCCGCAGGAGGTTCTCGAGGAAAATTTTCATCGACAAGGGCATTTTCGAGAGGTCGAAGCCTTGTTGGGCGAAAGCGGCCAGGCTGAAGTAGTCGTAGCTCTTTTTCCCGACGGTCAATGTCCGGCGAGTCGAGAAACTGTCGAGGGATTTTTTCATGACCAATGGATATTACCATTCTGGTAGAATCGCGGTCATGAAGAACCCAATTTTCCTGCTGGGAGCTCTGGCGTTGGCCGGGTGCGCCGGGGCGCAGTTGGAGGAGCAGAAGCAGGAGATCGCGGACCTTCAGCAAAATAATATTTTGTTTCAAAAGGAAGCCAAGGCGAAATCCGACGAGGCTGTGGCGAAAATTGCCGAGGTGGAGGGGAAGCTGGCCATCGCCAACGCTCAGATCGACAGCCTAACGAAATCTAATCAGCAGCTTGCCGCAGCGGTCGGCGCCAGTCAGGATGATCTAGGTACCAAACTCAACGAGGCCGTCGCGCAAAAGGGCGAGCTGAGCAGACAATTGGCGGACCTGCAGAAGGAGAAACTGACGTTGGAACGCCTGAAGAATATCTATCGTTCCGCGCGGGAGAAAGCGGCGGCGGACACCCAGAAATTGCAGGCGGAGCGCGACGCCTTGGTCGCGCGGCTGTCTTCCTCCAAGGACATATCGGCCAAGGCCGACGAAGGTCACGCTGCGGTAGTCGCGAAGGTCCACGACGAGATGGGCGCGGTTGTCGACGCGATTCTCAAGGACGTGCAGGCCGGCAAGGTATCGGCCGCCGCCGAAGAGGGCGGATTCGCGCTGGCGATCGATGATACTGTCTTATTCGATGATGGTTCGGCGAAGATACGTGAGGACGGCGGCGCGTTCCTCGAAAAAACAGGCGGCGCATTGAAATCCCTGGGGCGGCGGGATATTACGGTCTCCGTGCGCGGCGATAACGCCGCGCTTAAAAAGGGGTTGCTCGGTGGGTTTGATGACGGCTGGGCTTTATCGGCCGCACGCGCGGCCGCGATCGCACGTCGGATGCAGGATCAGGCGGGTTTACCCCCGACGCGACTCGAGGCGCGCAAGGGGGATCGTCGTATCATGATCATCGTGCGTAGTACGACCCCTTGACGGATGAAGGAACGGCTCCTACAATGAGGTTATGGCAAAGATGAAGACCGCGATGAAGGCGGCTAAGGGCAAGAAGGCCCCTAAAAAAATGAGCCCCGATCCCGAGGACACCCGGGAACGCCACACGGCCGATAAGGTGATGCAGACCGTCTTGGCTGAGCACAAGGCGGAATCGGAAGTCCGCCGGCTTGATCAATGGGTGTCAATTGAGTGCCCGCATTGCGGCGAAGGTACCGAATTGCACGTGATCGCCGAAATGGACGGACAGTCCATCGATCAAGATTGCGGCGTGTGCTGCCGGCCGTATGTGGCGCATGTGGAGATCGAAGAGGACGAGGCGCATGTCGGGGTCGAGGCGGCGTGACGGACGCTGACGGCGCGTCCTGTCGCTTCCCCAGCGGCGGGGTTCCCGAGAACGCGGTCGCGCAGATTCTCTCCCTTAAAACTTTCGCCGTGGTCGGTTGTTCCCCGAAGCCGGAACGTCCGTCTCACTACGTCGCCGCCTATCTCCGCGATGAAGGCTACACGATCGTCCCCGTCAACCCCGGCCAAACGAATATTTTGAATTTAAAGTGCTATCCCAGCGTTACCGAGATTCCTTTCCCGGTCGATGTGGTGGTGGTTTTCCGCCGCCCGGAAGAAGCCTTGGAGCCAATCCAAGAGGCTATCGCCAAAAAAGCGAAGGCCGTCTGGCTGCAGGACGGCATTACCCACCCTGAAGGCGAGGCATTAGCCCGAAAAGCCGGTCTGCTCGTCGTTTCTGACGACTGCTTGATGCGTCGTCACATGAAGACAACGCTCTAGATGATATAGGCCTTTCCGCCGCTCATCTGTGCCGGGTCCGAAGGATCCCGGCCTAACGCGGTTAGGGCTTGACGATCTCGTGGAGCTCGACCTCAAACACCAAGGTTGAGCCCGGAGGAATCACCGGGGGGTTTCCCACGTCGCCGTAGCCCACGTCCGACGGACAGACCAGTTTCGCCTTGCCGCCGACCTTCATCATCGCCACGCCGTTCGTCCAGCAGGGAATGACTCGGTTGAGGGGAAAAGACGCGGGCTGGCCGCGCTTATATGAGCTATCAAACTCAGTTCCGTCGATCAGGGTGCCGCGATAGTCGACCTTGACCGTCTCTTCGGGCTTCGGTTGGGGACCTTTGCCTTCGGTGATCGACTGGTACCAACCGCCTTTGGCGATCGGCTTGACGCCTTTTTCCTTTGAGAACTTATCGGCGAACTCAGCACCCTTGGCTTTATTCGGTCCTGATTCCGCGGCCGCCTTTTCGGCTTCGGCGGCGCGCACCTTCGCCATGCGTCCCTGCTGAAGATCACTGATTTTTGGGACGTAGACATCAAGGCTGACGGCCGGACCCTTGGCGGCCAGCGCGTCGCTTATTCCTTTGGAGAACGCCTTCGACTCGGACGCACTGAAACCGATTGGCGCCAAGTTTTGGCCAACCTTGAATCCCCAAGCGTAAACCGTGCGGTCATTATCGCTGGAGAAGGAGTCGCCGGCGGCCTTGGGCTTGGCGGGGGCCTTTTCAGCGGCGGCGCGAGCAATGAGCGGTACGGATGCGAGAATGGCGGCAACGATGATGGCGCGAATCATAGAATGCTCCTCCTGAAATTATGAAGAAAATAATAGCACAGCTTTTGGTCGCCGTTCCTCTTTGGGAGTTGCTATAATTACTAAGAAGACATGCCTTTTACCCGCCTCGGGCTCCGTCCCGAACTATTGAAAGCCGTTCAGGACTTGGGCTATACGGCGCCGACGCCGATCCAGGAGAAATCTCTCCCGGAGTCCATGCAGGGACGCGACGTTATCGGCTCGGCCCAAACGGGCAGTGGCAAGACGATGGCGTTCACCTTGCCGCTTCTGCAGAAACTGCTCGACGATCGCGAGGCCGATCCGCATAAAGGCGGAGCACGAGTTCGCGCCTTGGTCCTGGTGCCGACGCGAGAGCTCGCCGCTCAGGTCGAAAAGGCGGTAGGCGAACTGGCCAAGCACTCCCCGGTCAAGTGCGCGCTGATCATCGGCGGGGCCAGCTTCGTCACGCAACGGGACGCGCTTAAAAAAGGTGCGGAAGTCGTGGTTGCGACGCCCGGACGCCTTCTCGACTTGATTAGCGGCGGATCGCTGCATTTGAGCGACGTGAAGGTCACAGTTTTGGACGAGGCGGACCGGATGCTCGATATGGGGTTTATGCCGGACGTGCGGCGCATCATGAAGCTGCTTCCAAAGCAGCGCCAGACGCTGATGTTCTCGGCGACCATCCCTCCTGAAGTCGAGCGCGTCGTCAACGAATTCATGCGCTCCCCGGTTCGCATTGAGGTCGACCGCCCGCGCTCTACGGCGACGACGGTCACCCAGGCGCTCTTTCCGGTCACCGAGGGTCAGAAAGGCGAGCTGCTCGCCGCGATCGTCAAAACCGACGGCGTCGACTCCGTGATCGTGTTTACCCGCACCAAGGCGCGCGCGGACTATGTCGCGCACTGCCTCAATAGAAAGGACATCAAATGCGGCGTGCTCCACTCCGATCTTTCGCAAAAAGAGCGCGATCGGGCGATGCAGGATTTCCGCGACAGCCACAGCACGATCTTGGTGGCGACGGATTTGGCCGCGCGCGGCTTAGATGTTCCCGATGTGACGCATGTGATCAATTACGACGTTCCCGAGCACCCGGAGGACTACGTCCACCGCATCGGCCGCACCGGACGCGCGATGACAGAGGGAGACGCGGTCACATTGGTTTCGTTTGAAGAAGAGCGTATGATCCCGGCTATCGAGGCGTTCATCGGCCAAGCGATCGCGCGCCGCGCCCTTCCCGGCTTCGCCTATATCGTGCCGCCTCGCCTGCACACGTACAAAGCCCCGATGTCCTCTAAGTTCCGCCTGCGAAGGTCAATCCCTCGCGGCGGCGGCTCGCGCTTCAAGCGTTAAGGGCTCGTTAAACCTTTAATTCGCGCAATAAAGCCGAAATCACCCGCGCGCGTTAATCGGTCATTCTTTGGGAGATGGGAGAGTTCGAGTTAGAGGCGGAGCTTAAGTCCGCCTTGGAGCGCGGCGAGTTCGTGCTTCATTACCAGCCACAAGTGGAGCCGCTCACCGGGCGCATCGCCGCCGTTGAGGCGTTGATCCGTTGGCGCCATCCCATTCGCGGCCTGGTGTCACCCGCCCTTTTTATTCCCGCCGCCGAACGCACCGGCCAGATCATCGAGATCGGCGATTGGGTGCTGCGCGAAGCGTGTGCGCAGAGCCGGTGCTGGCTAGACGCCAGGCTAATCCCGGTGCGCGTCGCCGTTAACCTTTCTGCCCGGCAGTTTTCCGACGCGAACCTGATTGCCCGCATCCACGGAGCACTCGGCGCCGCACGGCTGGAACCCGGAGACCTGGAACTGGAGATCACCGAGAGTATGATGGCTCATGATCCCGACCAAGCCTCGGGTGCGATGGTGGCACTGCGCACAGCCGGAGTGCGCTTGATGATCGACGATTTCGGCACCGGTTACTCCTCACTCGGTTCGCTTAAGCGATTTCCCGTCGACGGATTGAAGATCGACCGGGCGTTCATTCGAAACCTGCCTGACGACCGTCACGACGCGACGATCACCCGCGCGGTCGTTGCGATGGCGCACGAATTAGGCTTGGAAACCGTCGCCGAAGGTGTCGAAACCGAAGAGCAGCGCGCTTTTTTGACCGGACTCGGCTGCGAACTGCTCCAAGGTTATTTGACCGGAGCGCCCCAACCGGCGGATGAGTTAGCTGGAAAACTTTCCCCGCGTGAAACTGGTCGAGCCGTTAAGCCAACTCGCGCCGGTCGACCCAGCGCCACTTCGCGGGCTCAAGGCCCTTCAGCGTCAAACCGCCGATCCCGGCGCGGACCAATCTAAGCGTCGGGTGGCCGACGGCGGCCGTCATGCGCCGGACTTGGCGGTTGCGGCCTTCGGTTAAAGTCATTTCCAGCCAACAGGTCGGCACATTCAGGCGATGCCGGATCGGCGGTTCGCGCGGTGCGAGCTGCGGATCCGAGTCGAGTCGTTTGACTTTGCAAGGCAAGGTTTTCCCATCGGACAACATCAGCCCTTTCGACAATTCTTCAATGGCGGCGTCATCGGGGACGCGCTCGACCTGGACCCAGTAAGTGCGCGGATGGCCGCGGCGCGGATCGGTCAGGCGATGATTGAGGCCGCCGTCGTCGGTTAATAGAAGAAGGCCCTCGCTGTCGTGATCGAGGCGGCCCGCGGGATAGATGCCGGCAGGTAAGCTAAACCGTTCGAGAGAAGGTTTGCCGTCTGTAGACGTGAATTGGGACAGCACGCCATAAGGTTTGTTGAAAAGGACGATTCGCGTCTTGCCCACAGCTTTAGCCGTGCTTGCGCGAGCCGCTGAAGGTGAAGCGCTGGTTGCGTCCGTCCTTTCCGCGGACGATCACGGCGCCAGAGATGCGCTCGCCATTGATATGCCCCGTCCACTCGGCCTGATCGAGACTGGCGTCGGCTAGCGTCACGGAAAAATCGGTGCCGTTGCTATCGTCGCGGGCTTCGTACAACGCAGGAGAATATCCTTTGGCGACCTCGCCCGCGATCACCGCTTTGCCGTCATGAAACACCAAAGAATCGCGCGTCGTCGACCAGTGGAAGAAGCCGTCCTGCTTGACCTTGATGTCCCACGCGGTGCCGTCCACGGGGCCGCCGAACACCGCGGCGTACATCAGATTGATCGCGGCGAAGAGCAGGGCAGCAATTGTCTTCATGAAACATTTATATAACAGTCGTGGCTTGCGTTGGCAAGACCTACGAAGACCTAGGACCTCTTTCTCGTCAAAGTTCCGAGCGCATTTTGTAGACGCCATTATGCGCAAACGGTTTTTTTGAATCCTGAATCACGAAGATATCTATCTGTGCCGTTTGTTTGTTCGCGTCGACAAGGATTGCGCCCGAATCGATCGACAATGAATGGAAGTTGACGTCCATGAGCTGGATGTTTTCTTTATTGGGTCTTCATCCCGGCGAGTGGGTGAAATCGGCGTAAAAAGCGCGGTGCTCTCGACGAAGAAATAGCGTTTAAGGCGGTCGCAAAATCTGGCACGATTGCCGGATGCGAAAACAGCGATGCCTGCGAGATGCCTACCACT
>JANPGH010000021.1:0-14148 GCA_031423795.1 Elusimicrobiota bacterium | reverse complement strand
CCTGACACGGGTTCGACGATGTTCGCGTACAACGCGACGTCGGGAGCTGGGCAGAGGGCGTTGTGCTGGCGCTTGGTGATGCCGCCGACCACGTCGCTGTCCAACATCCAAATCGTGCCCGTCATCGTGACGGCGTTGTGAGGTAGTGAGGAGGTCATCACCATGAGATGA
Organism: Elusimicrobiota bacterium; assembly: GCA_031423795.1. Lineage (GTDB taxonomy): Bacteria > Elusimicrobiota > Elusimicrobia > UBA1565 > UBA9628 > GWA2-66-18. The sequence goes on along the minus strand of JANPGH010000021.1, from coordinate 13,977 downwards.
GTATGAACGCGCGAGCAGCGCTGATCACCGGTACGTTGATGTGCCTGGCTCTGGTGAGAGCTGGGCCGTGCTCTGCCCTGAGCCTCAAAACGTCGGTCGCCGAGACGTTCATGGGCGACGTGATGCCAGGGTCAAAGCTTGTCTTTTCGAAAGCGAAGGGCGTGAAATTGCGCGTGAGCAACTCAGGCACAAATGCCACGAGCGTGGAATTCGCCATTGAGATTCCCAACGAGAGGCGCAGTAAGGATGGGTTCGACCCTTGGCCGTATCCGGAGACCGTGCGGATATTAGGCGGCGCGGGAGATGCCGTCATGTCGGCGGGACAGCACCGCGACTTCGACCTGGAGGTGGCCGTTCCGAAGATGATGCCTGCGGATGGTGGATTGTACGAGGTCGACGTGGTTGTGACGGGACGGGACCAGGACGGTGGAATGCTTCCGTTGCGCATTAGGGCATTGCTGTCGGTGGGACGTCCGCCGTCGGGGCTCATCGATGACAACGTCGAACGTCCCGAATTCACGGTGGCGCCGCTTAATAGCGTGCCGGACAAGGTCCCATGGAAGAGCCGCGGAGAAGATCCGGGCGGAGGATCGACGCTGAAGTTGATCAACGCTTCGGATGAGGACTTAACCATCTCCCTTTCGCCCGTTCGCGAATGGGACGAGAGCGTACGGATGGCTGCGGGAGTGTCGCTCGTTCCCAATCCGCAGTGGCTGCATTTCGAAGCTGAGAGCATCAAGGTCCGCGCGGGAGCCATTGGCCGCGCGCGGATTTGGGCGTCAATCCCCAATCAATCGCGTTACGTCGGTCGGCGGTTCGCTTTCGTGGCCGCAGCCGACGCCGTAGCCGGGGGACGCCGGACGAGACGTTACTTCGTCTATTACGCCGTACTCGACGGACCGGAGGGTGCGACGCGGGCTCCTTAAGCCTGCACTGAAAAGCTGATGTCGCCGCCCATTTTAGAAGCCTTACTACGGCTGCGCAGGACCGCTGAAAAAGCGGTCCGGCGGCTCACGTTCGGGGCACCGCTGCTTTCCGCGGTCCTGGGCGGAGCTGCGCCCGCGCAGGCGGCTTCCTCCGCATACTTGAACATCAATGTGACCATCCAGGCGATCAGTCCCATTCAAGACCTAACCGCCCTCCCTGGCGTGAGTTCCGGCACCATCGTTTTGTCATGGACGGAACCGTATCACTCGGTGGGCGTCGCGCCGTATGCCTACGACGTGCGTGCTTCGAGCGTCGCACAAATTTCTGACGATGTGGCCTTTAGCACCAATTCCCTGCTCTCCACATTCTCACCGTCCGCCATTCCCGCTCCAGGCAGTGGCGGCGGGGGTGCCGGCTTTATCGTGTCGGGCCTGACGGCGAACGTCACTTACTATTTTGCGATTCGTGAGAAAGACAGCACCATATTCCACGGATCGTGGCAGCGGACGCTGTTCCCATCCGTCAACGTGGACAACTACGCCATTGCCACCGCTATTTCTCCGCCGCCCACAGGCGCGGTATTGCGGGCGGTCTGGATATCCTCGCTGACGGCTTCGTGGAACGTTCTCCCGGGAGCTACGAACTATATGCTGGTGGCAACCACCACCACGGCCAATCCGCCGTTGGGCGTGGTCGCATCTTCGAAGACCGCGTCGAGCACCGCGACGCTGGTCGGCTTGACACCTAATACCTCATATTTCCTTTACCTTGCCGCTTGCGCCAACGGATGCTCGAGCTATGGGGCATTCGCGTCGACAGTGACCTTGGCCGCGCGCGCGGTTTCCCTCGTCGCTTCCTCCGTGACGTCGTCGAGCGTGCAACTCAGTTGGGGCGCGAACGGCAATCCGACAGGCACCCTCTACGCAGTAGCGCAAAGCACGGACGGAGTGGTCTTCTCCACCGTCTCCGTGTCCACCCTGACTTCGACAGGTGTGGTCGGGCTTACCGATGCGACGACGTATTACTTCGAAATTATCGCCATCAATCGGGCCGGAACTTGGGCGCCGCCGAGTGCTGCGATCATGGTCGTCACGCCGCCGGCACCGCCGGCGGCTCCGGGCGGCGGAATCATTACGGGCGTATTTATCTCCTCGCTTACCGCCACATGGTCGACGGTGTCCGGCACGACCGATTACGTCCTGGTCGCGTCGACTAGTGCTGCGCTGCCGCCGGCCATCGTGGCGTCGACGACGACGCTATTGAGCACGGGAACCTTGACAGGCCTGGCGCCGAACACGACCTATTTCATCTTCGTGGCGGCGTGCCACTTCGACTGCTCGCCGTACACGGCGCTGGGTTCGACGCAGACGTTGGCGGCACCCGCGGTCGGGCTATCGACCACGTCGATCTCGTCGTCGACGGTAAGCTTGGGATGGAACCCGAACGGTAACCCGCTGGGTTCCCCCTACAACGTTCTGCAAAGCACCGATGGCGTGACATTCGCCATCGTGGCCACTGTCAACTCCCCAACGGCGAATTTGACGCTTTTGACCGGAGGCGTGACTTATTACTTCACCGTCGTGGCACTCGGAGGCAATGGCGTTCCCGCAGCGGCGTCGAATGTCTTGATCGTGGTCATGCCCACAGGTCCGACCCCGTCGACGCCCAGTGGCATGACCGCCACGGCAGGGTTATTGTCGGTGACCTTGAGTTGGAATGCATTGGCTCTGGGGCAGCAGGGAGTCGGACTGTCTCAATATTTGATCCAGCGCTCGACGAACTTCGCGTTCGGATTTGCGCAGATAGGAGCGACGGCTGCGACGCTTTATGTCGATCGTCCGTTGCCGGCTGGAATCACGTTCTACTATCGATTGATCGCCAAAGCCATCGATGGGGCACAAAGCGCTCCGACGGCCGTCGTGTCCGCGACCCCGTACACATTGCTCCCGATGGAGCCTCTGGGCGTCAGAGCTCAGGCGTCGAGCACCACCGTGACAATTTCCTGGTCGCCTACTCAACGATTTTATGAAGGCAGTCCCTTCCTTAGTACCGGAACACCGACCGCCGATGAATTGATCGGTTACTCCATATATCGTTCGACCAACATTTGTGATCCGAATTATCTGCTTATCTCGAGCCTGCCGGTCACCACTAATCTCTTATCCGACAATACCGGTGGCCTGAACTACCACTATCGATTGTTCTCCTACAACAACGCCGGAATCTCGACAAACGTCGTCACTATCTCCTCCTTGGGACAACACGATTACCTCGTGGACGATTGCATCAGCGATGTCGTCCTCGACGATGAGCTAAGCAGGTCATTGAACGGCAGCTATAACGGCTTGGGCGACATCCGCATCGTCCGCGACCGACGGCCGCAGGATGTGACCAACGGGGTCTACCAATCGGTCGAATGGCGGCCGTTCCTAAACGGCGTAACCGAGCTCAAGAATTGGTCTCTGCCGCGGCCGGCCCGCATCGTGTTGCATTATGAGACCTTGGGCGGAGTGCCGGTCCCCGACTCGACGACGGTGGCCGGAATACTCGCAAGCGGCCCTGCCGCCAGCGCAAACGCGAGTGATTTGGGTGCCTATTGGTACAACGGAGTCCAGTGGCTTAAAATGTATGGACGAATCGATACGCTATCACAGACCGTGAGCCTCGACTCCCCGAATTTGGGCACTTATCAAATCCGAGCGCAAGCGCGTTCCGGGGGCACTGTCTTCGATATGTCAAACCTTTACAGCCGAGTGATCACCCCCAACGGCGATGGTCTCAATGACATGATGATTTTCAAGTATGACCCAGGACCAAAGAATGTCCAACCGACCGGGAAAATCATGGATCTTCAGGGCGGATTCGTCGCGGACATGGTCCCAGGTGCTGATCCGACAACTCTGACCTGGAACGGTCGCATGAACGGCTTGCCGGTGAGAAGCGGCGCGTATGTTTATCGCATCACCGGAGACGGTAAGATCTTTACGGGCACCATCGTGGTGGCACGTTAATGGAGAAAACAATGACGACTAATGCAAAGACGCGGCGGTTCGCAATGACGACGATCACGACGCTTTCGTTACTCGTCCTTGGGACGTTCGCGATGACGCAATCGGCCGGTTTCCGTTGGTTCGGCCCATTGACCAGAGTATTGACGCCGAACGGAGACGGCAGCAATGACGTCGCGTTCTTCTGCTTCGACAACCCGGCGGACTCTGACGTCTCGGGAAAGGTCTATTCACTTCTGGGAGGCGAAATCGCGCCGTTCGGACCACGTCAAACGGTCATTTCGCACGTTCCGCAATGCGCGGACGGTGGGACGCCGGCACCGGTCCAGTTTCTGACTTGGGACGGGCGTTCCAACGGTAGTTTCGTACATAGCGGCATTTACGTTTACCGAGTGATGGCCGAGGGCAAAATCTATTCCGGGACGCTGATCGTGGTGAGATAACCTATGAGAATACGTGGCTTTATTCTTCGCAGGAAACTCGCGAGCCCGGGCGGCAATACCGCCCAGTTTTGGCCATACTTAAGGTGCATGAATAGGTTGGTTCGGATTGCCGTTTTAGCCTCGATAGCGCTCTCGATACTTGCGCGCCCTACTCGCGCGGCTTATGACGATGTCGGCGTCAGCGCCCGCGTCACTGGCCTGGGCAACGCCTTCACCGCGGTGGCCGACGACGTTTATTCTGTTTACTACAATCCGGCGGGTCTGGCCACTCTCGACCGCAAAGAATTCGGCAGCACATATACCAAGCTTTTGACTGGTTTAAGCGACGGATCCAATATCCAGAACTCATTTTTGGCTTACGCCCATCCGATCGACGACGGACGCCTGGGAACCATCGGAGCCGGGTTCAATTATTTCACGCTGGACAGCCTCTATCGAGAGTCGAGTGTGTTCGGTTCATACGGCCGGCAAATGACGAGGGAAGACCGTCCTGACCCGATCTTCGCTGGCATCACCGCCAAGTACCTGAATCGGACTCTTGGTGGGACATCGGTGGCCTCTAATGCGCTTTCAAATACCGGACAGGCAACGGGATTCGCGGACCCCGGCTTGCAAAGTACGTCCCATTCGAATTTCGACGCCGATTTGGGCTTGCTCTGGCGCGCTCGTCCGAATTGGAATCTCGGGCTCCAAGTCCAACATCTGATGGAACCGAATATCGCGTTCTCACCTGACAATTCGGACAAACTCGGGCGCAATATTAAGCTTGGAGGCGCTTACCGAACACCGTTCACGACGCTCTCGACTGACGGCGGATTTTTGGCCGCGCCGGACGGTTCCCTCGATAAACGAATCTCTGTGGCAGCGGAAAAATGGCTTCCGACGCTGTTGTACGGCGCGTTTGGAGTACGCACGGGAATCGGTTTTGGCAGCCGCGACTATCGGCAGCTTTCGACGGGCATTTCTTACCGGGTCCATCGCATGCAGGTCGACTACGGTATTGCGATTCCGATGGGCGGTCTCAATCGGACGGGAGGCACTCATCGCGTCGGTTTGACCTGGCGGTTTGGCGCTACGCCGCAAGCCGATCAACTGCTCGGCGACATGCTTTTGGAAAATTTGACGTCGATCGCCCCGGTGGGGTCTGCGGAATTCAACAAACAGGCTTCTGAGCTAGTCGCCTACAAACGCAAGGCGATCGATTCGCTAATGCGGGACGCGGACGCCGAAGCCCAGCTGGGACGAATGTCGCGGGCGCAGGAGCGTTCGCGCCAGGCGGCTTCGCTTGCGCCCAAGGACGCGATCCTCGCCGAACTCGATGAGCGCTATCGAACATCGGCCGCTTATTTCCAGGATCTTTCGCGCGTCTTACATCAATCGACGGGCGCAGTGACACATGACGGCGTGATGAAATACATCGCCGGAAAAGACCGCGAAGCCTTGGCCTCTTTGAATAATGCGAAATCCATGGAATTCTCTTTGGCATTGGAAGGGTTGATCCGGGTTCTGGAAGCGAAGGTCGCCTCTCTGCCCGCTCCCGTCGTTCCTGAACCCACGGCTCCTGTCGCGACCTCGACGGCTGTTGCGGCCAATGCCACCGTCGCCGTCAGCACTCCGACAGCCGCCTCCGCGGAAGAGGCGCGCAAGCGCATCCTGGAATCCAACGCGGCGTTGATGGAAGTGGCTTTCTTCCAACAGGAATGGGACAAAGTCGCCAAACTCGCCGAGCAGATTATCGCCCTCGACCCCGGTAATATTGCGGCATATAAGCGGCTGGGAGCGGCCAACCACGCGATGAACAAGCACGCGGACGCGCTGCGGGCGCTCAAGGGCGCGTACGCGTTAGAAAGCGACGAGGGCGAGCGGGTCAAGCTGCGTTCCTACATAGCCGCGATCAAGGCCTTAATCGACAAGCAGTCTCGCCCCGCGGTGACGCGCAAGTCGGGACGGCCCGCCGGCGGCCCGGAAAACATCGAAAAACTCTACGAGGCCGGCGTCGAGCTTTATTCTCAGGGCCGCTTGATCGAGGCGCGTGAGGCCTTCCGACGCTGCCTACAGATCGACGAAAACTACGTCCCGGCGCAGCGCGCCTACCAGCGCGTGCAGGCGGAAATGAGCCAGACAGGCAAGGAGCATTAAGGAAGAAAGACGGCGGCGCCTATTCGACCGGGGCCCAGTTCAGCGAGGAGAACGGTATGCGCTTAATTTCGGAAACGCCGCCGGTGGGATTGGTGAGAGCCCAAATATTTCCCTTCTCCAGAAAAAAGCGATGGTGGGAGTCGTCGGGCCCGAGTATCGGGGAGAGCGGCGCGCTCTGAAGCGCGCGGTAGGCGCCGCCGGTGGTATGAAAGCGCACCAATCGATGTTGACGGGCGTCGGCGACGTAGAGATCTCCGCCAGATTCGAAGGAGAAGGCAATTAAATCAATGTTCGCGGGAAGGTCGATGCGGTCGATCGGCTGAAGCATGGCGCCTAAGATCGAGCGGCTGACCATGAATTGGCGCAGGGTCCGGGTCGAACGCTCGCCCGTCCAGAGAAAACGGTCGTTCAGGTAAAGACTGGTCGGGACATGGTTAAGAGAGTATACGGTCGGCCGCATCTCGCCGCGACGCTCGGTGATGGCAGCCGAACGTCCGTCGATGGTCCACACCGCGCCTTGGCTCCAACGCAAGGCGGCAAAAGCCCCCTCTACAAATCGCCGACGCCGAATTTCTCCTGAGTGGGCGACGGTCAAAAGCTCGTTTCCCTCAGAGATGAGGAATTCTTGTAAATCGGCTGTAAGCATAAATGCTGACGCCGGCTGGTCAAGCGGGATTCGGATCGCCCCTTCCCCGTCTTGAGATAATCGGTAAGCGCCCAAACCGGCGATGCCGAGTGCGATCAGCAAGGAGGCGGCCAGGATGGCGTTCCTGACCCCAAATTTTCGCCATGGCGCGGTCACGTCTGGGGCGGTCGGCGGCGGCGTGGCAATGAATACCGACGCTGTGGGAGCGTCTTGAAAATAAGAGGCGGCCGCCTGTGCCGGCGGGAGCGTTTGTGCCGGTTCTAGGCGCGCGGGCGCGGCATCGACGCTCATATTAGGCGGCGTCTTCCACGCCGCCATCGGTTCGGACGCGGCGACGATCGTCGCCGCATCCGAACTCGCCGGTTTCACGGCTGCTTCACCGAGTGAAAAGCGGGGCACGCGTTCCCCGCCCTCCGTGTCCAAGTCCGGAACAGTCAGCGCGATATCGGTCAATTGCTCACGCAGGCGCGTGAGCAATTGTTCGAAATCGTCTTCGGCAGTAGGCATTGACGCTAGGGCGTCTTAATGTTTTTATCCGCCGGAGCGCCGCGCAGTCGATTTTGATACTGATGGACCAGCTCCGTGATCGAGCTTTGCAGGCTCTTCTTGAGATCCTCGATCTCTTGCTGCTTGCGGCGGTATTCCTGCGTGAGCTGCTGGGCCTTGAGTTCGACGTCGGTCGAGCGGCGCTTGAGCGCTTCCTCTTCGGTGAGGCGACGCTTTTCCCACGAGTCGAGTTCGGCCTGCTTGGCGGCGATGATCTGCTGCAGATGCGCGTGCTCTTCCTCGAGCACTTTGTGGCGCTGTGCCCAGGAGGCCTCGAGAGCAGATTCCTTTTTAACCAGCTCCTGATAGAACTCTTCCATCTTCTTGCCCTTGGTTTCGTCGCTGGACGCCGCCATTCGGAGCACCTCGGAATGGAAGAGCAAATTCTCTTCCTCTTTCTTCGTCAGGTTCTGCAGGAGGCCGTCGATGCGCACATCGCGCTCTTGGACGCCCTTTTCAAGGAGTTCGAGGCGCTTGCGGGTGCTGGCGAGCTCCATTTCATACTGACGACGCAAGGCGGCCATGCCGTCCTCATAATCGGAGCGCTCGTGCTCATGAAGTTCATCAAGGTTTGCGATCAGGGCGTCGATGCGGTGGACTTCCCCCTTGAACTCTTCATTGATGGCTTGCGCTTCGACAGCGGCGGCCGAGTTATCGTCCCACAACCTGCGGCACAGCGCTTCGAGCCGTTCCCAGGCCTCGGTGAGCGGTGTGATCGACTTGCGTTGTACGTTCATTCTTCTTTACCTCCGGATGTTTGGTCGCCGGCCCGGTTCGTCGGGTCGACTTTTGCGCGGTAAGCAGCGATAGATTTCTTAAGCTCTTCGCGGAGCACGACGACCTCGGCGCGCACCGCATCAACGGCCATGTTGCGCGACTCGGCTTCCATGCGCCAGTCCTGGTCGCGCCGACGGAGCATGTCCTCGCGGTCCCGCCAGGTATCGTATTGCCGGAAGAGGTCTTGTTCGGCATCCTTCAGTTTCGCCGACAGAGTGCTTTCCAGCAGCGATAGTTCCGAGAGGCGCTGATGACGGCTGGTCTCATTCGACATCAGCTGCGCCTTATATTCCTCGGCCAGACGCGAGGCCGATTCAAGCTCAACTTCCAAATGACGGGCTTGTTCCTCAGCCTCAACCGCGCGGCGCACGGCTGCCAGCAGAGCGGGAAGATCATTTTGGGCTTCGGACCGCCAGCGAGCCAATTCGGTGAGCAGCTCCGCCTTATTCTGTTGCAGGAGTGCGTTTTCGTCTGTCAAACGAGTATTTTTCTCCGAAATCTCGTCGGCTTGGCGCCGTGCGTCCATCAATTCCGGGAGATGTTCCCGTGCCTTCGCTCGGAAGGCCGCCAACTCTTCCATTAAGAGGGCCTTTTCCGTGGTCCAGGAGCGTTCCAACGCCGCGCTGCGCTGAGCCAAGGCTTGCTCGACGCGGCGCTCTAAAAATTCGGCCTGATCGGAGACCATCTCATTGATCGCCGTGGCTTCCCGTTCCATCGCCGCGCGCTGGGCGGCATGAAACTCCTCGAAACGCTTCCGGCGCTCAGAAAGGGATTTTTCCATTGCGGCCAAGGACGCTTCTTTCTCGTGAATTGAGACAAATCGGTCGGCCATTTCGCGGTCGCGGACGGCGGACCGGTCCTCGAAGTCGGCACGGACGCGTCTGACGGAGGCATCCGCGGCGGCGGCGGCTTCCGCTTGAATGCGGCGCAATTCTTCTTCGGCGCGCAGGCGAGCTTCCTTCAGCTTGGCCTCGGTCTCGATTTCGCGCTTACGGGCCTCCGCTTCACGGGCGTCGAGACGAATCTCGCGCTTGGCCAAGGCGGCAGGGTCAAGGCCTCCGTCGAGCTTTAGGGTGAGATACTCTTCTATTTTCGCGTAATAGGCTTCCCTTTCAGCCGCTTCGGCAAGACGGCGGGTAAGGAGATCCCGGGCCGCGTCGAGCTCGGCGGCAGACTTATGCTGCGCGGCATCAGCCTGTTGCGCCGATTTTTCCGTCACCTCCACGTGTTTTTCCAGGGCGCGCATGCGCTCTAACGCCCAACGCAGCGCGAGGCGCGCCGTATCCAGGCTTTGAATAGATTCGACGTCTCTTAATGCCGGTTCCAATGAGGGATCGGTTTCCTTATTTTGACCCATAGCGGGAGGATAACAGCGATATGTTAATAAATCAATACGAAAATTTGAGAGCCACTAACTTAGCTTATTTTAGAAGGAATAGGTATTTTGACCTCCCCCCATTGTTTCGTAGCTGGGGCTCAATATGGTATTTTCGTCGTCGATGAAGATCCGGACTAGGCTGATATCCCAGACCTTGCTTTTGCAGGCGCTTTCGTTGCTGCTGCTGGCTTACGGCGTCTACGCGGTTCAGCAAAGCCTGGGAGAAAGGGACGTCGAACGCGCCGAAACCCAAATCCGGCTGGCCGTGGCGCGCACCGCCAACGACGCCCTTATTCAAAAAGACGAGGTTCAGCTGCTCAGTTACCTCAACTTCCTTAAGGTCCAGTACCCAGCTTTGTCGTATGCGCGGACGGTTTGGCATCGCGGCAGTCGGAGCGTGACACAAAGCCTCGGCGCACCGTCGCCGGGCTCAGTCGTCCTGGAACGGCGTGTGACCGTTTCCGACCCCGCATCGTCCGAGCACTCCGTCGAGGTTTTTTTCGGGGTCGATCAGAATTTATTGCGGGCGTCCGTGCGCGAATCCCAGGACCGGATGTTCAAGATTCTGGGGCTCATTGGCTGCGTGATGGCGGTGTTCAGTCTCTTGATGACGGCCCTGCTCTCGCGGACGCTGTCCAGCACATTGGGCGCGCTAGGTCGTATGGCGGAGCAAATCAGCGAAGGGCGTCTTGGCGTGCGCATGGAGTGGGCGTCGGACGACGAAGTTGGCGCCTTGGTGCGGGTATTCAACATGATGTCGACGCGTCTTGCCGACTTGGACACGGCCAAGAAGAATTTCGTCTCCTCAGTCACTCATGAGTTGAGATCTCCACTGGGCGCGATTGAAAGCTTCCTTCCCTTGATTCGAGATAAGGTGAAATCGGGCGACCGGACCGCTCTCATCCAGGCTATGGAATACATGGAGCGTATCGAGTCGAACGTCCACCGCCTCAACCGCTTTATCAATGATTTGCTCGACGTCGCCAAGATCGAGCAGGGGAAAATGGAGTGCGTGCTGCGGCGCATGGAGTTGGCACCGGTTTCAGGCGAGGTTGCCCAATTTTTCGAGGCGAAGGCCAAGTCCCTGGGCGTCACGATCGAAAATCGCATGCAATCCGCTCCTGCGGTCATGGGTGATATCGACCGGATCCGCCAGGTTCTCGTTAATTTAATTGCGAACAGCCTTAAATTCACCCCCTCCGGCGGAAAGGTGTGGATCGAGAATCAAGCGCTTCGAGAAAATTCCCAACGGTGGATTGAAATCATCGTCGGCGATACTGGTCGGGGAATGGACGGCTCCGACCGGCAGCGGTTATTCCAGCCATTCTCCCAGGGTCGTAATGTAACGGACGGCGTCGCCGGACCAAAAGGAACGGGATTGGGCCTTTATATCGTTAAATCGATCATCGACCAGCATGGCGGACGCATTGAAGTCAGGTCTGTGCCCGGGCAAGGGACGCAGATTTCATTTTCGCTCAAAGTCGCGGGTTGACCCCGAGGAATATATGGCCAGCAAGGCGCTCATAATCGACGACGAAGAAGACTATCGCATCATCATTGCGGATATTCTTAAAAGTGGCGGTTTCGAAGTCCGCGAGGCAAGGGACGGCGCCGAAGGTATTGAAGCCTTGAAGAGCGGGCCCGTCGATGTGGTATTGGTGGATTGGATGATGCCTAAAATGGACGGAGAGCAGTTCTGCCGAGCGATGCGCGCCGAAAGCGGTTCCAAGGATATTCCGGTGGTCATGCTAACGGTCAAGCAAACGACGGACGAGGAGTTGGAGGCGCTGCATTTCGGCGTCGACGATTTTCTCGTCAAGCCGTTCAAGTCGGCAGAACTCCTGGCGCGCGTGCGCGCCGTGCTGCGCCGCGCGGAGAATCGTCGCGCGTGAAGCGTATAATCATTGGATCCATCGGCGTCATTGCCGGGGCGATTCTGGTTTACTTCACGCTTTTGCGTCCGGGGGCCACGGTACGAGTCACTGTTCCCGAGGGACTGAGCGCCCACCAGACCGCCGACCTTCTCGGTAAGAGTCGGGTCGTCCCATCCGTATTCTTCTTCCGGGTCTTTGTCAAACTCACCCGATTTGATCGGCATCTGAAGCCGGGTACCTACTCCTTGCGTGTCCATGAGTGGCCGACCACGGTCGTGCGCAAGCTGACCCTTGGACTTACCGATGACATCAAGGTCGTCATCCCCGAGGGATGGACTGCCAGCCAGATTGGCGAACGCTTGGGCGCCGACGGTGTGGCTAATGCGCGTGATTTTATTGCCTACGCGAAGCTGCGCAAGACGGAAGGCCATCTGTTTCCCTCCACCTATCTTTTCCCTCCAAATTACGGCGCCGAGCGCGCAGCGCAGCGCATGGAGGAGACCTTCGATCGCGAAATCCGCTCCGCCTACGATAAGACGCAGCCCAAGCCAACCCTCACCCTGGAGCGCGCACTAATCCTGGCGTCCATCGTAGAGCGCGAAGCCGTCCTCCCGCAAGAGCGCCCGATCATTGCCGCCGTGTATCTAAATCGCGTGCGCATGCACATGCGGCTCCAGGCCGATCCCACGGTCCAATATGCCCTCGGTCATTGGAAAAAAAGACTCAACTATGCCGATTTAAGGGTGCCATCTCCTTATAATACCTACGTGTACCAAGGACTTCCCCCGGGCCCGATCTGCAACCCGGGTCTGGGCAGCTTCCTTGCCGTGCTGAACCCGGCAGCCACGCATGCCCTCTATTTCGTTGCCGACACCAAGGGTGGTCACATTTTTTCGGAGACCAACGCGGAGCATTCCGAGGCGCGTCGCCAGTATAAGCAGGAACTGCGCAAGATCAAGGCCAAGCTCAAACGCGAGGCCGGCGCGGCCAAGGCGCCGTAAAAATCATTATCTCTCGGCTATCCCTGGATGAGGATTGACGCCGGTATAAAGCAGTTTTATTCCCGCTTTTTCCCAAAGCATAGCTGCTTTCGTCAGATCCTCAGCTAATCTGTCTCGAGATTGAAATTCAGGATTAAATCCTCCGAATTGATCACCTTGATTAAGATAGACGATTTGCGTGATGCCCTGCGACTTGAGTTCAGCGGCAGATGGAAGGGAAAGAGCTCTGCTTTCGTGAGGATAGCCCAAGATAAATACGGGCGGAGCGTTCGCAGCGATTTTGCCAGAGGCGGCGAGTCGGTGGACGTCCTCGGCAAAATATAAAAGCGATGCAAGATGGTTCACCGACGTTGGCGAGAAATTATTATGGCCGCGCTCATCCAACATGTCGGGTCACAACAATCGCTAAATCGGTTTGGACTGACTTATCGGATTGAGCGAGTTGAACGATGCGTTCGCTCGTGGCGCTTTCCATGGGATCACGCGCGGCCAGGGTCCGAGGTAGATTGGCGGTGCGCTGAAGGTTTTGTCTAAAAATGAGAACGTCAGGCTGCACGGGCGAGTTAAGAAATGTGCTGATCAAAGTCGCCTGCGCGGGTGATAGCGAGGAGTATATGCCGGCGATGGCATTCTGGACGGTCAGACCTATACTCGATCTTTTTGCGGAAGCCGCGGTTCCGGCCCAGGCGGGTACGGTAAATAAAAACGACGCGGCGAAAAGGAATTGAGAGCCGACAAAAAGCAGGCAGGAAGACGTGGTGAATTTGGTCATGTTGAGATTATAAAGTCGACAGTAAGACGCGACTAGGGTCGTTTGGCCCTCCCACACTTTCGCAAAGAACCTAGGTAATCTAGGTCCCGGCAAGGTCGCGCGGAGCGGTAGACGTGAGTAGTGAATTTTTGCATAATCAGTTAAACGGGCGTGTAGCTCAGCTGGGAGAGCGCTTCCTTCGCAAGGAAGAGGTCGCAGGTTCGATCCCTGTCACGTCCACCAATTTAGTTTGCTCCGTCGAGAAGTTGTCCGGAGTGCAGTAATCCCACCGCCCTGAGGGGCCTTGCAAGTGCCTCCGAGTCCGCTTCCCTGCACGCTTAGGGGGTTAGCCCAACTTCGCCACTCACAGCAGAATTACGCTGTGATTTTCAGTATCTGAACTCAAAAGTCGCCACTACATTTTTGACACCAAGTGCTCCGGAACCCGCATCCGCTTGGGCAACTCGAGACCCAGGCGTTGTAGAAT
>JANPGH010000020.1:0-6493 GCA_031423795.1 Elusimicrobiota bacterium | reverse complement strand
CGATCTCCCGCATCTCAAGCGGCTCATACATCCGCCACTTCAAAGGCTCAGGCAGAATCAAAGACTTCTCTGGGCCTGCGTGAAGGCGTCCGAGCTGTCCTGGCCTTAGATGGTACTATTACTTATGCGTATATCAGTATTCTCGTCTCAATCCCCGGTACTTCATCGTCACCGCGCTGCTGACCTACGCTGTATGGCTCGTCCTCATCATCGGTGCACGGGTGACGGCGCAGCGGCTAGAGACCAACATTTGGCCTGCCCTGGGTCCTCTCGTGGAAGGTCATTTTACCCAAGCAAAAATCTTCGGCCGCTTTTGGTTAGGTGTCCCGGCCATAGCCGGTTTCTGGTTTATCGCAAGCAAGTGGATGGGCTGGCAAGGGTTGGAAGGCAACATCATCGGCTTCATCGGGATTCCGATTGTGTTGGCCTCCTGCGTGCTTTTCTTGATCGCCCATTGGCGCACCGAGGACTTCGCACCGGTCTTGGCTGTTGCCGGAAGGTTGGGGCCGGCACACCTTGCGGATGGGCACGGCCTATGGCTTAAGCTTCCCTTTTTCATTCTACTCAACCCTCTTTTCCTCTTTTGGCTGTGCATGTGGCCCAAAGACCTGCCTAAAACCGATGCGTGGGGCCAAATCGGCACGAGCGTTTTTACTGCGGTTTTGTTTTACGCGATATGGACGGTGATCGTCTGGGGGGTATTGAAATTCTCGGGGGCCACCGGCGGGTGGTCGCGCCTGATCGGAGCTTACCTCGAACAGTCGACGAGCCTGCGCGGCTTCGTGCAGATTTTTTGCCTGATCTTATTGGCGGCTTGCGTGCCGGCGGTGCTGATCACGCCGAAAAACGAGCAAACGGGGACGTTGCTGACCGGCCAGGCATCTTTTATCATCTTTGCGCTGATTATTTTCCAGGCGGGCGTCTCCCTTCGCGCTCTTTCTAAGACGTGCATGGCCCTCACTAGCCGCGAAACCGCAGCAGAATCGGGCCACGGGCCGGGATAGTTCCCAAGCGTTTGGCGCCTTTGCGCACTTCTACGCCCTGAACGACTCGAGAACCGCGAATTGCCATTTATTGAGATAGAGAGCTGGTTGAGAAAGCACGTCACGCATGCGTAACGCGAAGTCCGGGAACAGGCCCTTCATGAAATCCCAGGCTTTGCATCCTAATTCAGCGCTCGCTTTGCAATCGTAGCGGCATGGATGCCACGGGAGCACGTGCAGCATGTAAAGCGACGGACCGTCGGAGCCCCTGTTGATCCGGGAGAGCTTCTTGCTGCGCAGCAGGTCATTTTGAGAAGCGTCGAGGCGCGTTGAGAAAAGGAATTCGGCGAACCCGCATTGGTGCGTTTTTCGAAGATAGTCCGGAGGTCGAAAAAGAGGGCCAATCTTTTTATGAACGGGACGTCGCGGGGATTGATATGGGTATAAAGAACCGGCTTTAGACCCGCAAGAAGAAAGACCAGGTCCGTGATGTTCGGATTCATTCGTTCGATTTTAAGGGTTCGACCGTCCGTCCTCTGAAAATTGAAGACCCAGGGCATCGTTAAATCAGCGGGTCAAATCTCGGAAGTCTTCGCGGGAACGCAGGTCGTGGAAATCGAGGTCTTCGCGCGCTTTCTGGACGTATTTGCGGTCAAGTTTGACGGCGGCGGTTAGCTCCCGCATCGCCTCGTCGTGGCGGCCAGTGAGTGCCAGCAGCGCAGCATACCCGTAGCGTCCGATCGCCAATTCTGGTGCCAACGCCGCGGCCGTCGCGGCTTCCAGCGTCCCCGCGTCGAGATTGCCGTCGTTGAACAAGAGGCGCGCGTTGGACGCGTGGGCGTAGGCGCGTTCGATGCGTACGCGGGGGTTGTAGGTGTGCGTCAATAAGAAATCGTACTGCCGCGGCGTTTGGCGATTTTCAAAGACCAATAGCACGCAGGTGGTCAGCGGATTGAAATGGGCTCCAGCCATGCGCCATTCTTTAGATGGCCAGCCGGAGATTAGGCGCGAAGCGAAGGTTTGCGTGGAAAGCAGGGTTTGCGCGAGCAGCGGTTGTCGACCGACGGCTTCAAGGACGGTTTCCGGATATCCGGCCTTGACGTAGCCCGCGGCCTTAAGCTCCTCGACCGAATTATTGAAATAGCGTTCGTCCCAGCTCGCCGCCCCATCGGATTCCAGGGTCCAGCGAAGTTCTCCGCTCTCTTGATTGGACTTCAGCGTCATCAATCCGGCCCGCGTCGCGTAGGGCTCGGTGCTTAGTGCGTCGCCCAGGCGTGGGTACGAAAGTTTTGTTAGCGCCACGCTGCAGGAGTCGTTCCATCCGACCACGCGCCAAGTTTCGTGGTCGATCACGACGCGATCTTCAGGTCGCGCAGGTGCGGCCAATAAGGCCGCGACCAGGATGGTCAGCACGGTCGCATTATAGGATTTCTCGGCGTCACGCCAGGTCGATCCAGTTCCAACGCGATTGGTACAGCGCGGCCAAGCGGCGACGCAACAGGGCGTGTGCCGGAGCCGTCAATTCGGGGTCGTGGGCAAGAAGTTCATCCGCGTCGGCGCGCGTCAGCGCCAAGAGTGCGGCATCCTTGAACAAATCTGCGACTTGGAGACTGAGCTCACCCGACTGTTCTGTTCCCATTAGCTCTCCGGGTCCGCGCAGCTTCAAGTCCTCCTCGCCGATCCGAAATCCGTCCCCGGTCGCAGTCATAATGTCCAGCCGCGCGCGCGATTGCGGGGTCTTAGGGTCCGCAACCAAATAACATGTGGATTCACCAGCCCCGCGACCGATTCTGCCGCGGAGCTGGTGAAGGCTGGCCAGCCCGAATCGGTCGGCGTTTTGAATGATCATCACAGTCGCGTTGGGGACGTCGATTCCGACCTCGATAACTTGAGTGGCGACCAGAATTTGGCAATCGCCCCGGGAGAACTCGGCCATCACCTTGGTCTTGGCTCTTCCAGGCATCGCTCCGTGAATCAGCGCGACCTTCAGGTCCGGGAAAACCTCCGTGCGCAAGCGCTCGAATTCCGCTTTCGCGGATTGGAGATCTAAGCGCGCGGATTCCTCGATGATCGGATAAACAACATAAACCTGGCGGCCCGCGGCCACCTCGCTGCGTGCGGCCGCGAAGGCCTCGGCTTGCGATGTTAGCGCGGTTTTGATCGGTGTGCGCCCGGGCGGCATTTCGTCTATCGTGGAAACCTCCAGGTCTCCGTAAAGCGCGAGGGCGAGCGTACGGGGAATCGGGGTGGCGGTCATCACCAGGAGGTCGATCAAAGACCCCTTTTGCCGAAGTGTTGTGCGTTGGCGAACGCCGAAACGGTGCTGCTCGTCGATGATGGCCAGGCGCAAATTCTTGAAGCGGATGTCGCTTTCGAGCACCGCGTGCGTTCCAATGACGATATCGATCGAGCCTTCGGCGATATTCATCAGAATCTTTTCACGCTCCTTTTTCGGCACTCGTGAGGTCAGCGAAGCCACCCGGACGGGAAGGCCTTTCAGGAATCGATCGAGAGTCGCGCGATGCTGGTCGGCGAGAATTTCCGTCGGCGCCATCAACACGCCCTGTCCGCCGTTTTCAACGACGAGAAGCAGCGCCGAGAGTGCGACCACGGTCTTTCCTGAGCCGACATCGCCTTGAAGAAGGCGCGTCATCGGATGCGATGAGCGCATGTCGTCGAAGATCTCGTTGATCACCCGTTTTTGGGCTGGGGTTAAGTCGAACCCAAAACCTTGGCGGAACGGCGTGAGTAAGTTACGTTTGATCTCGTATGAAAACCCTTTTTTTATTTCATGCGTCTGGCGGCGTTTGAGGATCCAGGCCAGCTCGAGCAGCAATAGCTCTTCATACGCCAGTCGAGTTCGTGCCGCCTCCCATTCAGCGTCTGAGCGCGGGAAATGTAATCCCCGCAAGGCTTGAGGGGCCGCGAGAAGTTGACGTTTGGCCGTCAAATCGGCCGGAACGGTGTCGACCGCCAAGTCGGCTGTCGCGTCGAGGGCGCCGTGGACGAGTTCCCGGACGAAGCGTGCGGACAGGCCTTCCGTCAGCGGATACATCGGGGTCAGCCGTGCTACGTGGAGGCGCCAGCGTTCATCGCTGAGGGGATAATGTTCGTCCACGCGCACTTCACGAATGTCGACCAGATCCGGGTCGGCGTGGCCGACGATCCAAAGGTCGGCGCCCTCCACCACTTCTTTCTTGAGCACGGAGAAGACGTCGAAACGGCGACTTAAATGCTTAAACCAGACGCAATCCACTTTTCCCTGGGCGGTGGCTAGAGTCGCCTTGTACAGCGCCAGCTTCGCCCCGGCCTGACGGCCCGACGCGCGTAGTACCCGGCCGCGTAGAACGACCAAGCCGGTCGCGGTCGGCAACCGGAGATCGACAGTTTCCCGCCGATCCTGCCAAGCCCGCGGATAGTAGTGCAAAAGATCTTCGACCGTGCGTACGCCGAGATGGTCGAAAAGCACTGCCCGGCGCGGACCGACGCCCTTTAGGAACTGGATCGGACTTTCGAGGGAGGCGTTCATGAAGTTGCGGGCCTCCCGCGTGGTTTGCTACAATCGTTCACGTTATGTCCTTCAAATGTCAGATTCCCGGGTGCGGAAAAGGTCCCAAATCGGGCTTCAGCTACAGTCACTCTCACCGAGCGACGAAGCGGGTCTTCCGCCCGAACCTCCAACGGCAAAAGGTCGTCATCGAAGGCCGTCCGATGACCGCCTATGTGTGCACGGACTGCATTAAGTCCGGGCGCGCGATCCGTCCGTCCCGATAATACCCAAAGTGTCCGTCCCTCAGGAAGAGGGATTGATCAGGGCCTGGGCTTACGCCTTGGCCCTGATCGTTTTATGCCTACCCATTTCCAGCCCCGATTTGTTCTGGCACCTATCGGCGGGACGTTGGATCGTCGCACATTTGGCCATTCCGCACAGCGATCCGTTCACGTTCACCGTTTTCGGAACTCCGTGGGTCGACTTCGAGTGGGGTCAGCAGCTGATTTGGTACATCATCCATTCAGTGGCAGGCCTGCGTGGGTTGTGGGTTTTTAAAGGTGTATTGATCGCGGGTTGTTTCGTCCCCATTGAACAATACTTAAAACAAGCCGGGGCTTCCGGAGTCGCACGCGCCGGGGCGTTGGCGCTGTGGTTGGCGGCGATGTTGGCCCAGGCTGACCTCCGCGCCGACCACGCCTCGGCTTTATTTTTTGCGATTTTACTGGCCCGATTGGCGCGAGGGTACGGGTCATTTCTGTTCGGCTTCGGTCTTTTTGCGGTGTGGTCGAATCTTCACGCCGGATTTGCGTTGGCGTTCGTTCTATACGTGGCAGCTGCGGCCGTCGAATTCGTCCGCAACAGGTCCGTATCAAAAGCAGTGGCCGCGGAAATCGTCGGTGCCGTCTTGGGTAGCGCGCTAAATCCCTATGGACTCGAGGTATATCGCGTCTTCGGCGGCCACGCTTCGGCATCGATGGTCCGTTTCGTTGCCGAGTGGGCACCTCCCTCCCTTCATAACTCCTCACAGATTCCGCTTTTTGCTGCCCTGGCGATCGTCCTGGGCATGATCGTTTCTTCGCCCCGCACGGTGTTGAGCTTCCGAGGGCTTTGCGCGCTGGGATTGGGAGCGGCCGCGATTTTAAGCGCGCGCTTCGCATCTTATTTCGCGCCGGCGGCGGTAATTTTTGTTTTCAGCGCGCGTCCACAACCACGGACCGTTGCGGTTGCGTGCGGGCTGCTGGCGCTGACTGGACTGCTTTATCAACCAATTTCTCGCGCACCTCTAGCCGCGGCTTTCGAAGATATCTATGTTGCTCGCCGCGCATCCGACTTCATCGCCCGCGAAGGGGATGTTTTCCGGGATTTGCGCCTTTTTAATCAATACGAGTGGGGCGGCTACCTGGGTTGGCGCTTAGGTCCCGAGAGAAAAATTTACGGCGACGGACGCTACCTTTTTCACGATCAATTGAGCGTAACGCAGGCGGCGCTCGATTCGCCGCAGGCGTTGGCCGATTTCGCGGATCGTGAAAAGCTTGACGCATTCTTGATCCGCCGTTATCCTCAGACTTATGTCTCCACCCGCCTCTATCCGAATGGGGAAAAGCGTTCCTTCGTCAGGCCGTGGCACATCCTATTCTTCCCCCGCGAACGCTGGGCCCTCGTCTGGTTTGACGAGCAGTCGCTCGTTTACGTGAATCGGCAGAAGGCTCCCGCGGCCTGGCTCGCCGCCCACGAATACCGCTGGCGGCGTCCGGGCGACAAGGCCGCGCTGAACGACGCGATGAGTCGGCGGGAGATTCCGCTAAGCGCCTTGGCGGCGGAAGACTTGCGTCATTCCACCGAGGTCCCTTAGCCTTGTAGTTGCTGGGGTAGGCTCTTAGCCCAACTTCGCCACTCACAGCAGAATTACGCTGTGATTTTCAGTATCTGAACTCAAAAGTCGCCACTACATTTTTGACACCAAGTGCTCCGGAACCCGCATCCGCTTGGGCAACTCGAGACCCAGGCGTTGTAGAAT
>JANPGH010000019.1:0-13865 GCA_031423795.1 Elusimicrobiota bacterium | reverse complement strand
ATTCTACAACGCCTGGGTCTCGAGTTGCCCAAGCGGATGCGGGTTCCGGAGCACTTGGTGTCAAAAATGTAGTGGCGACTTTTGAGTTCAGATACTGAAAATCACAGCGTAATTCTGCTGTGAGTGGCGAAGTTGGGTTAGATCATCTCAAGAAACTGGGCGTCGAAAGAGTGGCTACCGACCGCTCTTTCATTCTCCCGCACAGAGACGTAGTTTTCGCCATCGAAACCGCCTTCGCTGCGCTGACGGGCGGTACGCAGAATGCGGCTCAATCGTCCCAGCGTGAAGCAGTACTCTCTGAGCAGCTGCAGCGTGCGAAGGGATTAGGTGAAAAACTGCCGAAAGGAGTTTCTTTCAAATAGGCCGCACACTGTCGAGCCTACGACGGGATAAGCCCTACTTCTTGCTGCGTCCCTTCGTGCCGGCGACGCCGAAGGTGGCCATGCCGAACATATAGGCGATGTCCTTATCTTCGAAGTGGATGTTGGCCCACGCCATGACGCGCTTGGCGATCGCGATGTCCTCGATGCGCGCGCCGAGGCCCACGAAGCGGCTGATCGCTGTCAGGAAGCCAGCGTCATAGGCGGGTTTGTCGAAGACTTTTGCGTTGATCGTGCGGTTGCGGCCGAAATCGTAGGCTTGGGCGGTGAGCGAGAAGCGGCCCCAGAACGGATCGCCCTTGAACGGCGTGACCGTCAGGCGTCCGCCGCCTCCGGAACGGATGACTCCCGCCGCCATGTCGAAAGGCCCCAGCTCCCAGCCCAGCAATGCGTCGACCCGGTTGGGCTGGGTGTAATCGGGTTTGCTGCCGCGCGGGGCGTCGTTGAGGTTCGCGAGATTTGAGCCGCCGACGTAATAATAGCGCCCTTCGCGCGGATAAATTTTAAGGCCGATGTCCGCGTGCGACGTGCGTGCCAGCGAATCATAACGCCAATCATAATTCCAGAACACGCGGAACTGGGTGATGCGGCTGAACACATCCTTGGCGGTGCCGGCGGCTTCCTTCACATCGGCGATGGTTTGCTTTACGTCGTCGCGCACCTTCGGGTCGTGCAGCAACGCGCCGACCGTACCCTTGTCGGTGGCCAAACTCGCCATCATCTGGTTCGACTTGCCGAGCAGGTCGTCGAGCTTCTGCGTGATTTCGTCGGTGCGGTCCATCGCCTTCTCAAGCTTGGGCTTGCTAGTCTCGATCAAGTCGTTTAAGTTCGCGGTCAATTCTCGGACGTTGGCGACGGTATCGCGCAAATTGCTCGTCAGGCTTCCGCGCGGCCCCTCCTCCGTGAGGCTCGATAACAGCTTGTCGAGCTTGCCCAGCGCCAGCGTCAGCGATTTTTCGATCGATACCGGGTCGACGCCGCGCACGACCGAGCCGGCCGGCAAAATGCCCGTGGACGCGTGTCCCTGGTTGATCGCCAGGTACTTAGAGCCGATGATGCCAGTCGAGCCGATCTCGAACTCCGCGTCGTTGTAAATCTCGACGCCGGACCGGATGCCCATCACGACTTTCGCGTGATGGTCCTCAAGGATCAGCCCCTTCACCTTGCCGACCTCGACGCCGGCGAGCTTAACCGGCCCGTCCTTCGATAAGTTGGCGACGTCAGTGAAGGTCGCGTAGATGGTATAGCGGCGCTCGAACGTATAGTCGCCGAGCAGGAAAATCGCCGTCGCAATGCAAAGTAAGCCGCCCAGAACGAACGCGCCGACCTTGGCTTCGAGGGAAAGCATTAGGCTTTGCCTCGCTGTGCGCCGTCGTGCGCCTCGTCGGCCTCGAATTCCTTGAGCTTCATTTTGATCGGCCCTTGGCTTAGGCCCTCAACAAACTGGCGCACGCCCGCATCAGTGCTCTGGCGAATTTCGTCGGGTGTGCCGACTTGGAGCACGTGGCCTTCGTGGAACATGGCGATGCGACTGCCGATTTTATAAGCGGATTTCATGTCGTGGGTCACGACGATGGCCGTCACTTTCAGTTTCTCTTGGAGGTCGAGGATTAGATCGTTGATGACGTCCGACATGATGGGATCAAGTCCCGTCGTGGGCTCATCATACAAAATGTAATGTGGCTGCGCCGCGATCGCCCGTGCCAACGCCACGCGCTTCTTCATTCCTCCGGATAGTTCCGACGGTTTGAAGTCCTCGACGTCCTTGAGACCGACCAGCGCCAGCGAATCCGACGCGATCTGGCGATACTTCGAACTCGGTATGTCCGTCAGGTACTTGAGCCCGAAGCATATGTTTTCGGCGACCGTCATCGAATCAAAGAGCGCTCCCTCCTGAAACAAATAGCCGAAGCGGCGCCGATAGTCCGCGATCTCGTGTTCGGTCTTCAATTTCGTGATGTCGAGGCCGTCGACGACGATCGTTCCCGAATCCGGGGCATGCAGGCCGATCACGCATTTCAAAAACGTGCTTTTGCCGCAGCCCGATCCACCAATGATCACCAACGTTTCCCCACTTTCGACGGTGAGGTTGATGCCACGAAGAATCGCGCGCGGGCCGAAGCTTTTCTTAACGCCGATCGCCTCGATCATCAGGTGATCCCGAGCGCATTGAGCAGCGCGGTGGCAAAGTAGTCGATGACTAGTACTAAGACCATGCTAATCACGACGGCCTGCGTCGTCGCTTTACCCACTCCTTCGGCACCGCCGCGCGTGGTGACACCTTTGTAACAGGAGGTCATCGAGACTAGGAACGCAAAAATAAATGTCTTCAGGAACCCGTGGACGAAATGTTTAACCGTCAAGTTGTCGATGATGTCGTGCCAATAGACGATGGTCGGGATGTCGTACTTGACCCGCGCAACGAACAAACCGCCGATGATTCCCGTGAAGTCCGACACGACGGTGAGCAAGGGCAACACCAACAAGAACGCGAGCAGCCGCGGGATCACCAGGTACCTAACCGGATCGGTGCCCAGCGTGTACAGCGCGTCGATCTGTTCGGTCACCTTCATCGTGCCAAGTTCCGCCGCGATCGCGGCACCCGCCCGTCCGGAAACGACCACGGCCGTCAATACCGGGCCCAGCTCCATCACGATCGAAAATGAAACGACGGTGCCGACGAAAAGGGGCACGTTGAAGAAATGCTTCGTCGTAGCACCCGACTGGAGGGCCAGCACCATCCCGGTGAAAAACATCGTCATCGCGGTGACGGGCAAAGAGTCCACGCCGATCCGGCTCATCTGGATCAGCGTCTGACGCCATTCGATCTTTGCCCGGATCATCCACAGGAACGTCGAGCGAACCAGGAACACGAAATGCCCCAGGCCCTCCGACGCCTCGAGAATCATCCGGCCAAATCCGCCGAACAGCGCCTCCATCAATGCGGTCATGCCCCCACCTGCACTCGCGGCACGCGCGATGTCAGCGAGGTCGCCGTTTCATAGGTAATTGTTCCGCCCAATCGCGAAAGTTCTTCCAGTCGGATCTCGGCGGATCCTTGTCGTCCGATGAGAACCGCGTCGGCTCCCACGCGCGCCTCGCCGGCGTCAGTGACGTCGATCATCGTCTGATCCATCGTGACCCGGCCGATCACCGGACAGCGACGGCCGTCGACGAGGACGAAGGCCTTGTTCGACAGCGCGCGAGCGTATCCGTCGCCATAACCGATAGGCAGCGTGGCCACGCGCGTGGAGCGCTTAGCGCGCCAGGTCGCACCGTAGCTGACCGGAGTGCCCCGGGAAATCGTCTTGAGGAAAACGATCTTCGATTTCAGCGAGAGCGCCGGCTCAAATCCCGGGTAAAGGCCGTACACAGCAAGCCCCGGGCGGATGAGGTCGAAGCGGGACGCCGGGTGACGCAACGCCCCCGCCGAATTAGCGGCATGGATGAGCGGTGGGCGCATGCCTTCCCGCGACAACGCGTCGACGACGCGGCGAAACCTTCGCAGTTGTTCGTTGGTGAAGGCGGAATCGCTTTCCGCGCAAGCAAAATGGGTGTAAAGTCCTTGGACGCGAACCGCTTTCAAGGCGGCCAAGTGTCGCACGACGCTTATTGACGCATCGGGGCTTGCCCCGATGCGACCCATCCCGGTGTCAACCTTGACATGGCAGTCGACACGGCGTTTCAGCTTAAGTGCCACTTCCGCCAGGCGCCGCGCTGATTCTAGCGACGCGACGATCGGTGTCAAGTCATGGGCGACGGCGGCTAATACGCTTTCGAATGGATATAAAGATCCCAATACTAGGATGGGCAGGCGCACGCCCGCCTCGCGCAGGGCGACGCCTTCTTCGACCGAGGAAACCCCAAACCAATCGGCGTCCCGCCCGGACTCAACCGCGCGGGCACACAAGGCCGCGTCATGGCCATAGGCGTTGGCCTTCACCACGAACATGATCTTCGTTAGCGGCGGCATCTTGGCTCGAATGCGGCGCAAATTGCGCTTAAGTGCCCCCAGGTCAATCTCGGCCCACGTCGGACGAAAAAAACGGCGTCGCGGCAGCGCCGACGCCGGGCTGCGCGCCGCGAGCGTATCCATCAAGAGAACTGCGTCTGGCTCTCTTGCAGATCGGCAGGCTCGTCGCTGCCAGCTGCCTCGTCGACAAAGCGAGTGATGTCGCGTAGGAAGAGTACGTCGACGATTCCGGTAGGACCTTGGCGCTGTTTGGCAATGATCAACTGGGCTTTATTTTCGAGGGTCGGATCGTTAGGCTTGTAGTAGCCTTCACGGTGGATCAACGCGACGAGATCAGCGTCCTGCTCAAGCGAGCCGGATTCCCGAAGATCGGATAGCTTCGGCCGGTTGTCGAGGCGCGTCTTGTCTTCGGACGCGCGGGAGAGCTGGGAAAGTGCGATCACCGGGATGTTCAGTTCGCGCGCGAGCTGCTTGAGCGCGCGTGAAATTTCCGACACTTCTTGCTGGCGGTTCTCCTGGCGCGTGGCGCCGCCGCGCAACAACTGTAAATAGTCGATCACGATCATTCCGAGCGAGCGGTTTTCCTGTTTGAGACGACTCATCAGCTGCCGCGAAATCGCCCGAATGCTGAACACGGTCATACCCGGATTGTCGTTGATGTAAAGCGGGGCTTCCGCGAAACGGGCGGCGGCGTTGGTCAGGTCCTGCCAGCGATCGCGCCGGAAGAATCCGGTGCGGATGTCCTTGAGATTGACCTTCGCCTCGGCGGCGATGAAGCGCTGCATGATCGCGTGACGGTTCATTTCCAAGGAGAAGAAAAGGACGGGATCGCCTTTCTCTAAAACCACGTGGGCGACGATGTTCTGGGCGAAGGCGGTTTTTCCCATCGACGGCCGTGCTGCGATCAGGATCAGGTCCGACTTCTGGAACCCGGTGGTCATCCGGTCGAACGCGCGTAGGCCGCTAGGAACGCCGGTCACGTCGTTCTTGCGGTGGACCGCCTTCTCGATCTGGTCGACGACCTCGTGCACGATTTCCTTCGCGTGGATCACGCCGTGCAGGGTCTGGCGCTCCGACACCTTGAGAATGGAGCCTTGCGCCTCGTCGAGGATTTGCTTGGGATCCTTGTCCTGCGAGTAGCACGCGGTGACGACACCGGTCGCGGCATTGATCAGGTCGCGGAGGATCGCCTTCTCCTTGACTAACCTGGCGTAATGCTCGACATGTCCCGCGGTCGTGACTTTATCAATCAGACCGGCGAGAAAAGCGCCACCACCGATCGCGTCGAGCTCGCCTTTTTTACGCAACTCCTCGGAGACGGTGACCAGATCAACCGCCTGGCTTCCATTGAAGAGGCTGAAGATCGCGCGGAAGATCTTGCGGTGCGAGTCCTGGTAAAAGTCGCTCTCGTGCAGCGCGTCAAGGGCCTTTTCCGCGGCTTCGCGCTCGATAAGCATCGAGCCCAACGCCGCCATCTCAGCTTCGAGGGCCTGGGGAGGAAGGGCCGGGTTCTGAGCGGCCATGGCCCGGGACCTTACTCGCGGGCGGAGACGGTGACCTTGATCGTAGCTACGACCTCGGGAGCAAGCCGCAGCTCGACCTCGTGCTCTCCGGTGGCCTTCAGCGCGTTCTCGAGGCGGACGGAATTTTTCGGCACGTCGTAGCCGGCGACCTTGAGGCTCTTCAGGACATCGGTTTTGCCGACAGAACCGAACAATTTTCCTTCCTCGGACGCGGGCATCGAAAATGTCAGGTTGACGCTCGAGAGTTTATCGGCCAATTCCTTGGCGACCTTAACTTCAGCGGCCACCACTTTCGCGCGCTTTTCCTTCCCCTTCTCCCAATACTTAAGGGCGGAAGGTGTGGCGGATTCCGCAAGTTTGCGCGGAAGCAGGAAATTTCGGGCATAGCCGGTCGCGACGTCTTTGACGTCGCCAGCGCGTCCCAGATGATCGACGTTGTTCTTCAGAATGACTTTCATGACGATGCTCCTACTTCAGGTTCGGCCGGGCGACTCTAGCGCACGACGTAAGGCAACAGGGCCAAGTTGCGCGCGCGTTTGATCGCGCGCGTCAATTGACGCTGGTGAGACGCGCAGTTGCCGGTGATGCGGGCCGACAAGATCTTTCCCGTGTCGGTCGTGAACGTGCGCAAGATCTGGATTTGCTTGTAATCGATGTCGCGGACTTTCTCGGCGCAGAAGCGGCAAACCTTGCGTCGGACGGGATACGGCGGGCGGCGGCCGCCGGGGCGGCGCGCTCCCATACCAGCGGAAGCCGACGCGGAAGACGCGGCGGAAGAAACGGACGCCTCGGGACCCGCAGACGCAGCGGTGTTTTGATCGACAGCCATTAGAACGGAACCTCCTCGATTTCAGCGCCGGCAGACGCCTCCGGCTCCGCTACGCCCGACGAACCGGACGCAGCAGCCTTCTCAAGAATTTGGACGCGGCGCGCTTCGACTTCGAGCTTGGTGCGCTTGACGTTGTCTTCCTTGCCTTCGACAGAATAACTGCGCAGGCGCCCCTCGACGTGAACCGGGCTGCCCTTCTTTAAAACCTTTCCGCAACGTTCCGCGGCATCGCGCCAGACGGAAATATCGACGTAGCTCGTGTCGTCCTTCCACTCGCCGCTCTTCGGGTCCTTGAACCGGCGATTGACCGCAATGCTGAAGCGACACATCGCGACCCCGCTGGCTGTGTATTTAAGCTCAGCGTCGCGGGTGAGCCGCCCCGTCAGAAGAACGGTATTCTGCTCGGGAAGGCGAATTTCGGCCATGGAGCTCTATGCCTGAGCGGCCGCGCTAGTCGCGGCAGGCTTGACTTTCTTCGGCTTCTTCTCGCGGATCTTGCGATCTTGCACGACGACGGTCATCTCGCGCAGCACATCATCGGAAACGCTGAAATTGTGAGCCAACTTCTTGAGCAGGGTAGGTGCCGCCTTATGCTTGAGGTAGACGTACACGCCTTCACGCGCCTTTCCAATGAAATGGGTGAGCTTGCGGCGACCCCAAACTTCGGAGTTGACGACCTCGCCGCCCTCCGCCGAAATGGTCTGCTTCGTCTTGTCAACGAAAGTGGCAACCTCGGGGTCCGACATGACCGGCTTTAGGATGAGGACTGTCTCGTAAATCTGCATGGTGAATCAAACTGTACCAAAACTCCCTCGTCAACGCAAGGTTTTTTTAAGAATCGACGCTTGACGAGCCCTTCCCATGCTGATAACCTTCCATTTAATAGATATGTTCCTGAGCCTATTGCTGCCTGCGGCCCTGCTCGTTTCTACGGTTCGAGCGGAATCGTTCCAAGCCTGGTCCGCGCTCGCGGCGCGCCAAGAAAAGGAGAAAAAAGCGGAACAAGCCCAAATCTCCTATTCGAACGCCCTCTCGACCTGGAAACCTAGCGACGGAAAGAAAGCGCGCGCCAAAGCCTTGTGCGCCCGAGGGGCCCTGCGCGACCGCAGCGGCAACAAGAGTGCCGCGCTCGTCGACTACACGGACTGTCTGGCACTCGACGGCCGCCGCGCGAAAATATTCCATCGTCGCGGCCAGCTCCGCCTGGAACGCGGTGAGATTGTCCAGGCGATTGACGATTTTTATAAAGCGACTTCCCTCGATATCCGCCTGGGTGAAGCATATGCCGATCGCGCTCGAGCCTACGAAAGCCAAGGCGACGCGGGTTTTGCCCGTGAGGATTATAAGCACGCCTGCGAATATGGCGTCATGGCTGCTTGCCAGAAATTCCAGAAGCCCTCCGCGCCGACTACCCCAAACAAAATTGCCGCCGCGGCGCCGAGGTTCGAAGACTGCCTCTCCTCGTTAGCGGGGTGCGCGGACTCAGGGAGGCCGTTCAGCGCGTGTGTCGAAAGCGCGATCCCTTGTGAACGCAAATCGATCAAAGGCTGCTGCCCATCGACGTGTCTTACGGAGCACCGCAAAAAAATGGCGAGCGGAACAAGCGAAGGTCAGGCATTTCGCGAAACATTTTTTCCCCGCGCCGCCTGCGCGACTCTCATTGACAAAAGATGACTGAGGATGTAAACTTCGAACGTTCGGCGACAGCTCTCAGCAATAAACGACACCAATAACTCTCCATGAAGAAAAAACGCAAGTCTGCGAAACGTCCGATGACGGGCCCGGTTCCCGACGTGATGGATATCAAGACACTCGCTCATTACCTTGGCCTCGGGCGCTCCAAAATTTACGGTCTCATCCGCCTCAAAAGAATTCCTGCTTCCCGCATCGGCCGCCAATACCGATTCTCCAAGCAGCTGGTTGACGCTTGGCTCAAAGAGCGGCTGATCATCCCCCAAGAAAGCCAAATCGCCCTATTTGACAAAGGCGTAAAGTAGCTTTCGTTCTTCTCGTCGGGAAAGCCTTGCGTCTCCGACGGGAGTATGCTAGATTTTTCCGCGAAGCATCATAAGGGATACAGGGGCACCGATCCCGACATCCGAACGGAGGTCAGTGAATATGGCTGAGAAGGTTCAGAAGGTCGGCGTTGAGAAGGTGCAGGGCTACTTTTACGTCGTCGATAAGCAAGGAGATGTCTCTCGCTTCCGGCCGACGCGCGGCGGCAAGAAGGGCGGGAAGATGGAAAAAGTCCTCAAGGTCGGAGTGAAAAAGCAGAAGGGATTCCTCTATTTCGTTGACAAAAAAGGCGATGTTTCTCGCGCAAAGATGATGAACGCGTAAGTCGACCGCAGCACGATCGAAAGAAGGCCCCCGGCACGTAACGCCGGGGGCCGATTTTTTTGATATAAGGGGTTGCGTGAAATCATCGGTCCTAGTCGTAGGCCCCGGCGCGGTCGGGTTGGCGGTGACGGCCGGACTACGTCAAGCCGGCCTGAACGTCGCCATTTTAGGGCGAAGCCGGACGATTGAAAATCGCCTGCGCGGCGGATTTCATGTGACGGACAGTGACGGACGTCGTACAACGATTCGCGGGGGACTGCGTCCGGCCCGGACGATCGCGGCACCCGTGGCGATCGCTTTCATATGCGTCAAATCCACAGACGTCGTCCGCGCGGCCCAAGCCGCCAAACATTGGATCGGCCCACAAACGGCCGTGGTCGCCTTGCAAAACGGGATCGGGCATGAATCGGTGATCCGGCGGACGTTTGGGGCGAGTCGAACCGTGATCGGCGCTTGTTATTTCGCCGCAGACCGAGCAACTCCTACGGAGTTACTTCTTAATGGTGGCTCTGATATCGCCCTGGCCCGCTGGGCGGGAAACGAGACCGCATTCGCAACAGCGACCACCGTTCTCGAGTCTGCCGGATTCAAGATCCGCGTCCAACAGAGCGAATCCTCGATGTTATGGGGCAAGGCCGCGTTCAACGTCGCGGTCAATCCTCTCGGTGCGGCTTGTGGGGTCGAAAACGGCCGAATTATTGACGAGCCGGCGCTGCGCGAGCTCTCCCTCAAGGCGCTTGAGGAAGCCACCAACTCCGCCGCAGCGGCCGGGCACCCCCTTGATTATCCGGATTTGGCTGATAAACTCCTTAGGAGCGGCCGAATTGCGCCGCACCAAAGGAACTCTATGCTCCAGGACTTGTCGGCCGGGCGCCGGACCGAAATTCACGCGATTGTCTCGCCATTTATTAGGGCAGCCCGTAGGGGCCGCGTCGCTACGCCAACAATTAATCTCTTAAACGCCTTGATCTCGCGCCTCGAAAGGAACCTTTCCCGTTGAGCGCTAAAATCCTGGACGGACGTAGTCTCTCGATGCGCATCTTGAAAGCAGCTGCGCGCGAGTCACGCCTGACCAAGTCACGCCGTGGCCGCCTGCCGCGCTTGGCAATTATCTGCGCGCAAGATGGCGCCGCATTGAGCTATCTGAAATCCAAGCTCAAGGCCTGCACCCACGCCGGCGTCGAGGCGACCGTCCACCGTTTATCGCCGGGAACACGAGTCAAGACTATGGGCCTGCTCGCCGACATCGCCGCCGATCCAAGTATCGACGCGTTAGTCGTTGAAACGCCCTACCCCCGAGGACTACGGGCCGAGGATGTTTCATCGGCTATTCCACCCTCGAAAGACGTCGAAGGCATGACCCCGGAAATTTATGGCCGCTTATTTCTCGCCAAATCTTGGGCCGAGGCATCTCAATTGAACGGTCCTTGCACGGCATTGGCCTTGGTTCGACTCGCCATCGAGACGAAGCTCCCCCTCTCCGGGCGCAGCGCCCTCGTCGTGGGCCGGTCGAATACGGTTGGCCGTCCGACCGCGCATTTATTGTCGACACTTGATTTGACCGTGACCCTCGCGCATTCGCGCACGAAAGGCTTGCCCTCCCTGTGCCGCAAAGCCGACGTTTTGGTCGTCGCCGTGGGACACCCGGCGCTGATCCGCGCGGATTGGATCAAGCGGGGGGCACTCGTACTGGACGCAGGCGTGAGTCTATCGCGAGGCCACATGGTCGGCGATGTGGCACCCGGAGCGCGCCGGCGCGCGGCATTTCTGACGTCAGGCCCCGGCGGCGTGGGGCCAGTGACAACGGCACTTTTGATTTTACAAGCCGCCCGTCTTGCGGCGAGGAGTCGATCGTGACAGAACCGAAGAAGGACGATTGGGGTGAATTCGGACCGGAAATTGCGGAACTTGAGGGCATCTTGGGCCGTCTGGAATCGGACGCCAAGTCTCTAATCCGCGAGACGACCGCGCCCCCACCGACCGGCTCACCGAATGTCGAGGTTGAGCTTGCTTCCAGCCGGGATAGCGTCAGCAATCTCTTGGTGCGCATGTCCCGAGAACGACGAGACGCCCGCGCGGCGATGCTGGCCGTGAAACGCCGGCTGCGCAGCTTCCGCCGGTCCGGGAAACTGGACCGAGTCGCGGAAGTCGAGCAAGAACTGGCCGAAGCGCGCCAAACCATCGCCAGTCTCCTGCGTGAGGCTACCCGCCGCGATCGGCGAACCCGAGCGGAAGCCCTCTTGCGCAACCGAAAGACGCGCAAGGAGAAGCCGGCGACAACGGAGAAACCAGAGGCTGGGGCCAAGCCCGAATCCCGTCTGACGAAGCAAGAAGTCTCGCAAGCCGTCGGATCCGCGGCGACAAGTGCGGCGCATCATCTGGAGACCCGTCTGCGTGCATTGATCTCAACGCCCCCCCGAGACGTAGAATCTTTGACCGCGGAGGCGGAAGAATGCCGTAGGCTCGCCCTGATCCTTCGTCTGGCGTTCATCTTGGAGTCCGGCTTCGACACCGAGCAGTCGACCGATGTGAAAAAAATTATCGAAGCGCGGCTCGATCTGTGGGAAGAGGACTTTCGTCGTCAGCGCGCGACGCTGGTTCGGGAATACGCGGATAAAATGCCGCAGGCCGCGATACCGTCTGAAGAACTCGCCGCGGCGATCGACGCGCTGGTGGGACGTGCTCTTAGTCGTGTGCCGCGCGGCGGCATTGTGTTGGTGCGCATCGTCGCCACAGCCAAAATCCCGCTGCAAATCGACGTTCAAGATAACGGCAACGATGCTCCGGCGATCGCTTCGATTCATTCGGCGCTTTCGACCGGGAAAAGGATGACCGCGCTTGAAGTCGCGTTGACACACGAACTGGCCGACCGATGGAAAAGTTCGCTCGAATCAAGCCCGGCCACCGGCCGGGGACTGCGCTTGAGCCTCACTTTGCCGACGCGTTAGGAAAAATTGGAACTCAAGTAAGATATAATAAAAATAATATGGCCTCTAAACGACGCCTGCTGATTGTCGATGACGATCCATTGATCATCAATTTCCTGAGTGCCGCTTTGGCAAGCTCGGAGTGGGAGATCTCGACAGCAGCCGACGCGATGTCTGCGTTCATGATCGCGCGCGATCAACGTCCGTTCATGATTCTAACCGACGTGCAGATGCCCGCCTTCGGCTCGGGCACGGACATGGTCAGGGCGCTGCGCCTTGAAAAAGCGACGGCGTTGACTCCCGTCCTGGTAATCACGGGCCTCACCCCGGAGCGCGCCCAGCCCCTGCTCCCTCAAGACGATCCGCGCATCCAGCTGATGTCAAAGCCCCCGGACATCGACACGATTTTCCGCATCATTTACGAGATGACCGGCGTCAATGGGGCGACCGACGACCAAAGCTCCCCTATCGAAGCTCCCGCTGAACCCGAGCCCACGGCGGACCCGATGCCCGTGGATCAAACGGACGTACAGTTGCCCACTGAATTAGAACTGCCGGACGACTCGCCGACCGAACCGCCGACGGCATAGTCCCAGTATTCCAGCTCACGAATTTGAGCGAAAAGGACAAAGCCTCGGGATTGATTGATCCGTCCGGATTGATCACGCTGAACCGCCTGAAATGGTTCCACAATCCGCGACCCTCCACCGTGAGCGAGTTTTTTGGGGGTCGCTTATTGAACGGCGTTAGAACCAGTCTTCGATCGGAAAGCCTTACTCCACAGAGGCCATTTCCGGCTGGATCGTGGTGTATGCCCCTTGCGAAAAGTTACCAAACACACTAAACTATTAGCGTTATTGTTTGGTAACCATGGATTCCATTAAAGGCGTTTTGGCGGAAGAACTGGAAAACTCGCTGCGCCTTCTCAAGCAGCGGGAGGGAGAACTCGCCCGACTGCCCAAAGGCAGCTTAGTCGCCAAGAAGATCAAGGGCGGCATCTTCCATTACCTGGCGTTGCGCGAAGGCGGAAAGGTTCGGTTTCACTACAAAGGAAAACTTGCTGCCGCTGAGGTCGAAAAGTACCAAGAAGCTAAAAAACTCCGGAAGCAGTACGCCGGGCACGTTTCAGAGCTCAAGCGCCAGGTGAAATTTCTCGAGCGCGCGCTCCATGAAAGAAAAAGAAAGCGCGCCGCCTGACCTCTGCCTGGAAGTCCTGCGGCGTCTTGACCGCGCCGGGGTCTTGGAGGAACTCGTACTGGTCGGCAGTTGGTGTACTTTCTTCTACAACCAGCACTTCCAGGGAGGCGCGCGGCTCTCAGCGCTCCGCACTCGTGATATGGATTTCCTTGTCCGCCGACCGCCCCGATTCAAAAAAGACGTTCGCGTCGGAGAATTGCTCAAGGACCTGGGCTTCCTGCCTGACCTGAAAGATGAAGGATGTGTGAGTCTCTCGCATCCAGATCTCATCATTGATTTCTTGATTGCGGAAAGGGGAAGAGGAGACGCGACAACGGTGGCCATCCCCGCCCTCGGCATCCGTGCCCAGCCGCTTCGTTTTCTGGACTTCTTATCCAGCGAAACGATCGTGGTGAACTACCGGAGTTTCGATATCCGCCTACCGCACCCGGCGAATTTTGCGCTCCACAAACTCATTGTAAGCGGCCGCAGGCCAAAGGTCGAGAAGGCCGAGAAAGACCGTTTGCAAGGCGTTGAACTCGTGGACGCGCTCTTCAAACTCGGCCGAGGCGACGAGTTGTCCAGTCCCACCAATCGGAACCCAGTGCAATCCCACCAACACGGACCCACCTGGTTTGAGCGTTTTCTAGTTTAGCGCATCACCCTCATCGAGTCCATCTCATTTTTGACGTTTTGGCGTTCATCAAGCAGCTCCTT
>JANPGH010000018.1:0-10837 GCA_031423795.1 Elusimicrobiota bacterium | reverse complement strand
ATTCTACAACGCCTGGGTCTCGAGTTGCCCAAGCGGATGCGGGTTCCGGAGCACTTGGTGTCAAAAATGTAGTGGCGACTTTTGAGTTCAGATACTGAAAATCACAGCGTAATTCTGCTGTGAGTGGCGAAGTTGGGTTAGCTTTGACCGGGTACTGGGAAAACAAGCCACTGATCGGCATCTATTCCAGTATCGTGCGCTACAAAGGTAGTTTTTACCAACATTTCTCAACCCCGATTTCCGAGAAGGGTAGTTGGAATCGGTTGCTAAACGGGTTCGGCGACGGATTCTGCTCGTTTTTGAAGGCGAATCCACCGCAACCGTTATCCAGCTTTACCAGAGACCCGTTAAAATAGGTCTCGTGTCTTAGCGCCACCAAAAACGCTATCCTGGTGTCATGCGGCGCATACCGGCAGCGGGCATCAATCTTTTTCAGCTCATTTACGTCCTGATTCGGGAGTATAAAGAGAAAACAGGTCAGGAACCGCTCAATTTATCGCTGGGCAATCCGGACGGCGTTCCTCCCGAAGCATTGCGGCAACTACAGGCCCAATACGCGCTTGACCCGGGCTACGACTATCACACCTACGCCGAAGATAAAAATCTTCAAAACTTCGCCGAGGGAATGGTCGCGATCCACGGCGGTATCGAGGTCGCCGAGCACTCGCATTTGCGCACGTTGCCGATAGCCGGCATCAAGACGGCCAGCGCGTTGATACCATTGGCCTGCGGGTTACATCTGCCGGACAAGGCCCGGCGAAAAACGTTTCGTATCGCCTCGAACTTACCGGCCTACGATGTGATCGGCACGTGGTCCGATCAGTACCTGGCGTCGAACCGGACGATTTGGCCGCTGATGTCCGCCGACAATATGCGCCTGAACGTCTCGCGTTTGCGGGAAGCGCTCAAGCGCGATAATACCGACCGCGCGGACCTCATTTTTACGATTCGTCCCGGCAATCCCGCGGCGGTCGGAGCGTCGGTCGCCGACTGGAAAGACCTGATTTCCTTCTGCCTGGAAAAGGGTATGCGCTTGGTCAACGACGCGGCCTACGCGGGGCTGACCGCGGGGAAAGCCCACGTCCCGCTGGCCCAAGTGGCCAAGGACTATCCCGAGTTCGAGTGGTTGGAGCTCTACTCTGTCAGTAAATCCTACAACGATCCGGGCGCGCGCCTGGGTGCCATGGTCGGATCGAAGGATTTTGTCGAGGACTACACCTTGGTCAAGGGCAACACCGACTCAGGCCCGGTGCCCTCCGTGATGGCCGCGTACGGCGAGTTCTTCGCAAACCGCGCGGGCGCGCGGCGGGCGCTCGAAGATATTCGCCGCTTATACGAAGAGCGCGTCGCCTACCTGGTACCGCGACTTAAGACCGCGGGCCTAAGACCGGCGTGCGAGACCGAGGCGGGATTCTTCACGCTGTGGAAAGTCCCAGAATCGGTATTGGGCCGTAAGTTGCCCGTCGAGGGACGCCATGAGGCGTTTAACCGCCTGGTGATCTCGGAAACCGGGATCGTCGGTGTGCATTTCGCGAGCCCCGGAGAAAATGGCGGGATGGAACCGTTGATTCGCTATGCGGTATGCGCGGACGTCCTCGATCCTAAGTTCCAACAGCGTTTGGAAACCGGGTTGGCGCGCTGGAACGCGGCTTACTGAGCGCACGCCCTAGTAACGCGTAAACCACTGCAAGAACGTCGTGACCGTATTGCCGTCGCGCGAGCCGCCCCCAGCCTCGGTCTGCAATTCCCAATGACGCGCAAGGCGCTTACGCAGCGACAGCGTCCTCGATTCCTGCAGGTTCGAGCCGACCGCTAAAGTCGCCCCGCCAGGCAGCTTGAACTTGACCTGGTAGCTTTGTGTCGCGGAATCGTAGCCCACGGAATCCACCGGGGTCGAGGCGAACAAGTATAAAGACGCCAGCCCAAACGCTCCGCTCGCCATCGCGTTCGTCGCGTTGCCGGCGCTCGCTTTCTGGTCGCTGTCGAGATCGTTTGGCGTTTTACCGTAGAGGACGAAGGCCACGATCTCGTCTTGGGACATGGGCGGATCGCTCTCGAAGACGACGCTCGGCTTGGCCGTGGTGCCCAGGAGCAGAATATTCACGGTCACTTCGTTGCGCTTATATACGATCTTACCGTCGAGCGCGGTCGCGGCACCCCCCGGCGCCGGCGTAAACGTGATATGGTCGATGCGCGCGTTCTGGCGGAAGACCTCCATATTGAAGCCCTCGACGCGGATGGTCCCGGAGAGACCCGCGGGCTTGGCGCGCACGTCCAACGAAACGGGGATGGGCGCTTTGACCAGGTTCGAGCTCAGGATGATCGGCGTAAGCGTGCGCAGGCTTACATCGTAGTCGACCGCGTCGCTGACGGGCCGGGCGGCGCCCAATCGCGCGGCGTCGACCACCGCGTCGCGCTTGGGCTCACCCGTTTTGATGCGTTTATCGGGGATCGGGGAGGAGTTACCCTTCAGTTCGAGGTACGGGAGCTCCAAAACGACCCGCTTGAGATCCACGTCGCTCTGGATTTTAAACCGAGGCACGGTCCCGGAAGGCTGTATGACGGCCGATCCTTTCACGGCCGCGATCAGTTTTTGTTTCGCGGAGGCAAGATCGGTTTTTGCGTCGTACTCCACGGTCGAACGTTCGTCGCCGGCGCGGCCCGTGAACTCGGCGGCTACGTCGATCGCCCCGTCAAGCGCATTAATCGGGGCGGGAAGCGCGTACTCAGTACCATCGAAGAAACGCACGACTTCGCCGAAACGGTCGATAGCGGCTTTGGCCTTGATACGGCGTTCTTCGGCAAAGGATCCGCCCACGGATCCGGCCAGGTCCGCCTCCGCGACGAGCAAGAAGCCACCGTAGCCCTCCACGGGCCAGATTTTGATGTCGACCCGTGTCTCGAAGCGATCGCGGCGCGCGACTTGCGCGCGAGTTTTTCCGTGGAGGGAGAGCGTCCCGGTCAAGGCCTTCGGTGTCAATCCTTTGCTAGAGCCGAACGGCGCGGGCAGCAGCGTGATCCGGCAGCGAAGGTCCGCATACTCAGGATATCCGGTCTTTTTTACCGCTCCCGCTTTCACCTCGCAAGCATCGAAGGCGGCGCGTCGTAGCGGCCCTGTCCTATCGGACACTGCTATGTTAAACGCGGCGCGTCCGCCGTCCTTGCCGCCCTCGCCGCTGAGCTTGGCCTCTAGCGCGCGGCCGGAGAACACCCCCTGTGCTGAAGCCGTGAGCTGAAGACGGCCGCCTTGCTGTGGCTCGAGCTTGACTCGGGCGTCCGCCGTGAGGCCGTCAGCGCCGCGCGCGCGGATTTTGGCATTGAGCGATGCGAGCCGGCCCTCGCGGAACGACACGGACTCAAACGCGATATTCGCATCGTAGCGCTTGCCTTTTTTCGTCCCCGTGCTTTTCAGGATCGTATAGACGTCAGCCGTCAGCAGAGCCGAGCTCTCGGAATGGAGCGCCGCGGTAACTCCCCCGATAGTCGTGCCCGAAGACGAGACGAGGACCGCCCGCGGCACGCGCACATCCACTTCGCCGACGGTCATGCTCCGCGCCCAAGAAGGAATTGTGGTAGCAGCGTCGGAATTCTTCTTCTTTGATGAAACGGCCCGTGTGGCGCTGGAGTTGATGTGGATATCGCCGGTATGAACGACGGCGCGCTCGAGACGCGTGACGGAAACGAGCGGACTTAGGCCGAAGCGGACTGTCGCGTCGATCTCAAGGGTGCGCAGACAGCCCTGCGCGAAGCCGTGAATCTCGTCGACGCACAAATCGCGCGCGGTGAGGACGGCGCGCTTGGTGAGGAGGCTGGGGGACGTGACGTTTAACGCCA
Source organism: Elusimicrobiota bacterium (assembly GCA_031423795.1). Classification (GTDB taxonomy): domain Bacteria; phylum Elusimicrobiota; class Elusimicrobia; order UBA1565; family UBA9628; genus GWA2-66-18. Next base: position 7,003 of record JANPGH010000018.1, on the reverse strand, counting down.
ACTCCACCCATGAGGGGCGGTAGTCGCGGCCGAAATACCGGACAGCGCATGACAGGTATCTGGTATTTAGTACCGTCGCGGGAAATATGGCGATGACGAGGGAAGCGACGGCCGCCAGCGTCAGCAGGCCGAGCACCCCAGAGGCGACGAATTTAAAAAAGCGTTTCAAAACTCTCTCCCAAAGCTGAAAAAAAACTGCCAATGCGGACGAGGTGGACCCAGCTCGCTGCCGCGGCGCCAGACCAGCCCGCGTCCTGCGGTCGTACGCACGGTGCCCACCGGCGAGGCCCAACGCACGCCCACACCGGGAGAATAGTACACGTCGGGGTCGAGTTGAAATCCGTAAGAACCCCCCATCGCCGCGTCGATGAAAAGGAACGGCTGCACTCCGTAAGGCAGGACGTCCCCCGCGCGTAGTTCGATGCCGTCGTAGATCGCGGTCAGGAAGCCGGACCCGTCATTGGGTAGCTGTTTGCGGGCCAGGCCGCGAAGGTCGGCGTCACCGCCCAAGAAAAAGCGGTCGGTCGGGGGCAAAGAAGAGAGGGCGGGAGCTCGGTCGATGCCGGCCACGGTCCCGGCCATCGCACGGGTCGCGAGCACGGCCGCCGGCGGCGAGAAGTTCCCCAAATTCCACAGCGCCTGCCCACTCAGGCGCAGCCAGTGCGCTTCCACGTCCGAGTAGGCCCCCTTGAATCGATGGGCAGTCTCGAGGGTCGCGGTCCACCCGTCGCGGGGATCGCGCTGATAGTACTCGTAAAGGTGGCTGGTGACCTGCGTGCGCGTGATAAATTGGAACCACGACGCATTTGTCGGCCCTTGGCCGCGCCTCGTGTCGAAAAAGTCTACGGCGGGGCCGCCGCGTACTTCGAGCCGCAGGCCGCCCGCGTCGCTGGCCCAGGTCGGGCTCAGGCTTAGCTCCGCGTGCTCGGCCTCGTACTGGACTTCGTCTTCGCGTCGGAGGAAGGCGGCGGGAGAAAGATAAAGGCGGTCCCGGGGGCTCAGATACAGACGCATCAGCCCGTCAAGCGACTGCTCGCGCCGGCTCGCCGTCAACGTCACCTCGGCGGAACTCGCGCGTCTGCCGAGGCGTGACTGAACCAAGCGTGCGCGCCCGCGCACAAGGCCTTCCGTGTCCACGCCCGCACCGATCGTGATCAGGTGGGGCGGAGCCTCGATCACGCGCTGCACGATCCTCAGGCCCGTCGTCGAGCAGGACACGTCGTAGTATGCGCTCGAGAATAGCGCGTCGCCCTTGATTCGGTCCGACGTGAGCGACAGCATGCGCGCATCAAGCACGTCGCCGGCCCGGAACGCCTCGTAGCGCCGCAGGACGGCCGGATCGATGGTAAGGCCGGTCGGCTCCTCGATCTTAGCCACAAGGTAACGCGCTTGCGGGTCCGCGTCGATACGGACCTCCCCGGTGCGCGCGTCGGCGGTGAGCGTCGCCTTCGCGCACGGATAGCCGCGGCTCGACAGCTCGAAGAGCACGGCCTTTTTTACCTGATCGAGCAGGTGCGGCGTCAGCGGGCGGCCGACGACCTTACGGCGCTTGCCGAGGTCGTAGACGCCCTCAAGACCCCGGCCCACGAGCGAGCGCACGATGGTCATCGTGCCGACATTGACGACCAGCGTATCGCCTTCGGTCTCGTAACGCGGAAAATGGCGGCCGCGCTTCTGAAGGAAAGCGGTCATGAACTCTCTAGCCTGCGGTAGCGAGATATCCTTCCAGCTATCGGAGCCCGGGTCGCCGCAGACCAGACGTTTTTCGACCTCGGTCAGCTTGGGGTCAGGCCCCGAGAACCGCACCCGGGGGCAGAGATCCTTCGCCGTCGCAAAGGAGGAAAGGAAAAGCAATAAGGCGGCCGACTTAGATCTCACGCGGTATGGTAGCAATCCCGCCACATGGCGAGAAGCCCGCCTACAGGACGTTTATTGGGATGCGCGCGACGAATTCAACATTCGTCGGCGGCGCGAAGCCCATAGGGCGCCGGTCATATCGGCGCGATGCTGCTGCGGGTTCTTAAGCCACGCCGCAGGCACGGATTTCCCGCCCACCCGCGCAATCGACATCGAAGGCGACGCTACGGCGTCCCTTAAATCTTCGTCGGGAGAAACGATCGGGACGAGCGCGCCTTCCCCGCGCTTGGCGAGCAGCCATTTCGAAGATGCCCCCACCGCGAGTGCGACAGAGCATACTCCGACCAGGCTGACGATGCGAATAGCGCGCGTGTCTTGCATGCTAAGAGCATACCCCACGGAGGCCTCCGCAGGGAAGGGCCCGAAGTCCCATCCCGTCTAGGACTCGGAAAAATGGCGCGATCTTGCTTCTCCTGTTATAACCCAGAACATCAGATAAGCCCTGATCTCCGAGGGGAGTGATTTCACCGTAATGGTGAAAAATTGGGCGTAAAAATAGGGTGTTCAAAAAACAGGCGCAGGATGTGGATTCAACGGCATTTGCCCCCCAAAGGAATGGCCGCCCCCGTGGGGGGCGGCCAGGCTCCTCGCCTACGGCTCGGAGCGTTTGTGTGCTCAGCAACGAAAGGAAGAGCAGGAGCCTGCAGGAAAAAATAAAATACCCCCGTCGCACACGACCAAGCGAACAACGGGGGTACGTCCATGATCTTACAAAATCTGGAGATTTACAAAGTCTCAACGACGAAACAGGCGATCACGTCGTTTGCCGGACTGCCGTTGCTGCTGGGAATGGCCCGGAGCCTGGGGCTGGAAGAACAGCTCAACGCCTTGGCGCTCAAGGAACGCCAGCGCGGCTACAGCCCAGCGGAAATGACGTTGACGTTGATGGGATTATTGCAGGCAGGCGGAGTCGCGTTGGATGATGTGTCGATGCTGCGAGGCGACGCCGGGATGTCGGGACTGTTGGGGGATATTCCCGCGGCCAACACGCTCGGGGAATACTTGAGACGGTATACGTGGAGGACGGTGTGTCGGTTGGGGCGGATACAACTGGAGACGGCGGCAAAAGTGATTCGAGCCTGCAAGATAAAAGCGGTGACGTTGGACGTAGACGCATTTTTCCTTGAGTCGCAGAAATCCGATGTTGAGATGAACTACGAAGGGCTGTGGGGATACAATCCGGTGGCGGTGACGTGCGCGGAGCTGAAGATGCCGATGGCGGGGTTGTTCCGTCCAGGTGCAGCCTCGCCGATGGCCAACCTGGCGGGACTGCTCAAGCGAGTGACAAAAGCGCTGCCCGGGATAGCGTTGCGGGTGAGGTCGGACAGCGCTGGCTACCAAGCTGGGGTTGTGCGCGTCTGCCAAGAGAGCGGAAGCGAGTTTGCGATTACGGTGAGGAAAGACCCTGCGGTGATGGAGACGATTCGGGATATTTCCAAGAAGGAGTGGAAAAAATACGAGGGCGGCGCATGGGAGAACCGGAATACGGAGATAGCGGAGACGCTCCATTGCTTCAGTGGGGCGAAGGATTTGCCGGCCCAGCGTCTGATCGTTCTGCGCTGGCTCAAGGAGCAGCCGGAACTTCTGGATCTGGATCCCTACGAGTATCATGGGGTGCTGACGAGTTATGACAATTGGACGGCGGGGCTGGTACTTCAATTTCATCGGACTCGGCAGGATGGATCAGAGAACGTGAACAAAGAGTTGTCCGGAGGCTTTGGGCTATCGAAGCTGCCCTGTCGAGAGATGATGGCCAATGCGGCATATTTTCAGGTGGCGCTGTTGGCCGATACGGTGTTCGTGGCAATGAAGCAGTTGGCCTTGCCTGAGAGCTGGAAGACATTGACGATCAAGACGGTGAGATTTCGGCTGATTCGATTGGCTGGGATAGTTGCCCGGCGCTCGCGATATTTGTGGCTGAAGATTTCAGAAGGTCATCCGCTTCAAAAGGTCTTTGAAGAGGCCCGGTGGCGGCTATTGGGATTGTCGATGGAATTAGCACACACGTAAAGTCGGGAGGCAACTTTCGCAAAGTCGGCGGCGGGAAATTCTCGGCGGAATGCCGAGGGTCTGGGAGGAGTGTCGCACAAAGAGAGAAAAAAGAGGCGGCGTGAGCCGCGACCATCCACGCGAGGGTGAAAGTCATCCCGAAGGATGAGAACGTCGGGCGGTAGCTACCCTGCGAGTCGTCACGACAGCCGCAAAACGGAAGATTTTTCGATTTTCAGGATCTTTCTTGGGCCGACGCGACATTACGAAAGCTTATCTGATCTTTTGGGTTATAAGACTGGACCTAAACAGGCGTCGGGAGAAAACATAAAATTACTTGAGCGTCTTATTGCGTTTCTCGTTATATGCAGATTTTTCTTGCCGGTTGCTCATTCTCAAGAGACAAGCCAAGCGAAGTCCTTCCGACTTATTCCAATTCCCCACCAAGAACATGGCTACAGCCATTTCGAGTCCACGGTCATCCATTCATCATATGAGCTGACCAATTTCCTTTCCGCCAATGCTTTCCGGCAAGAAATGGGATGGAACAATAAAGGATGCGACAAGGCGAGGAGGCTTGCCGCCCAAGGCAAGAGGGGATCATCCGTCTCTTTTTTGACCAGCAGATAGACGGACAGTATTGAAGAGCCCACGGCTAATCCCTGTACCGCCGCCAAAGCGGCGCCGCTGTTCCACAGGATAAGCACGGGCGAAATCAAAGTTGTCAGGAAAGCGAAATGAACGGAAAAATAAGAGCGATCAGCGATGACGCTGCTCCAAACCCCGTAACCGTGCAGCGCGTTCCAAGCCAAGTTGATGGTCACCCCGGAGTCCCACATGCTCTGATAGCTATGGAACTGCGCCAGCTTAAACAAGGCGATAAGCCCGGGCAGGCCCAAACCCAATACGTATCGCGCAACCCGGAGATTTTTATTAGGCGCTTTGCTGATGCGCTTTTCGAAGAGCGCGAAGCGGCGTTCGTCGAGAGCGCAGAGGGTCGCCAGTGCTAAACACGCGGCGCCGCACAGGGCCCAAGTCCAGTCCATTACCCAGTAAACGGCGATCGTCCAGCCCATTAGTGCCGGCGAGCTTAGCAGTTTGGCCGTACGTCCAAATAGCAGGGAACTTTTCCCGACGGATCGGCGTATGTCGTGAGCCCCGGTAGGGGCGGGGAATCAGCGTTCGAACAAAAATCGAACTTGTGTTCGAATTCGACTTCTGATATACTCGTTCCCTTGGGCGCTGGGATGAACTGGCGCTTCGAGGAGGGAGAAATCACTCAATGGCGAACATGGAAACGGGAAAATCGAAGGCTCTGGAACTGGCGCTGGCGCAGATCGAAAAGGCTTACGGTAAGGAAGCGGTGATGAAGCTCGGTGACCGCGCGGCCAAGATTAAGATCGACGCGATCTCGACTGGCGTTCTGTCCCTCGACTTGGCGCTCGGCGTGGGCGGATTCCCGCGCGGACGCATCATCGAGATCTACGGCCCCGAGTCCTCGGGCAAGACCACGCTGGCGCTGCAGGCCGTCGCTCAGGCGCAGAAACTCGGCGGCTCCGCGGCCTACATCGACGCGGAGCACGCGCTGGACCCGGCCTACGTGCGCGCTCTCGGTGTCGACATCGACAATTTGCTGATCGCCCAGCCGGATTGCGGCGAAGAGGCGCTTGAAATTACGGAGAAGCTGGTGCGCTCCTCGGCACTCGACGTGATCGTGATCGACTCGGTGGCGGCTCTCGTCCCTAAGGCGGAAATCGAGGGCGAGATGGGCGATTCCCATATGGGTCTGCAGGCGCGCTTGATGAGCCAGGCATTGCGTAAGCTTACCGCGGTAGTCGCCCAAAGCCACACGACGCTGATCTTCATCAATCAGATCCGTAACAAGATCGGGGTGATGTTCGGCAATCCCGAGACGACGACCGGGGGCCTCGCGCTCAAGTTCTACGCAACGATGCGCTTGGAAATCCGCCGAATCGAGAACATTAAGGAAGGCGACGTCGTTGTCGGCGCGCGAGCGCGCGTTAAGATCGTCAAGAACAAGGTGGCACCTCCCTACCGCACGGCCGAATTTGAGATGATCCACGGCTTCGGCGTTTCTCGGGAGGGCTGCCTTATCGACCTCGGAGTCGAAGGCGCCATCGTCGAGAAGTCCGGTTCCTGGTTCCTTTATGACGGAGAGCGGCTCGGACAGGGGCGCGAGAACGCGAAGGCCTATCTCAAGCACAACGCGGCCACGGCCGAGAAGCTGGAGAAGGCGTTGCGCGACAAGTACCTTGTCCCTCCCGTCGTTCCGAGCGATGCCACATTAGCCGCGGCGGAACAGGACGCTGAGGAAATGAACGAAAAAGTCGGCGCCAAGTCGCACGGTCGGGCGAAAGCTTAAATCACGTCAAAAGAACGGTACGCCGCCGTCCTCGAAAGGACGAGGGCGCTTTCTTTTTCCGGTAGAATAGCCCATGGCGTGTCCTGATAAGCTGTCACCAACCAGCGGATGCGAGTTCCAGCCGGAGCAAGAATCGGGTCGCTCCGTAGATGACGGCGGTCGTTGGGCGAAATTCCAGCGGCTAAGCGCCGTGACAAGCCCTGGGCTTCGCGTATGCGCCCCGGGGCGCGACCTGTCGGGCCGTAGCATAAAGCAAATCCTGCTGCTTCGTTATATTACAAAGCCGAAAGGTGGAAAGGCCGAGCCTCACATGGGTAGGGCGAAGGCGAAACACTGCGTGAAGAACCCGAAGTGCAGCGCAGGGCTTTCCTGGGGTATTGGGAACGGCACGATAGGAAGGTTGGCGACGGAACAGGAGAGACCGTCCTGGACGGCACTTAGATGTGTGAGCCGGGCGTATAAGGCGGAGCCGAAAACGTCAGGTGTCCAGAGGGAGTCCGATGAGTCCGTAGTACCGATGATCTGGAAGACAACAAAACTTCCAGTAGGGAAGGGGCTCTACCTTGGTCAAGCCTGTTCCGTCCCACCGACTCGACCCCAGTTTTAGGGGTGTAAATCCCACCTAAACGACCCCAGTAAAACTGGGGCCAATCCCACCAATTCGACCCCAGTTTGGAGGCTGGTAATCCCAGCAATCCAGACCCAGTCCGCGCG
>JANPGH010000017.1:0-3811 GCA_031423795.1 Elusimicrobiota bacterium | reverse complement strand
GCCGACGCTCTTCCTCGGTGATGCGCTTGTACTCCAACTTGTAAGTCATGCCGTTCCTCTCGTGCTGCGGCACACGAAGAACGTAGCTTACCGCGTGAACGTCTCACGCTACGAGTGTTGCACTAGCCGGTGGAACGCGGGAGGGAAAATAACAGAGTGCGCGGAGGGGACGCTTCAGTGGGTGGAGAACCGCGACTTGGCTGGGCTTCCGTTATGGGAAGGGGACCGCATTTTTCTTCCTTGGCTGGACGGCGACAAGTTCTTTTCCGCGAAATTCGTCTATAAAAAAGGACGCCTTGCCGACCATGTCGCCAGTTTTTATTGACCCCGGCCGGGGCTTTCCAGGTTCTTGATTTCGGCGATTTGCAGGCGCGCGCGGGGCCATTCTCGCGACGCGGTGTTGTCGTCTAGGATCGCACGCCACACGCGCAGGGCCGCCTCGAAATCGCCGCGCGACTTATAAAGATTCGCCAAGATCGTCTTTATTTCGACTGGCGTGTGCGGATCGTCGAGGGTCGCTTCCAGTATTGCGGTCATCTTCGACACATCACCTTTTTTCTTGTACGCGATGGCGGCGATGTACATCGCATAGGACTTCTGTCCGGGATCGCGCCGCAGTCCTTCTTGGAGAACCTCAACCGCCTCGTCGGGACGGTCGACATTTTTAAACCAAGCCAGTATTCCGGCTGCGAACAGATATGAGCGGTGGAAGGATGGATCGAGACGAGAGACCCGGAGCGCTAAGTCCTTGACGTGATCATATGGCCGGCCCGGGCGGTCGGGCATGTCCGGCAGGCCTCCTGCCGAATACTGAAGCAATTGCATCCAGGCCAGGTCCGCGGCAACCGTGCGCAGTCCACAACTAACCAAGGCGGCATCCTGCAGGCTGTACGGGGTCGAGGGCAGCGACGAGAGGGGCGGAAAATCCGGCGCGGTTGCGCGCAGGAAAGGCTGGACGGCCAGGGTGGCGGCGATGGCCGTAGCACCGGCGACGAGCGTCCGCATCAAAACTCCTTTTGCTCGAAGACCTGCACCGAGAGAATAAAACACGCGCCGGCGTAAGCCACCGCATAAGCCGTCGCGGCGAGCGCCCAGTGCGGATCGATGGTCCCGATATGCCAGGCGTTGCGGTAGTCGAAGTGGGCGAAATCGGGCGCGATATTTAAGAACGCGAGCAGCACCGAGCGCATCAGGGGACTGCCGGATTTCTCCGCGACAAAGCGTATTTCGCCGGTGAAATGTCCCAAGATCCAGAAGAAGGAGGAAAACGACATCGCGGCCGCTTCCGAGGTCAGCGCCAGCGAAAGGAGCAGAGCCAGCGCTCCCATCACCGCGACCTTTCCAAACGAGCACAGCCAGGCGACCAAATAGGATCCTTCCCCGCCCCAACCCAACGCGTGCAGCAGCCCCCAATGGATGATTCCCATCGCGGCCAGGCCCACGGAAACCGCCGCCAACGTTCCCAAGAAACGTCCTAGCAGGTAATGCCAACGGACTACCGGATGAGTCAATATGAGGAAGACCGCGCGCGTCTCGATTTCCTGCAAAATTAGATGCACGGTGAGGAAAACGATTGAGATCAGCGCTATTGTTTCGTTGGCCGCCAGCCCCAAGTCGAGAAGGATACGCCCTCTCTCTTCGGCAGCCAAAGCGGAGACGATCATTCCGCCCATGATGAGCACCAGACCGAACAGCGCGCTGCTCAGCCAGACTTTATGCCGGACATGTTCGCGGAAGGTGTAGGTAAATACGGCCTTGATCGTGCCCATAGTCAGTCCAGTCGAATTTCTCCCACGCCGTCAGTCCGTTTGACCGTCGCCGCAAAAACATTTTCAAGCGTATCGGGTTTTTGACGCCACTGCGATTGGGTCATCGTCTTGGCCAGGCGTCCGCCGCTCAAGATTCCGATACGATCACACACTTTCTCGACTTCGGAGATATCGTGAGAAGAGAAAAGGACAGTTTTTCCTTTGCCCTTTAGCCAGAGGATGAGGGTGCGCACTTCCTTGATCGCGAGGGGATCAAGGCCGGTCACGGGCTCGTCCAACACGACGAGCTCCGGATCATGGATCAAAGCCTGGGCTAAGCTTGCACGCTGGAGCATTCCTTTTGAATATTCGGACAGGCGCTTGTCGAGCGCGTGAGCCAGGCCGACTTGGGCCATCATACCGGAGACCTTGGCCTCGCGTCCTTGGGCGGGTACTCGGGACAACGCGGCGAAAAGCCGCAGGTGCTCGCGTCCGGTCAGTGAACGATTGAGATATGCCGCTTCCGGCGCGTAGCCAATCCGCGCCAAAACATCCACGTTCGGGACACGCTTGCCGAGTACCTCGATGTCTCCGGTCGTCGGAAGATGTAATCCCATCAGTAATTTGATTGCCGTGGTCTTCCCCGAACCGTTGAGTCCCAGAAGGCCGAAGACTTCGCCCTGTTCGACGTCGAGGTCAAGCCCCGTGAGACCGACCGTCTCCGTCAGCCGTCCCAAGTGAGAGCGGCGGTATATTTTACCGACGTTGCGAAAACGCAGGGCGGGGGCAGTCATCGGGAAAACCTCGACCATCCGCTCCACGCGCAGGCGAGCAGGAGGACCGTCGCCGCGAGCCGGCGACGGCGTTCAAAAAGCTCCGGCGCGCGGGATTCGGAATGGGTTACAAGTTCGCGGCGTTGAAATTCGATCCCCAGCATAACGATGGCGAGAACGGCGGCCGACGCCACAATCATTCCGACGGCGGCAAAACCGCGGTCAACGGTGCCCGGAGTCGCCCGCGGCAACGCGATGAGCGCGAGGGTCATCCATGAGAGCAGAATTCCCGCCGCGGAAACTATCTCCAGACGTACGGGAAACCTCGGTCCGCGCCACCGCCCCGCCGCCAATGCGGCCATTGCGCCGAAAATCCACATCCAGCTTGAAGAATTCTTTTGTGGAGCGAGTGCTGCGCCAAACGCGGCGGCGACAAGCAGGGCTCCGAGGTGCCAAGCGGGGGGTTTTCCGGGAGAAAGCGACAAAGCCAGGGCGAGAAGGACCGGCCAGCCTTCGATCGTACCGAACACTGTCGCAATTCCCACCCAGAGGCTTTCTCGGGCCATTTGCAGCGCGCTGCGCTGTGACGGCGCGACGGGTACGGTGAAGGAGGGCGACGCATGCGTCAATTCGAACGCGCGACCGTCGCGGCCGGAGACTTTGAGCAGGACGCGGAAATCTTGCCCCACGGGAGGGGGACCGCTTTCGGTCGCCATTTCGCGGCGGTACTCTTCATAGAAATCCGCTTCGCCGCTCAACGTTGTTCCGTCGGCCGGAGGGTAAACCAATCGAAACCGCATGCGGCCCTCTTCGTTCACCTGCCAAGGCCGCTGAACATAGACGGCAGACACGAGACGTCCCTGCAACGGGCGTTGATCCACAGCCAAGCGCAGGTGGTTGTTGATGTAGTTCTCCGCCTTCGCGATGGCCGGGGCCGGCCAATCGCGCGGCGGCAGCGTGTGCATCGCCAGGACTTCCTCGATCCAATAAATCGAATCAACGTCGACATTAGCCACGACCCGCCCCGGCTCTACCCTTATATCGACTTCCGCCGGCGATATCGGATAAATCTCATGCGCCGCCGCCGGTAAGGCGGCGAGAATAATCGAAGCCGCGAAAATAAAATTCATGCCGCGAAGGTTTCCATATGGGCCGTCTCGCATTCTCGCAATCTGCCATGGCCGCGTCAATCTCGTTCGTCGTATCCGTTGGCGCCCGAAACTGACGTCGGCGCACTTTTATTGTATCGCCCTCGGGATTTCACGCGCGGACGGCTGTCCTTTATACCGC
>JANPGH010000016.1:0-4825 GCA_031423795.1 Elusimicrobiota bacterium | reverse complement strand
GCCGACGCTCTTCCTCGGTGATGCGCTTGTACTCCAACTTGTAAGTCATGCCGTTCCTCTCGTGCTGCGGCACACGAAGAACGTAGCTTACCGCGTGAACGTCTCACGCTACGAGTGTTGCACTAGCCGGTGGAACGCGGGCTTGATTCCTACGGCATCAGTATAACTCAGCGTGAACATAAACCCAAAAAGTCCTCTGTGTCTAAGATGGTCCCCGCGACGGTCCGGGAACTAAATCGCATATTCAAACGTATGGTAGTCGAACAGACGTCCGATATGGCATAATCAAAATATGGCGCGACTTAAAACCGTCTATCGCTGTCAGCAGTGTGGGCACTCGGCGGCTCGGCCGATGGGCCAATGCCCGGGCTGCTCGGAATGGAATTCCATGGTCGAGGAAGTCGTCGAAACAAGGCCAGAGGGCCTCGTTGAGGCGGTCACGGCCTCGGCTGGACGGGGCAGCTTGACCAGCTTTTCCTCCGCGGTGGTAGCACTCAAGGATGTGCGCGAAGACGTGGAGAAGCGCAGCGCAGTTGGGATCGGAGAACTCGATCGTTTGCTGGGCGGCGGGTTGGTTCCCGGGCAGGTCGTCTTGCTCGCAGGGCCCCCGGGAATTGGCAAATCCACCCTGATGCTGCAGGCAGCGGCGAAGCTCGCGGGACAAGGCCCGGTATTATATGCGACGGGCGAGGAGTCCTTGCGTCAGGTCTCATCGCGTGCGAAGCGGCTGGGACTGGCGCCGGACCATCTTTATCTGGTATCCGAGACTAATCTGGCGAAAATTTTGGCGACGATGGAGTCAGTGAAGCCGTGGCTTGTCGTGCTGGACTCGGTACAGACGGTTTCTCACCCGCAGCTGGCGTCCAGTCCAGGATCCGTGGGCCAGGTGCGCGAGTGCGCGGCCGAACTCGTGCGCGCGGCCAAGGCGCGCGACACGGTGGTGTTCCTGCTCGGTCACATCACCAAGGACGGCTCGCTGGCCGGTCCGAAGGTTCTCGAACACATCGTCGATACCGTGCTCTATTTCGACACGGAGCGCCACGACCTATTACGCGTTTTACGCGCTCAGAAGAATCGTTTCGGTCCCACCGATGAGCTGGGTCTTTTTGAAATGGGAGAAAAGGGCCTTCGGGAAGTGACAGACGCCTCGTCTTTTTTTCTTGAGGACCTGGGCCGGGGCGCCGCTCCGGGCCGCGCGGTTTCCGTAGCGCTCGAGGGCTCTCGGCCGCTGCTCGTGGAAACGCAAGCCTTGGTCGTGCCGACCAAATATCCTTTACCCCGGCGGATGGCCACGGGACTTGACCTCAACCGCGTACTGGTCCTTTTGGCGTCGATGGAGAGGCATCTGGGATTGCGGCTCGAAGATCGCGACGCCTTTGTGAGTCTTGCCGGTGGCCTGCGTCTGAAAGACCCTGCGCTCGATTTGGCAGCGTGCTTGGCGGTCGTGGGATCGGCGCGCGACAAATCGGTTCCCGTGGACATGGTTCTTTTGGGCGAGGTCGGCCTGCTCGGCGAGATCGGACGAGTGCCGCAGCTAGAGGCGCGCCTTAAGGAAGCGGCGAAGGCCGGCTTCCAGCGAGCTTTGGTGCCCACCCGCGCGGCTAAGGACTTGTCTAAGATTCCGGGACTGAGTGTAACCGGAGTCGAAAACTTGCGCGAGGCCGCGGCGGCCGTTTTCGGCTCGGGATCGGGCGAAGACTGACGCGACGGGCCCGGATTTCGTAGAATCTCTCCATCATAAAGCCGCGCCTTTATATCCAGTCGCACAAGGGGTTCATTATGTATATCTGGCTGTTTCGTTTGAGCGTGATACTGGCCTGTCCCGCGATCGTCTACTTCTCGAAAATTTCCCACAATCCCGTCGGAATCGGCGTCGGCCTCGGGGTCGGGATCTTGATCGTCCTCATCGAACACATCGTTTCCGAGATCAATCTCCTGACCATCATGGGAGGCGCGCTCGGAGCGGTGGTCGGGATCATCTTGGGCCGCATGATCGACTTCGGCGTGTTCCAAATCGGCAACGACACCCTCAATCGTTTCTGGGATCGCTACGCGACGTTGAGATTTTTCGCGTTCGGCATCCTAGGCTTGGCGATCGCGGTGCGCAAGTTTCCGGAATTCGACGATCTCGACAAAGACCTTCTCAAGATGGGCAAGAAGCGGGGGGCCGCGATCAAGATTCTCGACACGAACGTGATCATCGACGGACGGGTGGCCGACGTCGTGGAGACGCACTTCCTCTCCGGCGTCATCGTGGTTCCGCGTTTTGTCCTCAGTGAACTGCACCGTCTGGCTGATTCCGAGGATCCGCTCAAGCGCGCCCGCGGGCGCCGCGGACTCGACGTCTTGGCGCGCCTACAGGAGAACGTGGCGACCCCCGTCAAGATTCTGGACAAGGACGTTCCCGACGTCCACGAGACCGAGGCCAAGGTCGTTAAGTTAGCCCGGGAAATGGGTGCCAAAATCGTGACCACCGACTTCAACGTGAACAAGGTCGCCAGCCTCGAGGGCGTGGTTTGCCTCAACATCAATGATCTCTCGACCTCCCTTAAGACCATCATCTTGCCGGGGGAAACGATGGCGGTGTTCGTGATGAAGGAAGGCAAGGAGCGCGAGCAGGGGATCGGTTATCTCGACGACGGAGCGATGGTCGTCGTCGACGATGGCCGCCGCTCAATCGGCAAGCGCGTCGAGGCCGTCGTCACGTCCATTCACCAGACGTCCAATGGCCGCATGATTTTTGCCAAGGCGCGGCCGGAAAAGGCCCCGGTCACGTAAGCCTCATGCGCGCGGCGGCCATCATCGTCGCCGGCGGTTCGGGGTCCCGAATGGGACGCCCGAAGCAGTTCCTGCCGCTGGCCGGCTCGACCGTGGTCGAGTGGTCGCTAAAGTGCTTCACGGGCATGCCCGAAATTGAAGCCGTCGTCCTGGTGTTGGGCGACGACTGCGTCCGTGACCACGGCATGCGCTTGGCCGCCGGCAAGGTCAAGGTCGTGCTCGCGGGCGCAACTAGGATGGGGTCGGTGCGCAACGGATTTAAGGCCGTTGCGCCCGGCGTAGACGTCGTCGCCGTGCACGACGGTGCCCGTTCGATGATCACACCTGAAGTAGTTCGCGCGACGCTGTTTGAAGCGCTGAAAAGTGGTGCTGCGGTCGCGGCCGTGCCGATGAAAGACACGCTAAAGCGTGTGACCAATAGCGCCGTCACGGAGACGCCAGATCGTGCGCAATTTTGGGCGGCGCAGACGCCGCAGGCCTACCGCTATTCCCTATTAAACGAAGCATTGGAAAAGTTCAAGAATGACGCCGACGCGACAGACGAAAGCCAGCTCGTCGAGCGCTGCGGCCATTCGGTTGCGGTCGTCTCATCAAGCTACGAAAACTTCAAGATCACCACCCCGGAGGACATGATCATGGCCGAAGCCATCCTCGACGCCCGCGCCGGCGGCCCGCGCCTGACCAAGGTCGGGTTCGGGTTCGACATCCATCGGCTTGTCGCGGGGCGTGACCTGTGGCTATCGGGAATCAAGCTTCCCCACGGCAAGGGCTTGCTCGGCCACTCCGACGGCGACGCTGTCCTGCATGCGGCCTGCGACGCGGTTCTCGGCGCATTGGGATTGGGGGAGATCGGCATCGCTTTCCCGCCGACCGACCCAAAATTCAAGGATTTAGCAAGTTCCCAAATCGTCGCTCACACCTTGGCCAAGGCTGCTGAAATCGGCGCGGAAATTGTCCATCTTGATTGCACCTTGATCGCCGAGGAACCGAAGCTCAAGCCCCATTACGAGCCAATGAAGGCGTCGCTGGCGCGGTTGTTCCGTCTGGAGCCGTCCCGAGTCAGTCTCAAGGCGAAAAGCCACGAGGGCCTTGATGCGATCGGTCGCGGCGAGGCGATATCCTGCCACGCGGTCGCGACCGTTCACGTTCGCTAGCGCAGTATCGCAATCCAGTCGCTGAGGATCGCCAGGTCCTGCCGTTGGTTCTACCCTGAGAGACCGCCTTTACCAACCTCCGATAATCATGTATTTGTTCATATTTTGTTAATTTTAATGACAATTTCCCGGAGGGATGTTGACAAATTCGTCTTCCGGACCCATATTAGGGGCGATACGCAAGTATTCGGAGGAATCGCACATGAGAATAGATTGCATCGCCGCGTTGCTGATGGTCGCCGGTACATCCGCTTTTGCCGAAAAGAAAACCGCGACGGCGCCGGCCGCCGCCACGGTAGCCGGGCCCGCCGCGTCCGCCGCGACGACGACTGCGCCACAAGTCGTTGCGGAAAAGTCCAAACTCGATGCCTACGCGGATAAAGAGCGGACCGAGCTCCATGCTTTCGTCGAGGCGGCGAAGGCGGAATTTGACAAATTGGAGCAGAAGGAAACGGCGCGACTCGAGGCTGTGGCCAAACGGACCGCGGTGGAGCCTTTTACAGATGCAGAGCAAGCCAAGGTCAAGGCGCTTCAGGAATTGATGACGAGCTCATCTTTGGAGATGAGAAAAAAGGCCCTCGAAGACCTAAAAGACAAGCTGCGGACCGAGAAAATGACGGGCATCTGGTCGAAATACAAGGCTAAGAAGCATGCGCAATGGGATAAGTTTCAGCAGGAGTGGCATAAGCTCCTGACCCAGCCGCCGCTAATGATCCGCAGCAAGGCGGCGATGCTCCCGGCGCCCCGTGCGTTAAAAAAATAGGGTCTTCATCCCGGCGAGTGGGTGAAATCGGCGTAAAAAGCGCGGTGCTCTCGACGAAGAAATAGCGTTTAAGGCGGTCGCAAAATCTGGCACGATTGCCGGATGCGAAAACAGCGATGCCTGCGAGATG
>JANPGH010000015.1:0-95455 GCA_031423795.1 Elusimicrobiota bacterium | reverse complement strand
GAGTTTGTGCTGCTGGCCAGGAAAACGTTAACGGTGTTCGAGTACGCGTTGTTAAACCAAACGGCCGTGCTCTGTGCGACGGCAGAGCTGAACGACACGCTTGTCATCGTGCTACCCGGAAGATAGAACCCACACGCGCCGGCGGCTCCCACCGTGACGCTCGAAAAAGTCACGGCGGTGTAACTTGACGCGACCACGCCCGCCGTGTAAATCTTCGCACCCGAGTCTTGGACACTGACGCTGCTGAGGGTCACGTACTGCGAGGAAACAATCACTCCGTAAGGCATCGCGTTTGTCGGAACGATGTTGATGCCGGTGATGACAACAGACGTGTTTACGATCTGGAAGGCGGCCGTCGAGTTTGCCGCGGGCGAAAACGTCGGCAGGAAATTATTGGTCGTCGAGCCGATGATGATCAAAAAATTGGACGACACCACGTTCTGGATCGTAACCTGCCCGGTGTAGACCGAGTTGTCTTGGATGTCGATGCACCAATTGCCGGACAACGTCGAGAAGGCCGCCGGCACGCAGGCGCCGCTGATCGTCGTGCAGTCTCCGCCGCCGGCGGATTTAATGACTTTGCGCGTGGCGCAAGTGTAGTTTGGAGCGGCCTGAGCCGTCGAGGCGATGAAGGCGAGGGGGGCTAAAAGGGCGAACGCACATAGTAGCGCGCGAGCAATATAACTTCCTCTTATAGTGCCGGCCATCGACCCGTAGAATAGCGGTCTCGTGCGAAATAATTGTTAACGAACAGTGAATTCGTCGACCAATGCAAAAATCAAGGAAATTCGCGAAATTAGGGTCGAAACAGGTGGCTGCTGATCCGCGCGAACTTGAGCTTATTGAGATCGCGGCCATACAGTCTATCGAAAAGCTGAGCACGATAACCCTGTGCGGTCATTTTTGGGTATTCGGCTCTCAGGCCAGCCAAAACCATCGCTTTTGCGTCATCGAACATAGCGCAACCTATCTCTAACCGCTCCGCATTGCTTTTAGCCATAAGTCGGTAGCGCACCAGGCGCTCCACCTTGAGCGGAGTATCAGTCATTTGGCACCTTTCAGGCATCGATCCAGAAGATCCTTAATCCCGATCACACCGGCCCATCGTTCGAGGTATTCCTTGTCAAGATCCTTTTTTGAAATAACGATGTTGCGCGCATCCCGCAACTGCATCCCAGATTCGCCGTCGCGGGCCCAACACAGTTTCGAAAGAAGTAAATCTTCCGCAGAAGCGATGCAGATTTCAGTTCCTTCCACGGTCGTAATCTTGCGGCGATCAAACTCCGTCTTTCGAAAAAGGTCATCCTTTCGAACGATGAAATCGACCTTGACAATAGATGTGTTATGGATAATGTTGAACATTCCATGGTCGCGCACGGCATCTTTGACGTCTTCTGCATCAATGTAAAAATCTGATGCGAACAATCCGGGCAGTCGGCGGGCAGCCGCAGGCGTCAGCTCCACGACGATGTCAATGTCGCGAGTCATCCTCGGCTGTGCATAGAAGTTCATGGCGACAGAGCCGCTGACCATATATGAGATCCCCGCCTGTGAAAGGCGTTGGGCCACAGTCTTAAGAACATCAAGCTGTTCGCTCATTAGGGCCTAAATAGGTAACCGACGCCGACCACTGTTTCCAGCCTTTCAGCCAAAGTCGGGAACTTCCGGCGGATGGATTCAACGTGTTTATCGACCGTGCGCGTGGTCACCGAAGGCGACGATTCCCATACCGTCTGGAGTAGCCAACTGCGGGGCAAAACACGGTTCGGTTGGCGTAAAAAGGCAAGTAAAAGCAGCATTTCTAGGCGCGTGATTGGAATTTCCCGGTTTTTGACCGTAACCCGGTGCTCATCAGGAAAAACGATGATCGATTCCCAACTAACCGACTCCGTGGGAGGGGGGGCAGAGGACGTCGCGCGGGCAATCAAATTCCCCACGCGTACGATGAACAACTCCAGATCCAGAGGTTTGACAAAATATTCGTCTGCTCCACCTTCAACGCCCTTCACTACGTCCGCGGGTGTCGTCGAAAGTCCCGAAATCAGTATCGCGGGCGTCGTTCGGGTTTGGGCGTTGGAACGCAAAATGCGGATGACGTCACGTCCGTCCATTCCGGGAAGCTGGACGTCGATCACGCACAAGTCGGGCCGTGCGCGCATGATCCCGTCGAAAAATTTACCCGGCGTCGGATACACGTCGACTTTGTAACCCGCGCGCGCGAGCACAAGCTTTAAAAGGCCTAGGAGTTCCTCGTCGTCATCGAGGACTGCGATGCGACCGCTCATTCCTTCTTTTTCTCGATGCCCAAAGCAGTCGCCACCGCGCTCAACAATTCCGCCGGGTCGAACGGCTTGAGCAAATATCCGGTGGCGCCCGCAGCCAGACCCTCGGAAACATTAGAGATCGCCGAGCGCACGGTGCATAAAATAATGGGAAGTTTCGCACCGGCGGGTGTGGCGCGCAGCCGGCGGCAGACCTCAAAGCCATCTAAATCCGGCAAATGTCCGTCGAGAAGCACCATATTCGGACGGGCCGTCTCGAATTTTTCCAGCGCCTCCATTCCGTCGACGGCGGTCACAACGCCGTAGCCCGCGCGTTCGAGCACGCTCGAAATGATTGCGCGAAAATCGGTTTCGTCATCGACGACCAGAATGATTGGGGGGTTCATTTTTCCGTTGAGTTTGCGCGTATGTTCATTATAGGGTGCTTGGTATTACGCAATTATAAATGTCAAAACGATTACCGATTTCTCCGGGCCGCCAACGCGAAATTAAAAAAATAGCGGTCCATCGCCGCCAAATCGGTGTGAAACTCTTTGCCTCCCAGCCAGGCATCGCAAAGCATTTCGCGCGCGCGCGCTAGCTCCTTTAGACGGCCCCGCCAACGTCGATCACGGATGGTTAAATCGAGCAATTCAAGGGCACGCACCATCGCCGAGCGACAGACGATGGGGTCCTTGATTTGCCAGCGTTGCGCGCGACTGACCTCGCTGCCGACATTGCCGAGCTGCTGCATTAAATTGAGCTCACTCCACCCCCCCGCGGCCAAATTCGCGTGTTGAGTAACCATGGAATTTAGCGAACCAGCGCCGTCACCACATCCAAGATTGCCTGACGCGTCTGGGCATTGTCGACACCGCGTGAAAAATTATCTTGCGACGGCCGAATGTTGATCATAGAGTCAAACTCGACCCGGTCCGCCTGCGCTTTATGCGGATAAATGTTGATGCCCCACACGTTCTGCTGCATAGAACCTTCCTCAAGAAGCATTGCTTCCTCATCGGAATGGAGCTCGCCGCCGAGAGCCATTATTTTCATTTCCACATCGACGGCGGCTTTAATCATCACTCCGAATTGGTCGTTCGCCATCGCCGCCACATCAGACAAGGGCATCGGTTCGCGGATAATTTTAATGAGCACGACAAAATTTTAGCATGTTGCGTTCGATTTCACGGACTTGAATATTTAACATGTCGCGATTATCCTCTTATAGTAATGGCTGATGACGATCTCGATTGGTTAAGCGACTTGCGCTGGCGCGGTTATCCGCATCTGATGCCGGTGCGTGACATCGCGTCGGAAGAAGCGGCGATGAGTCCGGTCGAGGCCCTGTCCCAATCACCGATTGCGCCGACGCCGGATCTGCGGCTGGGGGAACTCTCCCGCGATAATGAGGCATTGCGCTCGCGAATTCATGGAATGGGACGCGCCGCCGAAGAGTTCGAGCGCCGTTTGCGGGAAGCGGGACAATCCTACGAAGGGGCGCTGCTGGAAACCGAATCGCGTTTGCGCGAGCTCTCCTTAGATAAGGAACGCATGGGCGGGGAACTCACCGCCGCGCGAGCCGAATTGGCACGACTCAATAGCCGCGACGCGGCGCGCGAGGCCGATTTGCGTCTGGAACGAGAACGCCGCGCAGACGCCGAAAAGGCATTGGTCTTGGCGCGTCGCCAAATTGAGGAGCTCGTTGAACGACTAACCCAATCGAAGGATATCACCGGCCAAGACATCGCCCTTTTCCGCAAAGAATTAAGCGATTTTATTGCTCAACTGCATCAAGGCCCTGATGCGGCCTGGGGGAAAGCGTGAAATATTGGGTGTACTTGAACGGAGAGGTCCCCGGAAGCTTCACGCCGGAAGATTTGGCCAACCAACCAGGATTTTCGATGACGGCGTTGGTCTGCCCCGCCTCGGGAGATATCGCGGATAAAAACTGGCGTCGCGCAGGGGAATTCAGCGATATCGCGGGCGCACTATCGACACGACTCAGTGCCGTCGGAGCGCCGCCCACGCCTCCGGCTCCACCGCTCGATGTCGACGCCCTGATTGATACGGCCAGCGCGAAGCTGTTCGGCCACGTCTCGGACTTGATGCGAGAGCTGGAATCCCATCGCGAAGAAAAGGCTCTGGTCGTGTCGCTCCAACGTCAGCTGTCGGCAGTTCGCGAGGAATTGGGACACGCTCGTGAGCGCGCCGACATGCTGGAAGTCCGCTTGCCGCGCATTGCCGAGCTCGAGGAGACAGTGCGTCACGCCCGGGAAGCACTCGAAGCCACCCAAATCGCCGCGCAATCCGCGGCCGCTGAACGCGACGCTGCCCGCGCGGAAGGGCGCGTGTCCGCCGAGGCCGTCCAACGGTATAAAAGCGAAATCGACGCCGCTCAACATCGGCTCCAGGAATTGAGCTCGGAAACGAGCGGCCGTCAACAGCGCGTCGACCAATTGACCGTCGAACTTAGCGCCAAGGAATTGTCCTTGGCCAAAGCTCTCGGTGTCATCACCCGTCTACAGCGTGAAATGCAACGGCTGAGTCCCGAACATCCGCCCGCTCCTCCGGCGGCTCCACAAGAACCCGTTCCCACCGCACCGATTGAAAACCCGAAAATTGTGGCTGCCGCCATGGGTTTTCTGAAAAAAATATTTCCGAGCTGATCACCTAAAGCCGCGAGGCGTTCCTCGCCTCCTGAACTGGCAGTCAAACAAGTTGATTGACAATTTTCAGGGCTGCGTGTTATAATTAGCAACATCGGCAAGCGAGTGCCAACATTCGCGCCGGAATTTAGTTGTACAAATCCACGGAGGTAACACCAGATGGCCGAAGCGACTCTGACGAAAGTAAAGATCCAGCCCCTCGGAGACCGCGTGCTCGTTAAGCCCGCGGAGCAGAAGGAAACGAAGCGCGGTGGAATCATCATCCCCGACTCTGCGAAGGAAAAGCCGCAAGAAGGTTCCGTCGTGGCCACAGGCAAGGGTAAGACGACCGAAGACGGCAAGGTTCTGCCGATGGACGTCAAGGCCGGCGACAAGATTCTTTATGGGAAATACTCGGGCTCGGAGATCAAGATTGACGACGAGGACTACCTGATCATGCACCAAGACGACATCCTGGGCATCCTGAAGTAAGCACACATTAGAGGAGAAAGAGATAACATGGCTAAGCAGATTATTTTCAGTGACGACGCCCGCAAGAAGATGAAGGACGGTGTCGACAAGCTCGCAAACGCGACAAAAGTCACCCTCGGGCCCAGAGGCCGCGCGGTGGTTCTGGAGAAGAAGTTCGGATCGCCGGTCATCGTCGACGACGGCGTGACCATCGCCAAGGAAATCGAGTTGCAGGATCCCTACGAGAACATGGGCGCCCAGCTCGTCAAGGAAGTCGCCACGAAGACCAACGACAACGCCGGCGACGGAACGACGACCGCAATTGTCCTCACCCAGTCGCTGCTCAGCGAAGGCATCCGCAACATCACCGCCGGTGCCAACTCCAAGTCCATCCAGCGCGGTATGCACAAGGCCGTCGAGCTCGTCATTAAGGAGCTCAAGAAGAACTCCCGCCCGGTCAAGACCAAGGAAGAGAAGGCGCAGGTGGCCACCATCTCGGCCAACGATGTCGAGATCGGCAACATGATCGCCCAGGCCATGGAGAAAGTCGGCCATGAGGGCGTAATCACCGTCGAGGAAGGCAAGTCCGCTGAAACGACCCTTGAGGTCGTCGAGGGCATGCAGTTCGACCGCGGCTACGTCTCCCCTTACTTCATCAATGACGGGGAACGCCAGGAAGCCGTCCTTGAGGACACTTCCAACATCTACATCATCATCACCGAGAAGAAAATCTCTGCGATGAACGAGATCCTGCCCCTGCTCGAGAAGATCGCGCAGACCGGCAAGCCTTTCCTGCTCCTCGCCGAGGACATCGAAGGCGAAGCGCTGGCGACCCTCGTCGTCAACCGCATTCGCGGCACGCTGAAGTGCGCCGCCGTTAAGGCGCCGGGTTTCGGCGACCGCCGCAAGGAGATGCTGCAGGACATCGCGGTGCTCACCGGCGGTTCTGTCATTTCTGAGGAGCTCGGCCACAAGTTCGAAAAAGTCGGTCTGGACATGCTCGGTAAAGCCAAGCGCGTCGTCATCGACAAGGACAACACCACCATCGTCAATGGTGCAGGTGACAAGGCCGAGATCAAGAAGCGCGCGGAATCCATCCGCCGCCAAATCGAAGACACGACCTCCGACTACGATCGCGAGAAGCTCCAGGAGCGCCTCGCCAAGTTGTCGGGCGGAGTGGCGGTGATCAACGTCGGAGCCGCGACCGAGACCGAGATGAAGGCCAAGAAGGCCAAGGTCGAGGACGCGTCCAACGCGACCCGCGCGGGCGTCGAGGAAGGCATGATCGCGGGCGGCGGCGTAGCACTGCTGCGCGCCGGCGAATCGCTCGAGAAGTTCAAGGGCGCCGACGAAGACGAGACCACGGGTGGACAGATCGTGCGTCGCGCCCTCCAGGCTCCGATGCGTCAGCTCGCCGAGAACTCGGGCTTCGAGGCCTCGGTCGTGGTTCAGAAAATCCTGACCTCCGCGGCCGGCATCGGACTCGATGCCTCGACTGGCGAATACGTCGACCTGTTCAAGGCCGGCATCGTCGATCCGCTGAAGGTCACGCGCTCAGCCCTTGAGAACGCCGTGTCCATCGTCGGCACCATCCTCACGACCGAAGTCCTCGTCTCCGACATTCCGGAGAAGAAGGAACCGGCCATGGCGGGCGGCGGCCACCAGCACGGCGGCGACATGTACTAATCCCGAATAAAACCGCGGCGCTGCCGCGGTTTGTTCGAGAACAAGCCGTCCCTACCCCCGGGTTCGAAAGAGCCCGGGGGTTTTTTTATCCGAAGGGGGGAACAAAATAACGGTGTCGAACGTATAACTGTGGCCGGCCACAGTTCAACACCCACTCCATGCTACTCAGACCGCTCGCCGACGATACTCTGATGGCGAGGCTTTCGGCCTTGGTGGGACAGGAACGCGAGAATGTGGCCGACATTATCGAGCATCTCGCCGAAATCGACCGACGCGAAATTGTCATCGATCAAGGCTATTCGTCTCTCTTCGAATACTGCATCAAATGTCTCGGATATACAGAGGCTAGTGCCTATTATCGAATCCGAGCCGCCCGGGCCGTCCTGCGATTCCCCCGAATCTTAGATGACCTCAGAATAGGTAGGATTCATCTTGAAGCAATTGCACGCCTCTCTCCTCACTTAAACAATGAAAATTGCAATCCGATTTTAGACAAAGTAGCTGGCGCTTCCAAACGCGAAGTCCTCTCTTTAGTCGCACAGATCAGCGGTGCTGAGACCATTCCTCAACAGCGCGATATCATTAGGTACCTACCGACACCCCCGCCGGTCAATACCACTGATAGCCCTGTCGAATTGCACGAGATCATCGCTCCGCCGCCGCGGATTCGGCTGTCATTCACCGCAAATGATGAATTTTTAAAAATGCTCGAAAGATTGCGTAGCATGAGACGTCACAAATTCCCGGAGGGTCGTCTGGAAGATATTTTAGGGGACGCCGCATCAAATCTATTGAATCGACTCGGTCCGAGAAGTCGGAAATCCGGCCAAAAGTGCCCCTCAGGACGTCCCACGCGCCGGATCTCCTTGGCGATTAAAACTCAAATTTGGAAACGAGACGGCGGTCGTTGCGCATATCTCGCCATTGACGGCCGGCGCTGCGGCAGCCACGATTTCCTTGAATACGACCATGTCATGCCTTGGGCGAGCGGCGGGCGATCCGATCACGCCGATAATATTCGGCTCCTCTGTCGCGCTCACAACCAACGATTGGCAAGGCTTCGATTTGGCGACAAGCGCCGAATATAAAATCGACTGTGGCCGGCCACAGTGGCCGTCAAATTCGTTGATGGTTTCGTGTAGGATATAGTCAATGAGTTTATTGGCGCTTCTCCTTGCGCTCCCTGTACTGGCAGCTACCGATCCCGACCTCGCTCTGCGCATGTCTTTGGAGCAGTCGCGAGCCGCGCTTCACGCCGCCTTTACGCCGAAGTCGCCGTTCTCAGGGCAGGTCCAATCCGCCTACTCGGGATATGACGATGTCGGTGAGGCCACGCAACTCTATCTTTCCCGCGGCATGGAACTGCGCCAAACCCTGGGCGTCGTCGCAGCACAGCTCGAAGCGGCCAAGGGCCAGTTGCCCGGAACGACCGCGGCGATCAAGCGACGCGTCGACAGCGCACGCGGGATGGCCCAGCTATACTTGGTTTTGCCGCGAGACGTCGCCAGCCTCGACGCCAAAGGGGGCGGATCGGAAGAACTCCGCGCAATATTTATCTCCGCGATGAACAAAATCGCGGTCGACGCCGATTATCTCGCCGCCGAAGCCCTGCGGATACGGGCCGTCGAAGAGCTCACGCATCCCCGTTTACGCTTCTGAAATTTATGGGCCCTTTGGCCCCCATTTGCAATCGAAGGGCCCCCTGTGCTATAATGTGTATATACGGTGCTCATTGACAATTTAAAACAAATCCGCTACCGCATCCGCGACGCCGCCAAACGGTCCGGCCGCGATCCTGACGCGGTGACGATTGTGGCAGTTACGAAATACGCTGACATCAACGATGTTGCTCAAATTATCAATCTTGAGCTGCTCGCGGACATCGGCGAAAATCGCGTGCAAGAAGCCGAGAAGAAGCAACTGCTTCTGGGCGCAAAGTCCCCGAAAATTTGTTGGCACTTGATCGGCCATTTGCAGACGAATAAGGCAAAAAAAGCTGTCGAGGTTTTCGACAGAGTCGATTCGATCGACAGTGAAAAAGTGGCCGCGGCCCTTAATGCGACGCTTGCTGACTCAGGTCGAATTTTGCCGGTGATGGTTCAAGTCAAAATGACCGATCGCCAGTCTCAATCGGGAGTGAGTCCGGACGCCCTCGGCCCGCTTCTGACGTCGCTCGGGAAATATCCGCACTTACAAGTCGAGGGATTGTTGTCAATCGCGCCGAACGTGGAAGAGCTCGAGGATGTTCGCCCCAGTTTCCGCGCACTGCGGGAGTTGCGCGACCGCCTGATGCCCGGCGGCAAGTTGTCGATGGGCATGAGCCGCGATTTTGAGATCGCGGTCGAAGAAGGCGCTGATATGGTCCGCATCGGTTCACAGATTTTTTCACACCTTAGTCCGGCATCAGTGGAGGCCCCAGCATGATCGTAAAAGTGCGAGTCATTCCGAACGCGGACGAAAACGAAGTGGTCAGCCGCATCGGCAGCGTTCTGCGGGTGAAGGTCGCCGCTCCGGCCATAGACGAGAAGGCCAATGCGGCACTCCGGGATTATCTCGCTGAATTCTTCGAGGTTCCCGGGAAACGAGTCAGCATTTTGCGCGGCGCCAACGGCCGCGAGAAAACCGTTGAAATCGTCGGCAAGACCGAGGAGCAACTCAAGCGCGTGATGGAGTCAATCCCATAACCGCGCGGTTGTCCTTGAGCGAAGGCGAACGGGGCTTAAGGCCTCGTTCGCCTTCGTCTTGTCCGCCCCCGGCCCTGACTTTATGACCAAGCCTCGAAAGCCCGTTCCGCTGACCGTCGACCCGATCCGCCACATCATATGGAAAGGCGATCGTCTGGACGTACTCGATCAGCGCCAGCTTCCTCGAAACATCACCTACGTGTCTTGCCGCACCGCGCGTGAAGTCGCCCGCGCCACGATGGACATGGTTTTGCGAGGTGCGCCTCTGATCGGGTGTGCCGCCGCGTACGCGATGGCACTGGCGGCACGCAAGAATCGTCTAAAAGACGTTTTGGCCGCTGAACCGGTCCTTCGCCGCTCGCGTCCAACCGCGGTGAACTTGATGCACGCCCTTGATTACATGCTCGAAGTGGCTAGGTCCGGCCCCGAAAGCACTCTCGGCGAGCGCGCCGCGGCGGCGGCCGTTCGATATTACCAGAATGACCTTCAATTTAACGCGCGCATGGCCGAGCGCGGCGCGCAATTATTATCCGCCGGGTCGCGCGTGATCACGTACTGCAACGCGGGAGCATTGGCCACCGCTGGCATCGGCACGGCCGTCGGCATGATCCGCGCCGCATATTTTGCCGGAAAAATCGAGCACGTGTATCCATGCGAAACCCGCCCCTATCTTCAGGGCTCCCGACTCACTCTTTGGGAATTGATGCAGGCAGGAATACCCGCGACGCTGATCACCGACAATATGGCCGCGCACCTAATGAAGATGATAAAAATCGATGCCGTGATCGTTGGCTCCGACCGCATTGCGGCCAACGCCGATGTCTGCAATAAGATCGGGACTTATGGCCTCGCGATCCTCGCCAAATACCACTCAATCCCGTTCTATGTGGTGGCTCCGACCACCACGATCGACCTGGCGACCGCTCAAGGCGACGATATCCCGATCGAAGAACGCTCGACTGTGGAAGTCCTCGAAGTGTTCGGCACTCCGATTGCGCCCAAAGGCGCTCGCGCACACCATTTCGCTTTCGACGTGACTCCGCACGCGCTGGTCACGGCCATCATCACCGAGAAAGGGGTGATTTCCCCGGCTGACGGCGCGACGCTGAAAAAGGTAGTCTCTGCTCGATGAAACCCACCCCCGGCACGCTGCCTTTATTTTCCAATTTGAAAAAAACGAAAATCCTAGCCACGCTTGGACCCGCTTCGGCTAAGAGCGACGTGTTGCTCAACTTGATTGGCGCCGGTGTCGACGCCTTCCGCCTCAATTGCTCGCATGCATCGATGGACGACTTGCGCCGCAACGTAGAACTGATCCGCTCTGCTTCCCGCGTCTCGCGTCGCGCCACCGCAATCGTGATGGACCTGCAAGGTCCACGCCTGCGCGTCGGTCGCTTGCGCAACGGCGAGCCGGTGGTTCTGAAGAACGGTGCCAAAGTTCGCATCACGACCCATGACGTGCTCGGCACCGCCGACCAGATTTCGACGAATTTCAAGAAATTGCCGGTCACTGTGCGCAAAGGCTTGGAAATACGCCTAGACGACGGGACCATCGTGCTCACCGTGCTCAAGACCGGCTCAGACTGGGTTGATTGTGAAGTCCGCCTCGGAGGCACTCTCAAGGAACACAAAGGTATCAACCTGCCCGGCGCAGACATCGATTTGCCGGCGTTGACGCTGAAGGATTTGCGCGATCTCGACATGGGCATCAAGCTTGGAATCGATCACGTGGCCCTCTCGTTCGTGCGCTCGCCGGACGACATTTTGCGCACGCGCAAAATTTTGCAGAAGACGAAGTTGACGACACGCGTGATCGCCAAGATCGAACATCCGGACGCGTTGCGCCGCATCGACGATATTCTCGACGCGGCCGACGGCATTATGATCGCACGCGGCGACTTGGCCGTCGAGCTCTCCGCGGCGGAAGTTCCTGCCCTGCAGAAGATGCTGGTGCGCAAAGCCAATGACTCCGGCAAGATTTCGATTGTCGCAACGCAAATGCTCGAAAGCATGATCTCCCATGCGCAACCGACGCGCGCGGAGGCTTCCGATGTGGCTAATGCCGTCTTCGACGGAGCCGACGTGGTCATGCTCTCCGGGGAGTCGGCCGTCGGGCTTTACCCGCTCGAAACGGTGACCGTGATGAACGATATCATCCGTAGAGCGGAGGCGTCGAATTTCCGCTACCGCTTCATCCCACACGGCCTTTCCGACTCTCCCGAGACCGGATTCTCGCACACACTGTCGCGCGCTTGCCACGACGCCTGCGAAGTCACGGGTGCCAAGCTCGTCGTCGTGTACACGATGACCGGTTGGTCGGCCCGAGTCATGTCGAAATATCGCCCGAAGGCCCCGATCATCGCGATGACTCCGCTTAAAACCACCTACAACCAGCTGGCTCTTTATTGGGGCACCAATCCGATGATATGCCCGTTGGGCAAAACGACTGATGAAATGATCGCCTATGGAGAGCGCCTGTTGCTCAAGAATAGGATGATTAAAACAGGGGAAACCCTCCTCGTCACCGCGGGCGGCACTGCCAAACACAAAGCATCGAACATGCTCAAGGTGCACGTGGTTGGTTCTTTAACATACCGCTAAACATGGCTTGCGCGGCGCGAATCGTGTTCGTCACCGTCCCCCGCGGTGCGAAAGCGGCACGATTTGCTCGTCAAATCGTCGCGCTGCGACTGGCGGCTTGCGTTAACATCTTGCCCGGCGTCTCCCACTATCGCTGGAAGGGCAAGATCTGTTGCGACGCGGAATCTCTGATGATGATTAAAACCACGAGCGCCTCGGTTCCGAGGCTTCGAAAATGGATCGCACAAAACCATCCTTACGAAGTTCCCGAATTCTTAGTCTTAAACGTCGCCAGCGGTTCTCCAGGCTATCTCGCCTGGATTGGGGAAGGGGTGCGATGACTGAGGCCTCTGCCGCGACCTTCGCGCCGATCCTGCTCGAGACGCGCGCTGAGACGGCCGAAGTCCGAACCTTCCGCTTCGCCTCGCCGCCCGCATTTAATTTCGTTCCGGGACAATTCCTGATGTTTCATTTCAAAAACGATCCCAAAACTTGGCGTGCCTACTCGCTAGCTTCGTCGCCGCTGCGCGGCGACGATTACTTCGAGATTACCGTCGGGATGGTTGGTGCGTTCAGCGATCGATTAGGCGCTCTGCAACCCGGTATCGCACACGACCTTATCGCTCGCGGCCCGTTCGGAAAATGGGTATACGACGGTTTGGCCGAACACGCCGTCCTGGTCGGTGGCGGGACAGGGCTTGCACCGCTGCGGGCGATGTGTCTTCTGAAGGCCGACGGAGCGCGGGAGCAGCGCGTGACCTTGGTTTGCTCGGCGAAAACCCCGGCCACCCTGCTCTACCGTAACGAGCATCCTGCTTGGCGCAAAGCCGGGATCGAAATTCAGTCCTTGATTTCTCGCCCTCACGAGATGAACCCTGGTGAGCGATGGGCCGGACGAACGGGACGC
This sequence comes from Elusimicrobiota bacterium, assembly GCA_031423795.1. GTDB lineage: Bacteria > Elusimicrobiota > Elusimicrobia > UBA1565 > UBA9628 > GWA2-66-18. The sequence continues at coordinate 82,218 of JANPGH010000015.1, read as the reverse complement.
ATCGATGCGGAATACTTGATGAACTTAATTCCGGATGCGCTGACGGCGACGTTTTTTATCTGCGGGCCGAACAAAATGGTGTCCGAACTGCGCGCCGGACTGGAGGGCAGGGGAGTGCCCGCGCAGCAAGTGCGCACGGAAAAATGGGGCGACTACACCGACCTGATCTGATTCTCGCGTCTGCCTCACCTAGGCGGCGCGCGATCCTGCGCGCCGCCGGCGTGAGTTTTCGCGTCGACCCAAGCCGCGTCGACGAAAACATCAACGAGCGCAATCCTCGGCGCTTGGTGGTCAGGCTCGCAAGGGCCAAGGCCCTCGACGTCGCGCCGCGTCATCCTAATATTCCGGTACTCGGCGCCGATACCGTCGTCGTCTGCGCTGGGCAAATCCTGGGCAAGCCGAAAGACTTGGCCGACGCGATCCGCATGATCACGCTACAATCAGGGAGACGACAACGGGTCTACACCGGCACCGCCCTTGTGGTCGGGCGACGTGTCTACACCGATTGCGCAGTGAGCGTGGTCCATGCGCACCAACTCGACGCCCACAGCCTGCGACGTTTGGCCGGCAAGCACATGGACAAGGCCGGCGCATACGCGATCCAGGATCGCCGGGACCCCCTGGTTGCTCGTGTCGACGGAGACCGCGATAACGTCACCGGATTGCCGATGCGATCCGTCAGACGGCTACTGGCTCGGGCGCGACGGGAAGCGTGAAGTAGAAGCGCGCGCCGCGGGGCTGCGCGTCCCCGATTCCAATCGTACCGCCGTGGCGCAGCACGACTTTTTCGCATAAGGCCAGCCCCAGACCCACGTTGCCGACGTGTCGCTTCACATCTTTCTGGAAGAATTTTCGAAAGATATCTGCTCGCGCCTCGGCTGGAACGCCGGGCCCGGAATCGGACACTTCGATCAGCACGCCCTCGCGCGCCGGCCGCACGCCGATTGCGATCGTGCCGCCCGGCGGTGTGTGTTCAACCGCATTGTGCACCAAATTGTCGAGGACGCGCCGCAGCAATGCGCGATCGCCGAGAGCCGGTGACAGGTGATCCTCAGGCAGGTCCAGGCGCAGCGTCTGCTTACGATCGGCGACGATTAAACCGAAATCTTTCGCGCACTCGGTGGCGAGCGTGGGCAGGTCTACCAGGTCGAGATCTTGAAGCGCACTCGACTCTTCCAGTTTCGCGAGCTGCAAAACATCCTCGACCATGCGCTGCAGGCGCGCCGTCGACATTTCGAGCAGCTCGAAGGTCCGCTGATTCTCGCGTTTTGCGCCCGAGCGGTTGGCCACCTCCGACAATAACGAGATTCCCGCGCGAATTACTGTCAGCGGAGTCTTCAGGTCGTGGACCAGCATCGAGGCAAGCTCCCGTTTTTCCGCCTCGAGCTCGCGGCGCCTGGTCGTCTCGGACTTCAGACTGGCACCCATCCGGTTGAAAGCCTGGGCCAACCTCGCCACTTCCCGTCCCCCGAGTCCGTCGGCCCGCAACGGCCGAAATCTCTCCGGATCGGCGGAGAGTGCTGCGATGCGCAGTACGACGCGCTCGATGCGCTCGCCTGCGAACATGCCGATAAACCACGCCGAAACGGCAAGCGCGAGTAGCGCCGTCACGCCCGCCCCGACGCCCGCGGTGGCCGCGTCACGCAAGCGCCCTTCGAGTCGAGTGGTGCGAAACCCGACGGAAACCGTTCCCTTGCCGCGCGCGCCTAAATCCACTGGCGTCTCGACGTCGTAAATCCCGTCGTCCACGGCGGCTAATTCCCGTCCGGGCTTCGGAGTCCGTGCCAGGAGGCCGGGATCGTCGCTACGACCGACGACTCGCCGCCCGTTTTTTCCGCGCACCAAAATCGTCGCGACGTCGGCTTGGCGCACCAGGTCCCCAAAATTGCGGCCGAGCTCGATGAACCGGCCCTGCCCCGCCTGCGCCTCAACCAAGGCACGCACGGCCTCAAGAGTGATCGCACCAAGCCTCTGTTGTTGGGCATAGGCGTCGCGACGAGAAGCACGCACTTGGCTCCAAACGAGGCCGCCGGAAATGACGGCGCCGAAAAACGCGAAAATGAGGGCGAGGCGGACGCTGAGGCGCATACGGTTGTAGGACCTGGTTCATTCTATGAATTTCGGCTATACTTCGCGCATGCTCAAAGCTCCGCTGCACCGTTTGTGGTTCGCCGTGTCGAGCATGCCCGTGCGTTTGCGCTTCCGCGCTGGACGAACCAGCTTCGTCGAATGTCAGATCGCACGCAGTGATCGAGATCTTCGCCAAGTCCGCGACCGCAGAGGGCTTTCCCTTGGGCCGAAATGGCTGGGACGACACATCCTGGCCTGCAAGCCGCCTCTCACCAATGTCGACGGCTGGCGGCTTTACCGTGATCGGTTGCGGCCCGCCGGCCCGCGCCGCGTGACCGAACTTCAATGTGTGAACTGCCGCCATTGTTTCGTGATCGAAGTGATGGACCATGAAAGCCGTCTTACGTCTACGCCGGCGGCAGACTTCGAATCGGATTGGTTTCGCTTTTCTCCTGCGCGATTTGACGGCCCGCGCTCGCTACATTGCCCGCATTGCCAAGTGGATGCTGCCCCGAAAGTGCGGTATTTGCGCGAACCATGAAAAATTGGGGCCTTTGGCGCCTGCTGACCATTGCCCTCGTGCTTGTCTGCGGCGGGTTGGCTTTGCCACGCCTGGTTCGCATGGCGACGGAAATATTAAGTCCCGCATCGCCATCGGCAACGGCCGATCGCCTGGCCTCCTCCGACGGGGAGGTTGCCATTCGCGCGGAAACGACCCCGCACCTGGCCTCCTCCGGCCTGGACTTGTTGCGCGCTCCTGCCGATTTAGAAACGTCTCCTTCCGACCGCGGTTCACCCGCACCCCTGCCGACATCCGCGGCGCAAATGCAGTCTACCGCGCTAGGCATGATCGATGCCATTTCTCCTTTATTGAGCAATCCTACATTGTCGAAAAGCTTGAATCACGAGCAGCGCCTTAACCTCCAGGAATTGCGCGCGCTCATGTCCGACGTCAAAGGTCAACTGAATTCAGGACATAGCCTGAGCGACCAGGAGTTCGGGCTGAAAATGCAGCGCCTTCAAGGACTGACGCTCAAGCTTATGTCCGCCGCCGCCGCGCCGGCGATGAAGACCAATCCGAAGTCCACGGGGGGAAAATGAGCCTCGAGGGCAAAATAGTTCTGGTGACGGGCGCTGGCCGCCGTGTGGGAAAAACTATCGCACTGGCCTTCGCGGCGCGAGGCGCCCGACTCGCCGTTCACTATAATACCTCGGTGGCCGAAGCCCGGCGCGTGGTTGCGGCAGTTAAGTCACTTTCGGGAGCGGACGCCGACGCCTTCCGGGCAAATCTATTGGATCCCAAGGCTCCGGACAAACTCGCCGACGCGGTCGAGCGCCGCTTCGGCGGTCTGGACATTCTCGTCAACTCCGCTTCCTTGTATGAACGCACGCCGTTCTCTGGCGCTTCCGTTGATGATTGGGATCGGCAAATGGCCGTCAACGCCCGAGCGCCGTTCTACCTTGCGCAGGCTTGCGCGGCGCTCTTGCGTCGGTCGGGCCAAGGGTGCGTGATCAATATCGCCGATTGGTCGGGGCTGCGCCCTTACGCCGACTACGGCCCTTATTGCGCATCGAAAGCCGCGCTATTATGCGTCAACAAAATCTTGGCCAAAGCGCTCGCGCCCGAGATCCGCGTGAACGCGATACTTCCAGGTCCTGTGCTCGCCTCTGCGGACATGAGCGACTCGGAAACACGCAAAATCGCCGAGGCCACCTTGCTCAAACGCATGGGGTCGCCAGAGGCCGTCGCTCGCGCCTGCGTGTATCTCGCCGATGGCGCGGATTATACGACGGGAGCCGAGCTCACCGTCGACGGCGGACGGCTTATCGCTTGATCTGCTGTTCGGGTGCGGCGACCTTGAAGCGACCGCCCTTCAGAAGCTTATCCCACATTTTGGGATCGCGCCATTCCGCCTTGACGTCCGGAGAGAAGACCACTCGCGACAAGTCGATTTCTCCCATCGCCGCGTTGTAAGCGTCGTCTCGGAAACACTGCGCGGATCCGGTTTCAGTTTCATGGATGATCACGGAGTGAATCCGCGCGCTCCCGTCGCCATTGGCGCGGTCGGTGCGGTCCAGCAGCGCCTGGCAGGCGACGAAAATCACGCGCGATATTTGCTCGGCGGTGGGCGACACGGGTAATGACACCCAACGCTTCGAATTCGTCTTGATCGCCCGGACGTAGCGCGGAGCTTCCCGCTCCCAAAATAAGGACGAGTGGTCGAACCCATCGAGGAAGTCCTTGATGTGGGTTTTAAGCAGCCCGAAGTCATAGATCATTTGGCCGCGGTCTAGGCGGTCCGCCGTCAACTGGAGCTCGCAGCGAAAGCTGTGGCCGTGGATCGAGTACTTGCAGCGATCCGACGAGCAATTGCGCACAATGTGAGCCGCCTCGAAACGATAGAGTTTGCGGATGATCATTCGTCGTGCTCCAGGGTGAGTCCGTTAAGTTCCGTCACGACCGCCCCACGCGCGTGCGACGAATTTCGACGACGACCTCGCGCGTTTTGGGCATAACGGCCGGAGTCTTATGAACGCGCACCGTCACCGCCACCGCAGTCGGAGCAGCACCCAAGGCCGCCAGCGCCGTCTGCTCGGCCAATGTCTCGATTAGCGCCCGAGGGCGCGACTGCGCCTCAGCGCGAACGGCCTTCTCCACCGCATGATAATCGGCTGTGAGCCGGAAATCATCGGCGGCCGCGGCACGGGCGGTGTCGACTTCCAAACCCAAGTCGATCGTGATTTTCTGCGGGCGTCGGCGTTCGACGGCGGGCACGCCCACGCAGCAACGGCAGTCCACCCCGATCAGCCAAATCGTGTCGCCGCTCATCGCGCTGAGCTTACCAATTCCGGGGGGGTCAGGTCGAAATGTTATAATGAGCGCATGTCCAATGCGAAAAAAGTTGTCATCATCGGCTCGGGATCGGCGGCCTATACCGCCGCGATCTACGCCGCACGTGCGAATTTATCTCCTTTGGTGTTTGGCGGTGTGGCGATGGGCGGCCAGCTGATGATCACCACCGATGTCGAAAATTTTCCGGGTTTCCCGGAACCGGTCACCGGGCCAGAATTAATGGAGCGGATGGCGGCGCAGGTCAAGCGCCTGGGAGTGGAAATCATCCCCGAATATGTGAGTAAGGTCGATTTGTCGAAGCGGCCATTCGAAATCGAAACGACCGAAGGCACTAAAGCCACCGCCCTGGCGCTGATCGTAGCGACGGGCGCCAACGCCAAGTGGCTGGACATTCCCTCGGAAAAGAAGCTGCAGGGTCACGGCGTGTCTGCCTGCGCGACCTGCGACGGCTTCTTTTTCAAGAAAAAGGAAGTCGTCGTCGTCGGGGGCGGGGACACCGCGATGGAAGAGGCTAACTTCCTGACGAAATTCGCCAGCAAGGTCACGGTCGTACATCGCCGCCACGAACTGCGTGCGTCCCAAATCATGCAAGATCGCGCGAAGAAAAATCCGAAAATAAGCTTCATTTGGGATTCCGCGGTGGACGAAGTCCTGGGCGACGACCACGTCACGGGAGTCAAGCTCAAGAACCTTAAGACCAGCGCGGTCACTCCGCTCTCGTGCGAGGGACTATTCATCGCGATCGGCCACACGCCGACGACGGATTTCCTTCACGGCCAGCTCAAGACCAACGATGCCGGATACATCGTCGCCGACGACCGTTGTCGCACGAGCATCGAAGGTGTGTTCGCGGCGGGGGACGTGATGGACGACCGTTACCGTCAGGCCATCACCGCCGCCGGCAACGGTTGCAAGGCCGCCCTTGAGGCCGAACGTTACCTCGCGGAGAAAGGCGAGCACTGACATGCCCCCATTGGCCGAGAGGCGCGCGCTTCCTCCTTGGCTCAAAGTTTCGTTGCCGACCGGTCCCGTCGTCGCGCGTTTGAAGGAAGCCTCCAGGTCTCGGGGGCTCGCCACCGTTTGCGAAGAAGCCCGCTGCCCGAATTTGGCCGAGTGTTGGGGCGGGGGAACTGCGACGTTCATGGTGATGGGCGACACATGTACTCGTGGGTGTCGATTCTGTTCGGTTGCAACCGCCGTAACACCTGCGCTTCCCGATCCCGAGGAACCTGCAAAGCTGGCCCTGACGCTGCGCGAGATGGCCGTCGATTATGCGGTGCTGACGACCGTCTGCCGCGACGACCTTCCCGACCAAGGGGCGCGGCATCTGGCCGCCTGCATCCGGGCCGTGAAGGCGGAAAATCCAGGCCTGAAGATCGAAATGCTGTTGCAGGATTTTCGCGGCGACGCGGCGCTTCTCGAGACCGTTATGGCCGCCGGACCGGACGTCGTGGCCCATAACCTCGAGTGCGTTGAGCGCCTGACCTCGACGGTGCGTGACCGCCGGGCCGGCTACCGGCAATCGCTCGACGTGTTGCGCCGCGCGAAAGAAATTCAACTGAACACGCTGACAAAAACCTCCCTGATGCTCGGTTTCGGCGAAACATCTGATGAGTTGCTGCGCTCATTCGAGGACCTGCGCGAAGCTGCGGTCGATATCTTGACTCTCGGCCAGTACCTGCGTCCCACCGGATCTCGACACCATCTGCCGGTGGTCGAATTCATCCATCCCGACGAATTTAAGCGCCTGGGCGAACTCGCGCGGGAAAAAGGATTTAAGTTCGTCGCCGCGGGCCCGTTCGTGCGTTCGTCTTATCGCGCCGCTGAACTGTTCCTGAAAGGTCGTCTCGAGGAGAACAACCATGGACTTTGAATTTAAATTGCCCGATATCGGCGAAGGGCTGGTTGAAGGTGAGATCGTGAAATGGTTTGTAAAGGTGGGGGACACGGTCACCGAACACCAGCCGGTGGCCTCGGTATTAACCGACAAGGCCGAAGTCGAAATACCCTCGCCAAAATCGGGCAAAGTGTTGAAATTATTTGGCAAGCCCGGCCAAAAAATCCAAGTTCACGCTCCGCTTATTGTTTTGTCCGTCACCGGCGAGGGTAAACCGGACGCGGCGCCGACGGCTGCGGCCAAGAAACAGCCCGGTGCGACGCCTATCGCCGCAAATGCAACGCCCAGCGCCGCCCCGCGACGCCAAGTCGACGTTTCCGCAGCACCCATGGTACGCAAGCTCGCGACGACCCTCGGCGTCGATCTCGCGTCAGTCACGGGAACCGGCCCGCAAGGCCGCATCCTCGAAAGCGACGTGCGTGCTTTAAAAGGCGACGGCGGCACCCCCGCCCCCGCCAATGCGACCGCGGCGGTCCGTGCCCTCGCGTCCTCCCTCGGCGTCAACTTGTCGGGCCTGACGGGTACGGGTCCGGGCAGGCGTATCGTGGAAAGCGATGTGCGCGGCGCAGCACCCAAGGCCGAGCACCGGTCAAACAGCGCGCCGGCGCCGGCCGGCCCGCTTATACTTACTTCCGCGGGCTCCGCGCAATCAGGCGCCGACAAAGTCCCTTTCGCCGGCATTCGCCGAAAAATCGCCGAAAAAATGTCCTTATCTAAGCGCACCGTCGCCGACGTGACCCATGTCGACGAATGCGACATGACGGCGGTTCTTGCTTTGCGCGAAGAGCTTAAACCTGAAGCTCTCAAGCGGAATATTAAACTGACGTTTTTGCCCTTCATCGTCCGCGCGCTGGTCAAGACACTCGCCGAGTTCCCCATGTTCAACAGCTCGCTCGACGAGTCAGCGGGGGAAATCATCGTCAAGCGAGAGAAGAACATCGGAATCGCCGTCGCTGCACCCCAAGGGCTGGTCGTGCCTAATATCAAGGGCGCGGACGGTCGCGATCTCTTCGGTTTGGCCGCCGAAATCGCGGCCCTGGCAGAAAAAGTGCGCGGCAACAAAATCGACGTCGCCTCGCTGCAGGGGGGGACGTTCACGATCACGAACATAGGACCCATCGGCGGCCTTTACGCCAATCCGATCGTCAACCACCCCGAGGTCGCGATCCTCGCGCTGATGAAGCTGCAAAAAAGGCCGATGGTCCGAGAGGGTGGCATCATCATCCGAGACATGATGAACCTTTGCCTCACCTTCGACCACCGCGTGGTCGACGGAGCCGACGCGGCCAATTTCATGAACACGCTGATTCGGCATCTCGAGAATCCGCGCACGCTGATTTAAAAGAGGACCCATCCACAATGTCCATTAAGACCGACGTTCTGATCATCGGGGGCGGACCGGGCGGCTACGTCGCAGCCATCAAGCTCGGCCAGCTCGGCAAACGCTCGATCGTTGTCGACCGAGACAAGCTCGGAGGCGAGTGCCTGAATTACGGCTGCATCCCGTCCAAAGCTCTGATCTCGGTGGCCAACAATCGCGCAAAGGCCAAAAAGGCGAAGGACGCCGGTTTCGAGGAAGGCGCCCTTACCCGCATCGATTGGAACAAAGTGGTCGCCTGGAAAGACCAGCTGGTCGGCGGCGTCGTTAAGAATATCGGCGTCCTGCTCAAGGGCAATATGAGCGAATTCATGCCCGGTACGGCGCGCCTGGCGACCGCGCACACTGCAGTGGTCGAGAAAAGCGGCGGCGGAAATGAAACCGTCGAATTCGAACATGCGATCATCGCAACCGGCTCGACACCGATCGCCATTCCGGGTTTTGCAGTCGACGGCGTAAACATTCTGGGCTCAAAAGAAATCCTCGACCTCACCAAGGCTCCCGAGGCTCTCGTGGTGATCGGCGGAGGCGTGATCGGACTCGAAATCGGCACGATCTTCGCGAAACTCGGATCCGCGGTGACCGTCGTGGAATTCTCCGAGGCGATTCTGCCGGTGATCGAGAAAGACGTGGCGACACCTGTCTCTCGCAACCTGACGAAGCTCGGCGTCGAGGTGCTTCTCGGCTCCAAGGCCAAATCGTGGGCGAAGAAGGGCAAGCGTCTGGAGATCGCCGTGGACACGCCGGAAGGCCCGCGGAAAATTGCCTGCGATAAGATTCTCTTGGCCGTCGGACGCGCGCCGCGCAGCGCGGATCTCGGACTCGAGAAAATTGGAGTCGAGCTCGACAAGCGCGGCCACATCCTTGTTGACACGGAACTTCTGTCCAGCATCGGGAATATTTACGCGATTGGCGACGTCGTCGGTCTGCCGTATCTTGCCCACAAAGCCAGTCGCGAGGGCATCCTCGCCGCGCAGTCGATTGCCGGAAAGCCTCTGGAGCCGCGCGGGGAGGTGCCGTGGGCGGTGTTCACCGATCCAGAAATCTCTTGGGTCGGGATGACCGAGGCTGAAGCCAAAGCGGCGGGAGTTTTGACTGTGGTGGGCAAGTTTCCTTTCGTCGCATCGGGACGCGCGCAAGCGGTACGAGAGACCGATGGTTTTTGCAAGGTCGTCGCCGACAAGGACAGCCACCGCATCCTCGGGGCCGGCTTCGTCGGACCCAACGCGGCGGATCTGATCGGCGAGGCGTGCCTGGCCGTTTCCGTGGGTGTGACATTGGAACAAGTCGCCTCGACCATCCACCCGCACCCGACGCTCAATGAAGCGTTCGCCGAAGCGTGCGAAGCCGCTCTCGGACACCCAATTCACACCCTCGTTATCAAGCGTGAGCCGCCCAAGGTCGCCGCGTAGCTGAATGTTGGTCCGCGACCTCGGGCTGAAGGACTACGTCGAGGTCTGGAACCTGCAGCGCAAGCTGGTATTTGACCGCGCGCAAGGCGATGCGCCAGACACCGTGCTCCTGTGCCAACATCCGGCCGTGTACACGATTGGTCGCTCCAGTAAACAGGCCGTTCCCGCTGATCTTCCCTATCCGGTCCATAAAGTTGAAAGGGGTGGAGATCTTACGTACCACGGCCCCGGCCAGCTGGTGGGATACCCGATACTGTGTCTCGTCGACCATGGATTAAGACCGCGCTCGTATTTGCATGCGTTGGAAGCTGTCTTAATCGAGGCGTTGCGCCCTTTCGGTATCGCCGCCCAAACCGTCAAAGGCTTCACTGGACTCTGGGTCGGTCGCAAGAAAATCGCCTCCATTGGAATTGCGGTGCGCTCCGGTGTCGCCTATCATGGATTTGCGCTGAACGTCAACAACAGTCTCGCCCCGTTTCGGCTGATTCACCCCTGCAAGCTCGAGTCCGACGCGATGACCTCGCTGCACCAATTACTGCGCAAGCCGCTTGACGAGCATGCGGTCGCCAAGGCGGTCGGAGCGGCGATGTTGGAATACTTCGGACGCTGATCCGCGGCCTTTATCGGCTGCTGAATTTAGCGGGCCGTTTCTCGAGGAAGGCTCTCATACCTTCTTTTTGGTCGGCCGTGTCGAAAAGTTCGTAAAAGAGGCAACGTTCTTGGGCCAACGCGTCTTCTGACTGGCCCGAGGCCATGACGGAGGCCGCTTTAATCGCTCGAACCGCCAAAGCCGGCGCTTTGGCGATATCACCTGCGATCATCAGCGCCTGGGGCAGGAGCTCGTCGGTCGCAACCACCCGAGACACCAGTCCCGCCGCCAACGCCTCTTGCGCGTTCAATCGGCGACCAGTGAGAAGCATGTCAATGGCCAACGCTCGTCCCACGGCCGCGGTCAAACGCCGCACCCCGCCGGCGCCGGGTATGACCCCGATCAGTGCCTCCGGCATCCCGAAGACCGCCGAGTGTGCTGCGATAATCACGTCGCAGGCCATCGCCAATTCCAAGCCGCCACCAAGTGCGAAGCCGGAGACCGCCGCAATCGTGGGTTTACGGCTGCGCGCCAACGCGTCCCAACGCGCAAGATGATCCGCCAAAAGGGCCTGCGCCTCGCCAGAATTCTTGATTGCGGCCATTTCGGCGACATCGGCTCCGGCGGCGAAAGCGCGCTCGCAGCCGGCAATCACTATCACCTGGACCGAGTCATCCACGTCGAAGGCTTCCCGCGCGGCGTTGAGCGCCTTCATCAATGGCGCCGAGAGCGCGTTCAACGCCTGCGGTCGGTTTATCCTGATGAATCCGACCGCCCCTTGTTTCTCAGCGACGACGAGAGGTTCTTTCATGCGATCCGTTATATTCAAGTCGAATTACGATTATACCTATTCTCATGCTCGCTCGCCGGAGCGAATGCTAGAATGGAATAATGAGACTGGCGGAAAGTTTCTCGCGGCTGGGCAGCGAGACTGCATTTGAAATGTTGGCCCGCGCCCGCGCGCTCGAAGCCACCGGCCGCGATATCGTCCATCTGGAAATCGGGGAACCGGACTTTCCGACTCCGAAAAATATCCGGGACGCCGGGAAAAAAGCACTGGACGATGGCTGGACCCGCTACGGCCCTGCGCACGGCTTACCTGTAGCGCGCAAAGCCGTCGCCGAATACGTGTCTCGGTCACGCGGGATGAAGATCGCCCCGGAAGAAACACTCCTGACTCCCGGCGGGAAGCCGATCATCTTCTTTATGCTCCTGGCCTTGATTAACCCCGGCGACGAGGTCATCTATCCCAATCCCGGATTCCCGATTTATGAATCGATGATTAATTACGCGGGCGGCACGGCCGTCCCACTGCCGTTGCGCGAGTCAGCCGCTTTCGATTTCGATCCCACAGAATTTGAACGACTGCTTACATCTAAGACGAAACTCGTGATTTTAAACTCGCCGGCTAATCCGACGGGTGGCGTGATGGCCGACTCGACGATGGAACGTGTCGCGGCCGCGCTAAAGCGCTTTCCCGACGTCATGGTCTTGAGCGATGAAATTTACTCGCGGGTCGTTTATTCGGGAACTCACCGGTCGATCGCCGCGTTGCCGGGAATGAAGGAACGCTGCGTTATCCTTGATGGATTTTCGAAAACCTGGGCGATGACCGGGTGGCGTCTCGGCTACGGCGTCGGGCCGCGTTGGCTGATCGACGCGATGGCCAAGATTGCCACCAACGACCACTCCTGCGTGGCCTCTTTTGCCCAGATCGCGGGAATCGAGGCGTTGACGGGGCCGCAGGACGCGGTAACTGCTATGGTCGCGGAGTTGCGCCAACGCCGCGATCTCATCGTTAAAGGCTTGAACGCGATCCCGGGAATCAAGTGCCTGACGCCGTCGGCCTCTTTCTACGTATTCCCGAACATAATGGCCACAGGGTGGAACTCGAAAGACTTAAGCGACATGCTGCTGGAGAATGCCGGAGTGGCGTGCCTCCCGGGATCCGCGTTCGGCTCCTTCGGCGAGGGTTATCTTCGGCTCTCCTACGCAAATTCCGTTACGAACATCGAAACGGCGCTTGCGGGCATCCGCAGTGGGCTTGCGTCCGTCGCCGCTCCGAACGCGCGATGAATCGAGACCGCGCCTCGATCAAGCGCATCGTCGCCTACGTCCGACCGCACCGCGCGCGACTGGCGCAGGCGGTCGCCGTGATGTGCGTGGTCGCCGCGCTCAACGGAGCGATGGTCAAAGTGCTCGATCCGGTGTCGAGCGCGCTGTTCGGAGGAGCCAACGCCGATCCTCAGAAATTGATCCGGGTGGCGATGCTGATCCCGGCGGTATTCTTCCTAAAACTCGTCTTTCAATACATGCAAAGCTACCTGATGAGCTGGCTGGGGCAGCGCATCACACAGGAAATACGCGAAGACTTGTTCACTCATTTGCACAAGCTCTCAATGGATTTCTTTTGGAAGAGCAAAGGCGGCGAGGTGCTCGCCAAGCTTACCAATGACATGACGGCGCTGCAGTCGGCGATGCAATTCGTTCCACTTTACGCGATCCGCGACTCCTTGACCATCGTGGTGGTCTTAAGCGTCATGGTTTACACCAATCCGAAGTTCGCGATGATCGCATTGCTCGCGATCCCGATGGCGGGGGGGGTCCTCGGCGTCCTGGGGCGAAAACTCCGCGCGGCGGGGCGCCGCGGACAGGAAGTGATGGGCGAAATCTACCACCGTTTCCAGGAAAGCCTGCAAGGCATGCTCGTGGTCAAGTCCTTCAACTATGAAAAGGGCTCGATCGAGAAATTCCGACGGGAGAACGACGAATTCTTCTATCAGATGATGCGTTACTTCCGGGCGACCGCGCTGTCGGGCCCCTTGATGGAGTTTCTTGGCTCCTTGATCATGGCCGCCATCGTCTATCTCGGCGGACGCCAAATCGGTGCGGGCGTGATGACGCCGGGACATTTTGCCGTATTTCTCGGCTGCTTTTTCATGGCCTACGGACCGATTAAGAACCTCGCACAAATGAACGCAACACTGCAGCTGGGGCTGGCCGCCGCCGATCGCATCTTCTCGGTGCTCGATGAGGTCCCATCAGTCGTAGAACCGAATTCGCCCGTCATGTTCCCGTCGCTCAACCGCGGAATAGTCTTCGACCGCGTCTCCTTCCGCTATCCTGGGCGGGACACCTGGGCGCTGCATGACGTCAGCCTCACCATCGCCCCCGGAGAAGTCGTGGCATTGGCGGGTCCTTCGGGCTCCGGCAAAACTACGTTCGTCCATCTGCTGCTGCGCCTGTTCGATCCCATCGAGGGCCGAATCACCATCGACGGCATAGACCTACGTGAGATGAACTCAAATGAGCTGCGCGCGCGCATCGGCCTGGTTTCCCAGGAAACGATACTCTTCAACGACACGGTGCTTGGAAATGTGGCGATCGGCAAGGAGGGGGCGTCCCGCACTGACGTCGAGGGCGCCCTGCGCGTGGCCGACGCGATGGATTTCGTCAGCCAATTTCCCCAAGGCATGGACACGCCCCTCGGCGATCGTGGAGCGCGCCTGTCCGGCGGCCAGCGTCAGCGCCTGGCAATCGCACGCGCCGTCTTGAAAAATCCGAAATTGTTGATTTTGGACGAGGCAACGTCAAATCTCGACGCTGCCAGCGAACGCGCGGTACAAGGCGCGATGGAGCGATTATTCCCGGGACGAACGGTCGTGATGATCGCCCATCGGCTTTCAACTGTGCAAAAGGCCGACCGCATTATCGTCATGCGCACCGGTCGCATCGAGGAAGCGGGTACGCATTCGGAACTTCTCGCCAAGAACGGCGTTTATGCCACGTTGACCCGCTATCAACAACTGGAAACCGTTGACTCCTAGATGATCCCTTACACATTCAAAACTCGCGACCTCTGGACCGCCGATGGCGAGATCGACCGATGGCCTTATCTGGCCATCGGTTTTACGCTGATGGCGCTTAAATACAATATCGAGCGCTTGGTAGCGGGTTTGGCTTTCGGCCGCTCCTGGTCGGTTCTTGCGCATTATCTTCACACCCCGCGCCTCGATCCGACGCCTGGGCATGGCTCCTTTTACGCAGTAATGGTCGCGATCACACTGCCGTTCATATGGACAGGAGTAGTACTGACGCTACGTCGACTCCGATCCATCGGACTCCCGACCTCTCTCGTCGCACTCTTTTTCATTCCGGTGTTGAATTTGATTTTCTTTCTACTTTTATCGATTCTCCCCGCCTCCGCTGATAGTCGAGAGCCCAATCACACATACTTGGACCGTGTAATGCCTCGATCGCGCATGGGCAGCGCAATCCTGGCCGTTGGGTTGGGATCGGCCATCACTCTGGCTCTCACGCTCTTCGCTACTAAGCTTACACGTGGTTATGGAACGGGACTGTTTATCGGTCTTCCTTTTTGTCTTGGTCTTTTGGCCGCTGTTATCCACGGTTACCATGAGCCGCGAACTTGGGGGGACTGCATCGCAGTCGGGTTCATGACGGTGTACGTGGCGGGTCTCGTTTTGTTCTTCGCCGCGGTGGAGGGCGTAGTTTGCCTGGCAATGGCGGTGCCTCTGGCATTCCCTTTGGCCTTAATGGGCGGATCTCTGGGGTATATGATTCAAAAGCTCCCACGCCACCCGCACGGCGCGTTGGCAGTACTCATACTTATGCTCGGTGGCCTTCCGGCCCTAATTGGAGCTGAAAGCGTCGATCATATTTCCGATCGAACTCTACCGGTCCGGACGTCGATAGATATTGCCGCACCGCCGGAAACGGTCTGGGGCAATGTGGTCGCCTTCTCAGACTTGCCCGCGCCGTCGCATTGGATTTTCCGGCTCGGCTTCGCCTATCCATTGCGCGCGACGATTGCCGGCCGGGGAGTGGGCGCCGTCCGCCACTGCGAATTCACTACCGGTCCATTCATCGAGCCGATCACGGTCTGGGATGAACCTCGGCTACTTAAATTCTCGGTCATTTCCCAACCTGCGCCGATGCGGGGGTCGAGCTGGTATCCAGACCTGCGTCCGGCGCATCTCGACGGCTTTCTCGTTTCCGAGGGGGGGCAGTTCGAGCTAGTGCCGCTTCCCGGCGGACGAACTCGCCTCACCGGCACCACTTGGTACCGCCACGGAATCCGCCCTTCTTGGTACTGGCGTCCCTGGTCGGACTTTGTCATCCATCGCATCCACCTCCGGGTGCTCGCCCATATCCAGTCTTTATCACAAGCTCGCGCATGAAAGCCGTCATTTTCGATATGGACGGCGTGATCGTTGATTCCGAAGCTCAATGGAAGGTCCTGGAATACGAATTCTTCCATGCGACGATCCCGACCTGGCGCGAACATCATCATGAGCATATCGTCGGCATGGGTGTGGAAGACGTCTATTACTACCTGGTGCGCGAATTCGGCTTAACGTTAGGCAAATCGGAATACATGCAGCGCAACGAAGAAGTCGCTAGAAAAGTCTATCTCCAGCACGCGGAACTGGCCGACGGATTTATTGCCTTGGCGCTCGGCCTCAAACATCGCGGCATCCGTACCGCAATCGCCTCGTCGGCGCCATCGCGCTGGATTTCTCTGGTAATCGATCGGTTCAGCCTCTCGCCCTTATTGGATGAGATCGTTTCCGCCGATGACGTGGGTGGAAAAACGAAGCCGCTTCCCGACATTTATTTGGAAGCCGCCGCGCGGCTGCAGATTCCCACTGCTGAATGCCTCGCGATCGAGGACTCCGCGATCGGCCTGCTCGCCGCCAAGCGCGCCGGCATGCGCGTCGCCGCCTTCCGCTCCACGCACAACGGTGCGCAGGACCTTTCTGCGGCTGATTTTGAGCTCTCGAGCTTGGACGGCTTGGATTACGACCGTCTGATCGCTCGCCTCAAGCTCGCCGCGGACGCTTCATGACGGCGTTCTCTCGGTTTCTTGCCATTATCAGCGTTATTTTTATGACGACGGAGGCATTTACGGGCGATCACGATGACAAGAAGCAAAATCAACCGATTCCAGTTGATTCGAAAGAATACGCGCGTTTCGTCTCAGCATTCGATTACAAGAAACATACGGTTTCGCTGTCTGAATTTCTCAAAATTCGCAAAAAACCTGAAGTCATCGTGGCGGATCTGAGACCACTCGAAAGTTACAAGCTCGGCCATGTCACTGGCGCCATCCATTTAGGCTCCGACATCACCGCGGAACTTCTGTCTACCGTCGCGCCTGATCGGAAGACGCATATCGTCGTCTACTGTACGAATTCGATCATGCCGACTCGGATGGTCTCTCTCACGGATGTCGCACTGCCGCAAATCGCTCTACTCGGCTATGCAAATGTTTGGATGCTTGATCCAATTTGGCGCAATCCTAAGAACGATCCCAAATCCTTGCCCTGGGACGGAGAAGGCGGGCCATAGTTAAATTTCGCGACTAAGTCTTTGCGTCGCATCGACGAAAGCGGTCCACTCGCTGCGGCGGCGCCGGCGGTTCGTTTCATCAAGTTTCGGGGAAAAAGACTTTTCCAGGCGCGCAGCGGTCATCGCCTCGGTATTGGGAATTCCGGCGGTCTCGGCGGCCAACACGGCCGCACCCAAGGCGGTGGCCTCGATGTCCCGGCATCGCTGCAACGTCAGCCCTAAACAATCTGCCTGTAGGGCCATCAAAGCGTCGGCGCGGGAAAGGCCCCCCGAAACGCGAGCGCCGGCGATCGCAAAACCGCCCGCAGCCATAGCCGCGGCGACACCGGCCACGAGCATGCTCAGTCCCTCGGCGGTTGCCCTGACGAGGTCATCCTTCGTGGTTTGGGCGTCCATGCCAAAGAAAGCTGATTTTGTTCGGTAATCCCAACGCGGCGCACCCAGACCGCCGATCGCGGGCAACATCAGCACATGCTGCCGTGAGCGCTTGATCGTCGCGTCGAGCGTCGATACTTTGCCCATCGCGCCGAAATTATCGCGCAACCAATCAAATGAAGTGGCTGCGGCATGGACCGTGCCTTCCAGAAAATACCCGCGACGATCTCGGGATGTCGGCGCGCACGAGGACAAAAGCCCCGCGACATGTCCAACAGCTGTCCCGGTATGGCGCAGGATAAACGCTCCGGTCCCGTAATTGATGACGGTTGCGCCCTCCTGCCTCGCACCCAGGCCGACGGCCGCCGATTGTTGGTCTCCGACAGTAGCAAGCAATGGGAATTGATGCCCTTTGCGCTTGATCTGGCCCCAATCCCCGGCGGATGGCATAATCGTCGGAAGTAATTCTGCGTTGAGATCAAATAGTTTGAGTAGTTCTGCATCCCAAGACATCGTCTCTAAGTTCATGAGCAGCGTGCGCTGGGCGCAGGTCGGATCGACCGCGAGCACCGCCCCGTGCGTCAAGCGCGCGGCCAAGTATGAAGAGACCGGCAGGCAGAGAAGCCGTCCAGTGTCGGCCAATGCTCGCACCTTCGCATCGTTGTCGAGAAACCAGCGGATTTTCGGCGCCGAGTAATACGGAGTCGCATACAATCCGGTCAGGCGATGGATCTCGTTTTGCCGTTCTTGCAGGGGGGCGACAATCTCCGTGGCGCGGCCGTCCATCCAACTTGGCGCCGACGAAATGGCGCGGAAGTCTTTTTTATCGCAGAAAACGATGGTCGAACGCTGTACCGCCATGCCCGCGCCGAGTATGCGGTCGCGCGAAACGGTTTTTGCAAGCACACCGTCGAGAGCGCTCTCGAGCGAGCTCGCCAATTCCTTAGGATCATGCTCGACCCAGCCGGCCCGCCGACGGCGGATCTTAACCGGACGTGAAACTTGCGTAATAATGCGGCCCTTCAGATCGAACAAGATCGCGCGCGAGGAGGAGGAACCTTGATCGAGCGCGACGATTAGGTCGCGGGTTCTCACAACGGCTTGATTTTAAGGTCCGGGGTTTCGATTCGCTCGCCGAGTTCGCTGAGCTGGGCGCGCAGGTTCGCATCGGTGGATTTATCTTCGAGCAATTTATTGACGAGCGGCGCGGAGGGCGCGAGGACTTTCTCATAGGCGCCGGACTTCTTGATGATCTCGATGACTTTTTTCTTGTCGATGAATTCCCATCGCGCCGACTTCCCGGCGACGACTTCGTATTCGGCCCCGAACGCGCGCACATAGCCCTTTTTTTGGAGCATAGCCGCCAATGCGCTTCCCGCCTTGTCAGCAGCACCTCGAGCAAGTTCGACGGCTGCCAACGCCTCGCCATATTCATCGACCAACGCCGCCAACTCCGGCTCGCCGTTGGCCTTGGCCGTCGCCACGGGCATGCCGGCGTATTGATCCTTGAAAATGGGGCAGATCGGCTTGTAATCGCACCAGCGACACACCGCTTCGTCCGGCCTCGGCTCGAATTTTTCCTTGGTGATGGATTCAGCGGTGGTCACGATGCGGCCTTTGAGTTCATCGACCAGCGCCGGTCCACGCCGAGTCGCGCGATGTTGCTTCAAGGTCGGAAGGTGGTAAAACACCAACTCCCCGACTTCTGCGCCCAGCAGGCTTTCGCAGGCGAATTGGTACATCGTGAGTTGCGCGTCGATTTCCAGCCGCCCGGTCGCGAGTTTTTTGCCGGTTTTGTAATCAAGCACCGACAGGCGCCCGTCGGGCAACTTGTCCACGCGATCGACCCGCCCTGTCACCGGAACGCCTTCCACTTCAAAGGTGAACGCATACTCGACGAAAAATGGCACGTGGAAGTCCTTCGAATGCTTCAGGTGGAACTCTTGAAGTATCCTTTTTCCTTCCGCGAAATACTCCATCTCTTGGCCCGGATCCTTATATCCAGCCGATACCCACACTTCCTTGTAATTCTTAAGCAAGTCGGCAAGCGGAGGGGGTACGGGCTCTTTGACGCCGTAGAAGAATTCGAGCGCGAGGTGGACGCTTTGGCCGAACGAGAAGAAGTGCCGCGGCTTCTCAGGGATTTTGTCTATGTACTTGAACTTATACTTCTGGGGGCACTCATTGTAGAGTGAAATGGAGGAGTGGGACAAGGGGCGGGGGAGCTTCACGTAGGGACCTTAGTTCATTTTATCAAAGCGGAGAAGCTCCGTGTTGGGGTTCTCGAAACCGGGACCGCCGACGGTGGTTTTGACCCGCCCGACCCCGGGGCAGTAATAATCGTATCGCCATGTGCGCGGGAAACGACGATCCCACTCGCGCACCTTTAGGCAGTTCGAAAATTCGCCCGCGGCGACCTTGATGGTCTGAGTCGTCGATATCACCAGCCAATCGACCGCAGCACCTCCGCGCCGTCCGGACCACGCCTGGTCCTGCCGGAACGGGTATTTGAGGAACGGCTCACGAATCGCGCCGTCGGTGCGCCACACCGCCCAATCCGATTTCGCATAAGACTCGGATGCTTCTCGAATACGGTGGTTACCCGCAAAGAGTGCCGTCGAGATCGCTCCGCCGCCAGGTCCCGAGGACTTGCGCACTTCCCAGTCCAAACGCATCGCCTTCCCCTTGCTGGCGCTGTCGGCGTACACCCAGGCGCGGCCCAAATCCAATGGAAAATAGTCCGGGCAGGACAGCACGGACAGCTTCGCACGGGTCGCACATTCGTTCATCTTTGGAAAATCCCGGACTGCCGCCTCAAAATGACGGCGCGCATCGTCGCAACGCTCCCAGCCTCGATATAATTCGCCTAGTCGCAAACGGACCTCACATGCGCGGGGGTCGTATGGCCGGGAGGAAAGGAATGCCTCGTAATTCCTGACGGCCGCGAGCGGACGGTGCGTATCGTCCTGCAGAGTTCCGGCGAGAAAATGATAGGTGTCACAACCGGAGATGGCCATGATCGCCAGGAAAGCCACGCCGCGCGCAATTATTCTCGCTTGCACGGTGCCATTATAGCAGTCCGGCCCGATGTCACGGAGTTTTCGCGACGGAATCAGCGACGCGCGCGAGATCGGCCTCGGCAACGTCTCCGGTCAGGGTGAAATCGACTCCATCCTTTCTCCAAGACAATCGAGTCCCGTCCTCGGAATCGAAAAAACCGACCGTCTTCGATGTTAAACGCACTTCAGCATAGGGCTTCTCGCTCGATTTGGCGACATCCACGCGCGTGGCGGAAAGAACGATTTGACGCAATCCATCGCCATAAATCTGACTCGTTTCCCAGGACCTTTCCAGCGGGACGTACCCAATCGGCGTCCATATCGTAGGACGCGTCGACACGGCCAATCCGCCCGGGACCTCAGCGAGAAAAGCGGCCTTGCCCAGCTGCGTCTGCTCGGTCTTGATAACCCGTTCACGTCGCAAGATGGTTCCATTGCGGCGATAATCTTCTCGCCGCAATATGCGCGGGCCTTTTTTACCGATCCACCACGACCGTCTCACGCGTCCGTCGGCCTTGGAGCGCATGTCGAGACGCCACGTCGCCTGCCCCGCGACCCGACCACCGGTCGAAACCGAAAGATCGTACATCGTCAACTCGACGTCCTCCTTCGTAACGACGGCTGGACCAATCCACGCTCGACCCGCCTGCGGCCAGGCTTGCATCCTTTTCTTGGAGTTGATCACTTCCAGCAGCGCCAGCGGAGCATGGCGCTTGGCCGCCGCTTCGATGCGCACACCTTCCGGGCCCATGCTGCGTTGCCAATATTGCGCCTTCGCCTTGCCGCTATGGTCAAACGACTGCACGCGGACCAATTCCACGGTGGTCCGGGAGGATGTCGCGATCGCTGCGCCAAAGAGCTCCGTGGCGACCGGCGGCGCGCGTCGCGGGGCGGCGCCTGCCGGAGCCGTGAGAAAGAAAAAAACCCAGACGAACCTATTTGTCATGGTCTTGGCCGTCATCTTCGGACCATAGATCGGGTGAGAGATGATGCGTCGGCGACTTCTCACGAATGGCGATGTCCCGAGATTGTAAACACGGCTTCCAGGAGCATTTTAATACGACAGCAAGTGCTGCGGCGGCGAAAGCCGCTCCGGCGCCCCAGGTCCACGGCGACGCGTAAAGCGCCGACCAGAGCGATCCGCGTAGTGGCACCTCGACCTCGATGCGGACATGACGCCGCGCCTGCGCCAGCAGTTTCGCCTTTAAATCCTCGGGCAGAGGGGGGACACCGAGCGTAAGCGCCCGGCGCATCGCTTGTGCCCAGCGCGCGCGATGCGCTAATACCGGTTCGTCGCCCAGCCGCCTCTCAAATTCGGCTTTTGCCGCAGAGCTCATCCGTCCATCCAAGTAGTCCGTCAACATCTCCTCATCCGCGCTCATTTCGCCACCCCCGTCCCCAACAGCCGTCGTCGCAACATCTGGCGGGCTCGGCTCATGCGTGAGCGCACAGTGCCCAACGGACAACCCAAGACTTGCGCCGCGTTCTCGTAAGTCATTCCTTCAACGTCAACCATCATCAAGATCGTCCGTGAATCGACCGGAATTTCCGTCAACGCTTGCCGGACCCGCCCGACCTCCTCGTCGCGCTCCAACCGATCGAGCATCGCGATTTCCTGTGGGTCAGCGATGGTATCGGAAATCGTCAAACCTCCGTCCCCGATCGGAGAATCGAGGGACAACGAGCGCCGCCGCGCGCAATAACGCCTTCGGTCGAAATAGATTCTCTTCAGAATCGTCAAGAACCAGGTTTCGAGCGACAACGCACAGTCGTATTGCTCTGCGCGTTCAAAGACCCGGGTGAAGGCGTCTTGGACCAGCTCCCGAGCTTCCGGATCGTTACCGCACAAGGCGTAGGCGAATCGATACGCCCGATCACCGCTTTGCGTCACCAATCTCTCCAACTCTCGCGTTTCCAGCATGGCGCCCCCGGTATACGTCGCATCCCCGGGAAAAGTTCCCTATGATCGATTCTGACCCCGCAAAACCCCGCTACGCCTGGGCCATGAGACCTTCCCAAATCCCGATCCTCAGGCTCTTGCGCCCTGTTCAAAACGGAGTTAGAATTGGCCCCCAAACCGTAATAGCGCTGTAACAGACCGTGCCTAAACTGTGATCAGTCATGGACTCACCGCAAAAACCGTCGTGGGAAGACTTCGCGATCCGAGGGGGGGAGGACGTATCCTCGCCGCCCGCGAGCTCTTTGCGTCGACCCGCCTCGCGCTCCGCGCATCAGGTCCAAGCGGCCTATTTGGCGCATGAACTACGCGCTCCGGTGACATCGATCCGCCTGGGCCTCGAGGTTTTGGCCGAAGACACGGCAGCGAAACTCGACATGAATGAAAAGCATATGCTGTCTCTGGCTCTGCGCAACACCGAACGTCTCGAAGGGCTCGTCGACGATATCATGGACTACTCCAAGATCGCGGCGGGTAAAATGACGATCCGCAAGGAGCCTGCTGACGCCCGCGCGCTGGTCGACGAAGCTGCAGACGTGATGAATGCCGCGGCAACCGCCAAAGGCCTTAAAATTGTCAAAGACGTCAAACCGCTTTTGCCCCGAATTTCAGCCGAAGGACGGCGCGTCATCCAAGTCCTGATCAACTTGATCTCGAATGCGATTCGACACACGCCAACGCGCGGAATAATCACGATCGGAGTCACCGAAGGCCGTCGCGAACACGAAGGTACATTGATGTTCCGAGTCAAGGACACTGGCAGCGGCATACCCATTGACCAGCTCGAAGCCGTGTTTGGATTGTTCGAGCAGGCCGCCGGATCGCGGGTCAAGAAAACCGGCGGCACGGGGCTTGGCCTCACACTCGCTCGGGCGATGGTGGATCTGCATGGCGGACGAATCTGGGCGGAATCTTGGGAAGGTTGCGGCGCGACTTTTTGTTTCACCATCCCGATTGCAAGCGTCGACATGTCGCGGCCGGTCGAGGTCTACAGCGAACCGCTGCGAATACATGGACTCGTCGCCGATCTCGCGCGCCGTTTCAACGTGTTTTTGGCGATGATCGTCTAGGTTGGCGACCCCCGAAATTAGTATTCTCAGCCCGATGATCCCATCGGTATCGCTTTCGCGCCGCATTTCCTACGCGTTGGTGATTGTCGGCCTGTTCGTCATTGTCCGCTGCAATCTCGGCGCAGCACTTGTCGCCGGCCTGTTCTCCTACATGCTCGTTGATCAGGCGGAAAAAGGCCTGCGGCAGGCAGGGGTGAAGCCTATCGTCGCCCGATGGTCCGCAATCGGTATTTTTGTCGTCGTCGCCGCCCTGCTTATTTTCATCTTCATCTCATTCATCCAGATCGGCTTATCGCGGCTTCCGGTCTTATTAGACCGTCTGCTTCCCCGCATCGACGCCATTTCGAGCCGGCTCGGCCTGGACCTTCCCATTGAGAACGTCCAGGAACTGCGCGCATTGCTGATGGAAAACGTGAAGGAAAATGCCCGTTCGTTGACGACCACGAGCCGGCTGCTCACACGTGGATTTTTCCAGGTGATCGTCGCCATCGGCGCGGCACTCCTGGCTTTCCAATGGGATCCCGCCCCGCCGTCGCTTCGTGAAACTCCGGATGAGACGTTCTTGCGCGAGTGCACCGACCGCTTCAAGCTTGTCGCGGCGAGTTTCGAGCGCGTTATGGGCGCCCAAGTCCTGATCGCCGCAATTAATACCGCCATCACCGCGGTTTTCCTCTTCGGGGCCCATCTCCCGTTTCGAACCATGCTAACGCTGGCGACCTTCATCTGCGGCATGATCCCAATCGCCGGCAACATCATTAGTAATTCGTTGATCGTGGCCGCAGCACTCACCGTGTCCGAGCAAATGGCCGTGACCGCCTTGATTTTCCTCGTCATCATCCACAAGGCGGAGTATTTCCTCAATAGCCGGATCGTCGGCAGCGCCATTTCGACGCCGATGTGGATCACGCTTATCGGCTTGATCGTGGGCGAAGCGTTGATGGGCGTGACCGGCGTGATCCTGGCTCCGGCGTTGGTTTATTACTTCCGTGAGGAGCTTAAAATCATTCCGTCGCCGCGCGCGTCGTGATTGCGATCGCCGCTATCGCGAAGTATTTCTTGGCCGGTGTTTGGCTGGCCCATGGTCTGGCGTGCAAATTGTTGGGTGCCGTGCCTCGGCATCGGATGATCGTCGCCCGAGTAGTCGGCGAACGCTGGGCAAGCCCAGTGACGTACGCCGTCGGCGCCGTCGAAGTCGTCATCGGTCTGTGGATTCTAAGCGGCGTCCAAGCTCCGCTGTGCGCGTTGACTCAAACCGTTCTCCTCGTCGTCATGAACGTCTTCGAATTGATGCGCGCTCGAGATCTTCTGCTCGCACCGCTGGCGATGGCCGTGGCAAACACGATTTTCCTAACGTTGGCGTGGTGGGCGGCTGTGCGCAATCATTGAAATGCTTGCCTCCTTACGCCGCCATCCGATTGCGATCCAGGCTCATTTTAATTTTTCGTTGGTCCTGACTTTCGCGTATCCCGAGTCCGTGCTGCGCCCGTTGCTGCCGCCGGGTTTAGAATTGGACGCATACCACGGCGACGGCTTCGTGGCCATAGCTATGGTCCAAACCCGCGGCCTGCGCCCTGTCGGAATGCCGAGCTTGCTGGGGCGAGACTTCTTTTTGACCGGCTACCGTATATTCACCCGTTTCACCCTGCCGGACGACAAAATTTTGCGCGGCTTGAAAATCTTGCGCAGCGACACGGATAGCCGAACCATGGTCGCCGCCGGAAATCTGCTCACGCATTACAATTATCACCTGTGCCGAGCGATGACGCGTCGCGGCGAAAAAGACATGATCGTTGAGATCAAGACGGATTCCGGCGAGGCCGATCTAACCGTCCGCGCGATTTTCGACCGTCCAGCATCTGCGCCCCAGGGTTCGCCTTTCCCCGATTTGACCACCGCCCGGCATTTCTCGGGTCCCTTGCCATTTACGTTCGATTACGAGCATGAGACCCATTCGATCGTCGCGATTCAAGGCGTACGCCAGGATTGGGATCCCCAGCCAGTTAGCGTCGAGATCGCCGAATGCCGCTATCTGGAAGGGCCTGCGTTCGGCGGCACACCCATACGACTGGCCAACGCATTTTGGGTCGAGAATATTCCCTATCGTTGGGAACCGGGACACGTATATCCCCTGCCATCACGGGCACGATGAATTTGAACGATTACGCGGGCATGATTAAGATCGTACGCTACAACTACCCGTGGTACCTGCTTGCCGCCCTGGTATATGTCGTCACGATCGCGGGTTGCGCGCGCTGGGGCGCGCGTTTCCCAATTCTGCGGGAATATGCGCTGCTCGGTCTGGCGGTCGCCACCGCATGGACGCTCTCTTCGCTTGCCATCTCACATTATGTGTACGATCGTTCCGCGCTTTCGCGCGGATCATGGCTAGACGCAATAACCGCGGAGCAGGCGCAAGATGTCGCGATCTTTCACGCCGGCGAGGATTCGGCGACCGAGGCGGTCGTTAGCCGATTCCCAAGTGCACGGGTAAATGTTTTTGATTTCTACGACCCGAGCTTACATACCGCGCCATCGATCGCCCGCGCCCGGCGGCTGGCCACACCCTATCCCGGGACGATTGCAATTTCCACCGAAAAAATACCACTCGCCGCGGATAGCGTCGACGTTGCCGCGTTCGTATTCGCCGCGCATGAGATTCGCCGCGACTGTGACCGCGAAGCGTTCTTCAGAGAACTGTCGCGCATTTTGCGTCCCACGGGCCGAGCGATCATCGTCGAACATGTGCGAGATTTCGCGAACTTCCTTGCGTACGGTCCCGGTTTCCTCCATTTTCTCGGCCGTCGCACTTGGGAGAGCACGTTTGCCGCCTCGGGTTTGGAAATAGAAGATGTGCGTCGTGCGACACCCTTCGTGCTTCAATTCACATTGCGCAGAGCCAAATGCTGAACCCAGCCTTTCATTTACGCACGGCGGGCGCCGCCTTAATTTTATTGGCACTTTCTTTATCGCTCTGGTCGTCGCCATGCTCGGAACTCTTTCCGCCTTCGCGACCGGCGTCTTACTCGAACCAACTAGACTGTCGCGCATCGTGTTGTGGGGAATCGCCGCTTTTTGGCTGACACGTCTTTACTTTCAATTGTTCGTCTACGATTCAAAGCTGTGGCGCGACAATCGTCAGAACACACTTATCCACTTCTTGATGATCGGATTTTGGGCTTACTTAGCCGTAGTGTACGCCGGTGCGGCGCTGTCATTGGGCTGAGTCACCGCGATTCCTAGCGCCGTCGCTGCGCGTCGTGCGGCCGACGACATCGACTCCGCGGACGGCCGCGATTGCCATATACGAAAAAATCGGGTCTGTACAGCCGGCCGCCAATGGTCGAAGCCCGCTTCCGCAGCGAGTTCCACCGCATCACCGAGCCGCTTGAGGGCTTCAAGGGACCAGTCGCGCTCAAGTTCAGTGAGGAGTCGCGATAGACCCTGTTCCCAAGACAACTCCATGCCGTCCGTCGACGGATTGATCCCGACCGCGCGCCCGCGTCTTAACGCGGCGAGATAATCCGCGAGCGCCGCCATGTCGCCTTCGGCGAAACGCCCGGCAAAATAGGCGAGTAAATGTCCCAAGACTAGGCGCGCTTCCTCGCCGAGGTTCACGGGAAGGGAAAGACCGAGCCCGCGATACTGCTCGACGAGCGGCAGGGTCTCCTCCAAATACTCCAGCGCTCGTGACTCCCATCGATGCAGCCGCCCCTGTAAGACCAGCCCGAGGATTTTCTCGCGCTCGTCCGGTCGCAAATCCCGCAGCGCGAAATGCCGGCCAGCGGGCAGTCCGGCTAAGTTCGTCCCGCGGGCGGCGTCGGCCAGCAGGCCTTCGAAACTCGACTCTGGGATTTCTCTTTCGCACACATAAGCTTGAACACGTTGGCCTGGAAGCACGGCTGCAAAAAAAGAGCGCGTCCATTCATCGCGTGTGCCCGGCTCGACAAAACGCGCTCGACCAGCGGCAACTGTCGCGTTACGCTCACCGCGGCGGGAGAAACTCTCGACGCGAACCGTCCGGCCCTGCACCCGAGTCGAAGGCTTTTTGTCGAAAAGAAGGGAAACGGCAAAATGCGCCGCGACATGGTCGCGTGTCTGAATTTCCGGGTTGACGAGCCGTTCCCAGACGCCGGCGCCGTCGTGGATCTGCGGATCGTTGCTGGGAACCTGGGCCAGCGCCGTGACGAAGTCGGATTCGAGGTCGACGCCCAAATCACGCGCCAGTTCGATGGCGCGTGCGGCATAAAGAAGAATTTGGGTGGGTTCCAAACGCGAGACTTCGTCGAAAAACCATCCGCAGCTGGTGAACATCATCAGCGCATAGCGCTGCATTTCCATCAAGCGCAGCACATGGGTCCTGCCCGGCGCATCATACACGTCGGGGGCGAACGACGCCATGAATCGTGCCAAGACATCATCGGATCTATCTATGGCGACGGTGACGTACGCGTCGCGCGCGGCCCAGGGATCGTTCAGCACGCTCTTCGATTTTTGTTCGTACACATCGGACAAGCGGTCGCGCAGACCCTCGAGCGCCGCGCGTAGCGGCGCGCGCCAACGTTGATGACGCCCGCCCTCGGCGCCACAGCCACAATCCGATCGCCAGCGCTCGATACCGTGCGCGCAGCTCCAGGAAGTGCCTCCGGCCTTAAGCTTCACCTCGAAACGCGGCGGATGCTGCGCCAAATACCAACCCAGGTTCACCGGTTCCAAACCCTTCTCTTTGAGCGCGTACCGCAGGAGATGCGCCAGGCCCATTTCCGCGAACGGAGCATGGTGACCGTAGCTCTCGCCGTCGGTCGCGACCAGCGCCAGCCCGTCTTCCGCCGCCGGGGGCACGAGTGCCGCCAGGCGATCGGCGTAGGCGCGGCTGTCGCGCATTGCCCCTTCGAAAGCAACCGTTCGCGACGACGGTCCGTCATAAAAGAAAACCGCCAGCGACTGGCTCTGCGGTCCGCGCCATAGATACGGTTGCCCGGGGTTAAGGCCATCCCCGGCGGGGGTCCAGTCTCCGCCGCGCAATGGCCGCACGCCTTGCGCCTGCTTTGGTTCCAAAATCACAAACGCGACACCTTCCGCGGCGACCGCTGCCAAGGTAGCGTCGTCGGCTGCGCACTCGGGCAGCCACATTCCCTCGGATTTCCGTCCGAAGCGCTTTTCAAAGTCACTAAGGCCCCAGCGTATCTCCGTCAAACGGTCACGAGGATGGGCCAGCGGCAGGATCGTGTGGTGATAGGCCTGGGCGATCGCATTGCCGTGACCGTCAAGCCGAGCCGCGCTCTCGCGGTCGGCCGCAATCAGCCGCGCGTAGGCTCGCGGCTGTGCTGTTTCCAGCCAGGCCAACAAGGTCGGTCCGAAATTGAACGACAGCCACGCATAATTATCGACGACGTCGATGATACTACCCTCGGCGTCCATCACCCGCGCTTCGCCGTTGGGAAGATAGCATTCGCGGGCAATGCGCGCGTTCCAGTCATGATCGAGACCGGCGGAAGGTTGGCGTTCAACCGCACCGGTCCAGGGATTTTCCCGCGGGGGCTGGTAAAAGTGGCCGTGGATCACCGCGCACCGTTTCACGACGAGGATTCTAGTAAATGCGCGCCCAATTAACGACGTGAGCGTGATTGTCCGAATTCCATGGACAAAGACAGATAATGGGTCGCTCCAAGGTCTCCGATGGGCACGAAGGCGTAATCGATTCCCCAAAAACTATCGCCGGGGGGGAACATTGCGGGCAACTTAAATCCTACTCCCAAACTCCAGGTCTGGAAATTGTTTCCTAATTGGTAGCCGCTGCGCAGCGCCGCCTGCTTGTAAAACCAATACTCAACGCCCAGCATGCCGCTGAGTTGACCTTCCCGATCCCAACCTCCATCCAACGCGAGGGTCAAGCGACGCGAAGCTTCGCTAGAACCCAAAGGCATCCAGGCCGTACCCAGACGAAACGTGAGCGGCAGGCGATCTTCTTCCTCCTTAAATTTAATGCCACCTCCGATATTTTGCACCGCGCACCCCAGGCGCAGTCCCGGCACCTGCGTGACCGCCAGATACCCCAAATCAAAAGAATACGTATGCGCTGAATATTTTCCCGCGAGTGTGGATTTCAGGTACCGCGCGCTTCCTCCGATCAATTGCTCCTCTGAACCGAACCAATCGCCGATTTCCGCGCCATAGGCTACGCTCACCAACATGTCCGATCCCGCGGAGACCGTCTTCGCATTCGAGAAGGAACCATCCGAATTTGTTTCGATCAAGTCGAGCTCTCCCTTTTGCGACATCAGGAGCGAAACGCCCAAAGCGGTTCGACGTCCGTCATTTGGAAATAAGGTGGAATCGCTAAAAAGCCCAAAATCTGGCAACGGCAAGGCATAGCCAATAAATTCCGTTTTCAAATCTGAGATTTGCTTTTGATACATCGCGCTAATTTGTTGTTGTCGCAGCAATGCCAAACCGGCGGGATTGGAATGAATTGAGCCCACGTCGTCGCTTACCGCCGTGAATGCTCCGCCCATGCTGACGATCCGAGCGTTGACCGGGGTGTTTAAGAACTGAGCGCCTGTGGAGCCAGCGCCCGCCGCCGCATACACCCAGCATGGCGCGACGCAAGCGATAAAAATGGCTAAGACCCGCGAATTCATTTCACCAACACCATTTTTTTGATCGTATCGACGCCGGGCGCCTGGATATGAACTAGGTAAAGACCGCTGGCTGCCAGCGATCCTTGGGTATTCGTTCCTGACCAATCCCACGTCCGCACGCCCGCCGCAGTCTCTTCATCGGCTAACGTTTGCACCAATCGTCCCGCCGTCGTGAATATGCGCACGCGGACATGTCCCGCTCGATTTAAGGTCAATCTCACGGTGGCACTCTGACGATTGCGTGGATCGAACAGGGGATTCCAAACCGCTGCGGCTCCACCGACCGGAATGCTCTCTGTTTCTGAAAAATTCCAAGTTTTCAGGTCACTGCTGACCGTGAAAAAGTCGTCCACCAACGTCGCGCGCAAAATAATTCTTGAGGTCAACGGATAGGTGGTTGAAATGGCGCCTAAATGGATGTTCCCGGACACGTTTAATTCTCCGGCAACGATAACCTGGGTTGTCGTACCCACGCCCAACTCCTGGTTCAGCTGGTTGATGAGACTGACACGAACCTGGGGAGCGCTGGCGTCGGATGAAAGGCTCATCGCGTAATTCGTGATAATCGATCCGTTAGCGATATTGGTGTTGTCCGGAGTCAACGCGATGCTCGTCACCACTGCCGGCTTTTGAAACACGGCCGCGGCCGCATTCAATCTTCCCGTACCGAACTTGCCTGTCAGAGTGGGATTACGAGCATTGATGTCGGTGACATTGGTCAGAATCTGGGTGCGAACCTGCGTCGGCGTCCAAGACGGATGTCTCGCCAGTATGAGACCGGCCACTCCCGCCACCATGGGAGAGGCCATCGAAGTCCCATCTAGGTAGCCGTAGCCCGTCGGGTCGCAAAGCGGACACGCCCCGGTGGCGAGAGTCGAAAAAATATTTTCACCGGGAGCCGCGATGTCGACCCACGATCCGCGCGTAGAAAAAGTCGCGATCT
The DNA here is from genome assembly GCA_031423795.1 of Elusimicrobiota bacterium. Lineage (GTDB taxonomy): Bacteria > Elusimicrobiota > Elusimicrobia > UBA1565 > UBA9628 > GWA2-66-18. Next base: position 51,604 of record JANPGH010000015.1, on the reverse strand, counting down.
TGTCGGCATGATCGGTGGCGGCCACGCAAACGACATTGTCGTAGCGGCACGGATATTGAACGGTTTCAGTCCCGTCGTTGCCGGCGGAAGCAACGATCAATACGCCCAGGCCATAGGCGTAATTCACCGCGTCTTCCAGGATGCTCGATGCGCCCGTGCCGCCCAGGGACATATTCTCTATTTTGGCGCCATTGTCGGCCGCCCAGGCGATGCCTTCGGCGACATCGGCCATGGTGCCGGTGCCCGAGTTGTCAAGAACCCGTACGGGCATCAATTGTGCGGTCCATAGAATTCCGGCCACTCCTACGCCATTGTTACCCCGGGCACCGATGATTCCGGCAACATGCGTCCCATGGCCGTATCCATCCTCAGTCACCGCATTGTTGTCGACGATGTTTCGACCCGCGATGGTATTGGCGACCAAGTCGGCATGGGTCGAGCTGATACCCGTGTCGAGGACCGCGATTTTGACAGTGGAGGCCGTCAGGTGACTCCAGACAAACGTGCTTCTGAGGTCGGCCCCGGCCAGGCCTCCGGAAAATTGCCCGGTGTTCTTATGAAACCACTGTAAGCCAAAGGACGGATCATTCGGGGTGGTTTCCAAGGCGCTGACGAAGTAGTTGGGCTCTGCATTCTCCACCTGAGGTTCTCGACGCATCCGTGCGGCCAAGTCCGTGATGTCTGTCGTTGAGGAAACACGCAGTACGCACCAGGCATAGAGATCGGGCACCGTCACGTTTTTGTTCAGAATGGCGGAAAACGAAGTCGTACTGCTCGCGGTCACGGCCGGAAATATCCGGCGCAAACTTTGCACTTGGTATCGAGTGAGAAGCTCCTGTGCCGACGCCGAAAGTAGCGAAAACTGCTGAGACGCCAGGCTTCGTCCAATACCTGAGGGCATCGCGCGAAACTTGACCAGGACTTGCCCGAGGCTGTATGTGGGACTGGCATCGGGAGCGGCGGACGCGGCCACGGCAACTCCCAAAACGAGCGACCAGATTATGTGCATGGCCCAGTAATATAACTGGGCGCGCTCAAATAATATTGCGAGAATATTTCAGTAAAATGAAGACGTGAAACGCTCATTTCCACCCGTCTTTGGCCGTCGTCCGCGCATTCTCGTCCTGGGTTCGCTTCCCGGAGACGCCTCTATTCGCGACGAACGCCATAATCCAATTCTCCACTTGATCCAAAAAACTGGCGTGCGCTTCGTTTTCCTCAATGGAGCCAAAGCCGCCGCCGCATTCGTCAAGGCATGCCCGTCTCTCCCGGACGCAATGACGATCGTAGCACTGCCCTCGTCTTCTCCGGCAAACGCCTCTATACCGCTGCAGCGGAAAATGAAAGCTTGGCAACGTATCGCCGACGCCCTTTTGTAGTATATCGACGTGACGCCTCTCCTCGCCGTGCTCGTTTTCCTCGCACCTTTTATATCGGCGGCCGATCTCGACGTAAAGGCCCTGATCGATCGCGCCAACAAGGCCTTGCGCGGCGATTCCAGCCGCGGACGCCTGACGATGACCATCGAAACCCCCGACTGGAAACGCTCTCTCGAAGTCGAGGGTTGGAATAAGGATCGCAATTTCGCCTTTCTCGTGATTCGCGCTCCGGCCAAGGACCGGGGACAGACGACCCTGCGCCGGCGCAACGAAATGTGGCTGTGGATGCCTAAGGTGGAGCGCGTGATCAAAATCCCGGCCACCATGATGCATTCCGCTTGGCAAGGCTCGGACTTCACCTACGAGGACATCGTCAAGGCGGATTCCATCGTCAAGGACTACACGCATAAACTCCTATCAACGCGTAAGGAGACCGATCGGACCGTATATCGCATCGAAGCCACGCCCAAACCCGACGCGCCGGTGGTGTGGGGAAAGGTCATTTCCGAGATCGCCTTATATGACGCGGACCAAGCCGTCGTTGGTTTACGCGAAGAGGACTATTCCGAGCGCGGGGAGTTGATACGCACCATCACGCTGTCCGATATCAAGATGCTCGGCGGCCGGCGCGTTCCCGCGCGCTTGGAATGCCTGCCGGCAACGAAGAAGGGCCGACGCACTACGCTCCAATATCAAGAACTCGAATTTGATATCCCTCTCGGCGACGACTTCTTCAGCTACCAGCGGCTGCAGAAGTCCGGGGCCTAACGATCCACGGCCGGCGCAATTTCCTGATCATCAACGGCCGGGTGACGAGCATATACAACAAGTACTTGGCCGCAAACCATACGGCCAGTACGGCCGCAACGAAGGCGAGCGGCAGCAGCGACCATGCCATGAGGGAGTAAACGAGGCCCACAACAGCGCCCACGAGGACCAAATAACCCATGCCGAGGTCGAGAATCTCGAAGGACACGCGGCGAACGCCGCCATCGAATTTATTCGGCGCGACGCTCGCCTCCTGGGTCGTTTGAACCAACGGGGAGATCGCGTTCATCAACAGCGAATGGATCACGAGGCCCGGCAGCCTGCCAAACGCAAGCACCGAAAGAGAAGTCTTGTCGACTCGCTCGACGAAGTAAAATCGCCTCGCGAAGGACGCCGTCACCGAGCGAAGACGCGCGTAATCGGCCTCTGACGCGGCGCGAGGCACCATCAATCTCGCCCAAAGCAGCAACCCGTCCGCGACGAGGCGGCCGGCCGACTCCGCGGACATGTCGTTCTCGAACGCGCCCCTCATCGTCGCGAGGGCCCACTCGGACAAATTTTGACCGTAGATCGGTGCCCGTTCATTTGGCTTCCTCTTCCACTCCTCCACATGCTCGTAATCCGCCAGTCCGCTGGCGCGCAAATTCGGATAAAGCAGCGTCTCCGGCCAATGGGTGATGCTGCTCGGGCCGAATCGGATGGGGAAAAAAAGCATGTCGTCGACCCGCCAATAGTCCCATTCCCATCGCGCCTCGGTGTGGGACATCGCGGCCAAGGACGAATGGAAATGGCCGTGCCTTTCCAGCGTCGCCAATTGTTCGATCGCAAGCAACGCCGACGACCGGACACCGGCCGCGCGTTCTTCGGCGGGGCCGGAGAGGGGGGAGCCGTGGTAGCTGAAATAATCCCGCGCCTGCGACGCCGGGACCAAATAGGTCAGGGCGCGCCTCGTTTTGCCCGCCAGAATCCAGGACTTTGTCGAAAGCGGAATCGGCGTTGGCAGGCCGAAAAGCCGGCTGCGCGCCATCATCGACGCCTCGTACTGCACGTTTTGTTGCGATTTGACGGCCAACACCGAACCGTCTTCGAGAGGCAAAGTCCATGTTCGACCGACGAGCTCGCCGGCGCGATCTACCTGCGCCGAGACGCGGTCCAGGAGGGCACGTTTGTCTTCCGCGTAAGCGCGCTCGAAGCGTCCGGACAATCGGTGCAAATCGCGGCGTAAAAGCCTCTTATCCGGTTCGGGGATATCCATGCCGGCGACGGCAATATCCGCGTCCAGAACTTCCTGCAACAACCGGTGACGCGACTGCACACTTTCGGACGACGCTGGTTTTCCACCGTCCAACTCCGCGGCGCGTCGCTCCAAAGCGGCGGGCCAATCGCTGACGGAGGTCTCCATCAGTTCCTGGGGCAAGCGCCCGAACGCGACGCGGCTCAACTCGAACGTCACCGGCAAGTTGATGAGAATACCGCCCGGGTACTGCCGGACGCGCTCGGGATAGGCCGACTTAACCGCGCCGGAGTACGGGGCAATAAGGACGATCGCGGCAGCCGTCAAGGAAAAACGCATCGGCGGTATCCTACCGGGCCGCTCCATTGCCTGCATAGAGACCTTCGACCTATCTTTCGACGGCCGGAAGGCCTAATGGGCCGGGTAAGGGGTAAATGATAGAATCCGCCTTCGATGCTTCATCTTGCCTGGCGCAACGTCTGGCGCAACCGTCGCCGCTCGCTGATCAATGTCGCGGCGATGAGTTTCGGCTTGGCCGCGATTATGTTCGGGCAGAGCATGATGCGCTCGCTGCAGCAGCAATTGATCGAAAAAGCGACAGCATCGTTCACCGGCCACGTGCGTATCCAGCGCCGCGATGTCGATGAGCCAAAATTCCCGGACAAGTTCATCGCCGATCCGTCGCGCGGTGCCGCGCTTCTTGACGCCGACTCGCGCGTGTTGGCCTGGGGACGGCGCATCCAGATCACGGGCCTCGTCTCCGCGCCGAAAATGTCGCTGGGCGCCTTGATATGCGCCGTTGAACCCGAAAAAGAGCGTCAGGTCACCGACATGGCCGGCTACATCAAAGAAGGGACATATCTAGAAGGACAGCCGAAAGGTGTAGTGATGGGGCGAAAGATCGCCAACCGCTTGGACGTACGTATGGGCGAGAAAATCGTGGTGATGGCGCAGGCCGCCGACGGCTCAATGGGGGCGGAAGTATTCCGCCTGGTGGGCATCAGCGAGACCGGTTCCGAATCTTTCGATGGACAAATGGTGTGGATACCGCTTTCGGCGATGCAGGAGTTGGTGGGTCGGCCGGGCCAGGCCAACCAATTAGTCATTAAACTTAAGGACATCAACGAATCGGCGGCCGTGGCGGCCGATTTGGACGCCAAACTCGGTCCCGGCGCCGTCGGCGCGCTCAGTTGGCGATCGATCGACAAGGAAATCATTGGCATCCAAGCCTTCCAAGACGGGATCCTGACCATCGTTCTCTTCGTCGTCTTCGCGATCGTAGCCTTGGGAGTTCTCAACACGCAGTTGATGAGTCTATTTGAACGCGTGCGCGAGTTCGGTGTGCTGATGGCCATCGGCGCGCGGCCGCGGTGGATCATACGCCTGCTCATGATGGAGTCAGCACTTCTAGGCGCGGTCGGCACGATCTTGGGTCTGGGCATCGGCGCGATACTGATCGCTCATTTCGGCCGCACCGGCCTGCGCTTGCCCGTCGGCGACGCATTCAAATACTTTTTACCGTTTCCGTCCATTATTTATCTGCGCCCGGCCTGGGCACAGCATGCGTTCGCCTGCGGCACGGTTTACTTCGTGACGCTGCTGGCGACCCTCCCGCCGGCGCTGCGCGCCGGGAGGCTCAAGCCCGCCGAGGCTCTGCGTCATGTTTAAGTTTCGTTTCCGACTCAAATTTTTCATCTTTGCTCTCTTGATGGCGCTCCTACCGGAATTTGCGCAATGGATCGCCTTCCTGGGAAGCCGCTCTGTTGGAACCGACAGCGGAACCTGCTCCATACTGGTCCTTGGATTTCCCGCTCGCGCGGACGGCAGTCCGCACCCGATGCAGCGCGAACGTGTTGAAGTCGCCGCAAAATTAATGAAGAAAGCCGGCTGCGATCAAATGGTGCTCTCGGGCGGGAATCCGCATTCTTCGTCCATCGAGGCAGAAGTGATGGGCGACCTCGCCCATGCTGCGGGCATACCCATTTCCCAGATCGCGCTCGAACGCCGGTCGCACAACACGTGGGAAAATGTGACGAATTCCCTGCCCCTGCTCATTCCAGTCGACACGATTTTCATCGTCTCGGACAGTCTCCACGTTCACCGAGGCAAGCGATACTTATGCCAGCAAAAACCAGATCTTTGCGTCCGGACAATACCAATATCAAGCTACTCCCCCGGGCGCTATTATCCTTACAAGTGCTGGTCGCTTTTTCATGAAAGCTTCGCATTTATTCGCGACGCCGCAATTTATGCCCAATAAAGCGCATCTCTCGCCGCTCGTCGAAGTCCGTGACATCGAGAAGGTATATCCCGGTGGAACCAACGTCGCCGCGGTGCACGGCGTGAACCTTAAAATCGAGCGCGGCGAGTTCACCGCTCTCGCGGGCCCATCCGGTTCGGGAAAATCGACGTTGCTCAATTTGATCGGGACGCTCGATTACCCGACCAAAGGCGACATATTGCATGAGGGCCGCTCCGTCGCACGACTGCCAGCCGAACAGCTCTCGGATTTCCGTCGTCGCGCCCTCGGATTCGTGTTCCAGTCCTACAATCTCATTGCGGTGCTGACCGCGATTGAAAACGTCGAATATCCGCTCGTGCTCCAAGGTGTGGGACCTCGCGAGCGCCGCGACGCCGCTCGCGAGGCGTTGAAATGGGTGGGCTTGGAAAATTACGCGGATCGCCGGCCCGACCTACTCTCGGGGGGGCAACAGCAACGCGTCGCCGTCGCCCGCGCGATCATCCACCGCCCGGGGCTCATCCTGGCCGACGAACCTACTGCAAACCTCGATTCCAAGACCGGCGCGGCCCTGCTCGACTTGATGCAAAGCTTAAACGCCGATCACGGCGTCACGTTCATTTTCTCCAGCCACGACCCGGCCGTTTTGGCGCGCGCCAAGCGCGTCGTGCACATGCTTGATGGCGAACTCCATGGTGAAGAACTCCGTTAAGGCGTTGTGCGCACTGGCACTGCTCAGCGCTCCTACCGCTGCACAAACGAAGGTCTCCGGTTATCTTAAGACCATCGAAGAATGGTCGGCCGGCGTCCTCGACGACCGCCCCTACAATCTCAATACCTCCCGCGCGCGCTTAAGCGTCGATGAAAAAGACGGGCCTTTCGTGGCACGCCTCGATTTTGATGTCCAAGAAGCCGTCGGATCCTACTTCCGTACGCAGGACTTCAAGACTTTCGGATTCTCACCTCCCAAACCCTGGTTGACCATGCAAAAAACGATCTCGACCGGAACCACGAACGGTCTGGGCGTGGGCGCATACCGAGCCTGGATCGGCCTGGAAAACGAGGCCGGCACCGTCCGTGCCGGACGCCAACGCATCGCTTGGGGAACCGGAAAAATCTGGAATCCCACCGACGTACTCAATCCTTATCTGCCCACGTCCATCGAGCGCGAGGAGCGGCGCGGGGTGGACGCATTATACGCTCGCGCCGGCGTCGGAGCCTTGGGCCAGGCCGAGTGGGTGTGGGCGGCGGCAGACCGCTGGGTCGACCATCAAATGCTCGCGCGCGGTCGCGGCAATGTCGCCGGCTGGGACGCGTCGCTTCTCGGCGGTAAAATCGCCGGCTCAACCGCGGCGTTCCTGGTGGGGGGAGATTTCGCGGGATCCGTGGCGAACGGGACTTTGCACGGCGAATGGGGATATTTTCATCCACAATGGCGCACGCCGTACTGGAAGACGGGAATCGGCTGGGACTACACCTTTGCCGACGAGACGAAGATCGCAGCGCTTAAAAATGCGGCTTTCGTGATCGAGTACTTCCATGCCGGCAACGGCCAGACCGATCCGCGTCGCTATGATTTTGCGCCCGTCCGTACCGGTCGGGAAATATCCGTCGCGCAGAACTACTTCGGGGCGTCTCTCGCCAAGGACATCCACCCGCTGCTGAAGCTCGAGGCTTTCTGTCTCATCAACGCGGACGACGGGTCGACATTTTTTACCCCTTCACTCACCTGGAATGCGCTGAAGGACCTTTATCTTACCGCCGCGTTCCAGCGTTTCGGGGGAGACAAGCAATCGGAATATGGGCGACTCCCGAACAAACCGCTGCTCACCGCCCAATACTATTTTTAACCGTACCCTACTGTGTCCGGACACACTAACATACGGTCCATCAGTCCCTCATATTTTCTAGACTTTTCTCCTCGATGCAAATAAAAATATATGCCTTTGTTTTACCCACCGCGCTGGCTATGTCGGCCTGCATCACTCCCAGTCCGATTGTTGAACGCGTCGCTCCACCGCCAGTACGCCGCGTTCCCGCCAAGGAATGGCCCGCGCTGCGTGACGACTTGGATGCCGCCTCCTTGTCCAGAGCCGTCGAAAAGGATCTTGCGTATCTCAAGGGGCTGGGCGACAAGGGCTTCGTCGTCGCCGACAGCACGTTCAACACCCAACAAGTGATCGAGAGCGTCGAAGCCTTGTTGCGCGCACGGCAAGAGACGAAGACGCCCGAAGAATTCGTCGCTCGGCTCCAAATTGAATTTGACCTTTTTCGCGTGGCGGGAACGACTGGCCCGGGAGCGTTTTTCTCGTCCTATTATCAACCGGTGCTCCCCGCCAGTCCGGTGCGCACCGCGCGTTTCGCCTTCCCTTTGTATGGACGCCCGCCCGATCTTGTCAATATCGACTTGGAAGCTTTCAATCCCAAATACAAGGGGGACTCTCTAACTGCGCGCATCGAAGGCGGCAAGGTCGTCCCCTATTTCGACCGCCGCACGATCGATGTGGCCAAGGCTTTGGAAGGCAAGAAACTCGAGAGGGCATGGCTTGAAAATCAGTTTGACCGCCTCGATCTGCACATCCAAGGCGGCGGACTTCTGCAATTTCCCGATGGACGGTTGATGATCGCCAAATACGCGGGAAACAACGCCCTTCCCTACAAAAGCGCCGGGATGGCCTTAGTCGGTTCCGGTGCGATGCGCCGCGAGGACGTCAACAAGGAGACGCTGAAAAAATATCTTGCCGAGCATCCGGAAGGCGAATCCTGGATTCTGAGCCAGAATCCTCGCTACGTGTTTTTCGACATCGGTGAAGCACCCGCGGACGGCGAGCCTTTCGGCACTATACAACAAGCCCTCACTCCCGGTCGGTCGCTCGCCGTCGACCCGCGCGCGACGGCACTCGGGCTGCCTGCGTTCATCTCGTTTTCGATGGCCCAAGCCGACGAACAAGGCCGGGTCTTAGGGAAATCGAAGACCTCGCGATTGGCGTTCACCCAGGACACTGGCGGAGCGATACTCGGGCCGGGCCGGGTCGATCTTTACCTCGGCCATGGCCCGCAGGCGAAGGCCGAGGCCGCGCGCGTCTGGGATGAAGGCGAGCTGTATTTGCTGCTTAAAAAGTTTCCGGCCCGCACGCGCTAACGCGCTGGAGTCGACTCGCCGTAATAGTCGACGGTGAATATTTCCCCAAAGGAATCGGGCGGGCCTTCGACCGTCGCATTTAATGTGAAATCGTGGTTGGCCATGATTTCTCGTTTCTCGGGCTCGAGCCAAGGGCTTAAATCGATTGCGACCGGCGCGATGCCAGACAACGTCAACGGGGCGAATTCGCGATCATTGAGCGAAAAGCTCAACTTAGTCAGCCCGCGGGGATAGACGACGAGCTTGGTTTTTCCGGTGCGGCTGTAGAAACGCAGCGCAAACGTGCGATGCTCGTCGTCGACGACGGCCACACGGTTCCACAGCGGCTCGCGCGACTTATAACGTCCGTCGTCGGCGGCCGCAGCCAGAGATTTGAACCGGCTTAGATACGGATAAGGGTCTTTGAGCACGATGTGGTCCAAGGCGAAAAGCGAATAACCCTTCAAATCCTGTTCCCGGGAGAAAAGAATCACCCGCGCCGCCGTTTCGGGGGAGACCGCCGAGATGTCGAGTCCCATGACGACGCGGCGACTGTCGACGATTTCGCGGGCGTTCAGCACGCTTTGCCAGATTTGAGTGCGATCCTTGTAATAGGACATCAGGACGGCGAAATCGAGCAGACCGGAGTCTATCCAGCCGCGATAACCGGTGAAGTTGCGGCCATAGGCGAGGTTCCACGCCGCCAAGACCGCGGCCGAGACAGCCGTTGCCGGACGTGCGCGCAAGATCGCCTCGTGGCACGACTTCAATGTCGCCGTCACCTGCGCGAACCGCCACTCGTCCCACGCCTGCGTGTGCTCGGCGGGCTCGCGTCCGGTTTCGGCCTTGAAGCGCCCGACGGATACGGGGTCATAACCTACGCCGACGGTCCGCGGCCCCATGCGGGCCGGGAAACGCACGAAATCGAAATGGATGCCGTCGACGCGATAGCGCCGAGCGATCTCGCCGCTGACTTTGGCGAGGTGCTTTTGCGCCTCAGAATGGCCCCAGTTGATCCAGAAATTTTCCTCGACATAGCCGGGTTGCGGGTCATCGGGGCGGGGCGTCGACATCTTGCCGTTCGCGTCGCGCAGTACCCAATCGGGATGGGCGTTGAAAATATGGTTTGCGGCGCTCGGCGGCGTGGTGCTGCGCCAGACGATGCCCAAATTCGCCCACGCGTGCACTTGGAAGCCCTTCTCGTGGCCGCGTTTAAGGGCGTAACCCAACGGGTCGAATTCGGCCGGCTGACCTTGCAAGGATTCGGCGCGCGGAACCAGCTCCGAGCGGTAATACGCGTCCGCGTTGACGCGCACCTGGACAAATAAAGTGTTCAGGCCCGCCGCCTCCGCCATGCCGATGGCGTCGTCGATGGCCGCCGTCGAGATCATTTGGCGCCAACCGACGATCCAGCCCGCGCGCATCTCGCGCTTGGCGTTGAAAGTGGCCGGGGGAAACTCGGGGGACGCCTCCAACGCCAGGCCCGTGCCGGTTGAAACAACGATAAGGGAGCGGGGAGGCGCTGCTTTTGAGATCGGCTGAGAGGCGCAAGCCACTGCAAAAACCGACGCGAAAAGCGCCAATACCGCGAATCGAGGGCTTGTCATTTTGCTCACCATTATAGTTTGTTTGCGGTTGCCGCTCGACGGCGAGAAAAGGCAATATCGATACGTGGATCCTGCCCGCCTCGTTTTTCCCGGCTTCACCATAGGCAAAGACGATCCGAAGAACGCAGAAAAATTGGCGCGACTCGGTGTCGGCGGATTTTGCCTGTATCGCGGGACGCCTAAAACCGTAGCCGCGCTAATAAGGCGACTAAGACGCGCGGCCGCGCATCCACTTCTGATCTGCGCCGATTACGAAGAGGGGGCCTGGGCACATGTTCCGGGCTCGACGCCCCTGCCCACGAATCTCGGGATCGGGGCGAGCGGATCGACTGAAGCGGCACGCCTAAAGGGCTTTATCACGGCCCGCGAGGCGCGAGCGATGGGTGTCGACTGGGTCCTCGCACCGGTGGTCGACCTACTCAGCGAGCCCAAAAATCCGATCGTCAACGTCCGCGCTTTTTCCGCCGCTCCCAGTGAAACGACCAGGCTGGCGCGGGCCTACATGGCGGGCCTCAAGGCCGGCGGCGCTCTCGGTTGCTTAAAACACTTCCCGGGCCATGGGGCCACAACTGCGGACTCGCATTTGGATTTGCCGACGGTTAAGGTCTCCCGTCGACTCCTGGAAAAACGAGAATTGGTGCCGTTCAAGGCCTTGGCCCGCACGGCCGACGCCGTCATGCTCGGTCACCTCGTCGTCCCGGCGCTGGACGCCTCGCGCTTGCCTTTGACGCTGTCCGGCGTGGGACCGGCGCTCTTGAGGCGCTGGGGCATGAAAGGGCTGATCGTTACAGATGCGCTGAACATGGGCGCAATCGCCAAGCATTGGGGCGAGCGCTCCGCGGCCTTGCTCGCATTGCGCTGCGGCACCGACATCCTGCTCGTGCCACAAGACCCCGGCCGGCTCGTCACCGACCTGCGCGCCGAGGCCGCGCACGACATCGTTCTTGCCCGACTTTGCGACCACGCGCAACGCCGCTTGGAGCGGGCGCTGTCGCGTATGCGTCCCGCGTCCGCGTCGCTGTCGACGGTCGGAGGCGCGACCCATCGTCGCCAGGCCGCGAAATTATTCGGCGCCTGTAAAACGTGGGTGAATCCGATGCGATACTCGCTGTCGCCATCCATCGCGTACTTTGAGCCGCAAAAATCGAAGTCCGGCGCGGTTGAAGGCCAGGCCTTCTTGCGCGCACTCAAGCGTTCCGGGATCCGCGTGCGTCTAGCGGACAATGGCGCAGCGAGAAAAAAAGAATCATTGGTCGCCGGAGTATTTGTCGGTCCGCGCGCCTATTCCGGCCGAATTCGGCTTCCCGAGCCTATCCGCGCGCGGATGACCGCCGCGATGAGCGCCGCGCCAGGCGGAACTGTTGTTAGTTTCGGCAGCCCGTTCGTGTTATCGGGTTTGCCGCGGAAGACGGCCGGGCTGTGCGTTTATTCGCGGGCCGACGCGGCACAAGAAGCGGCGGCAACCGCACTTCGAGAGGGAAAATAATGAACGACGAAAGCACCTCCTGGTTCTCGGCGGGCACGACGCTGACCACGGCCGACTTCTCGGTATTGGCGGCGACTCTGCTCCTGATGTTCGTCATCGGTTGGTGGGGCGGACGCGGCGCTAAAAGCACAAATGATTTCTTTCTCGGCGGTAGGCGCATTCCCTGGTGGGCGGCGATGCTTTCATTCATCGCGACCGAAATCAGCGCGATGACGATCATCGGCGTTCCCGCGACGACATTCCGCGAAAACTGGGCGTATCTGCAGTTTTTCATCGGTTCCACTGGAGCGCGCATTCTCATCGCCTTCCTGTTTATTCCGGCGTTTTACCAATACAACAGCACTACCATTTACGAATTCTTGCGCCAACGCTTCGGTCCGCGCAGCCAATACACGGCGACGGGTTTCTTCTTCGTGACCAGGCTTCTGGCCTCGGGCGTGCGCTTAATGGCCGCAAGCGTGGCGGTCAGCGTGCTTCTGGGATGGCATATCATCCCGACGATCCTTCTTTTCACCGCCATCAGCGTCGCTTATATTTCGTACGGCGGCATTGAATCCGTCGTTTGGACGAATGTGTTGCAGGCCGCAACCTTCCTCGGCGTCGGCATCCTGACGATTCTCTATCTGTTACACCACATCGACGGGGGAATTCCGGCGGCGCTCCATCTGGCCCGGGAGTCGGGAAAGATGGACGTTTTTAATTGGGGACCGAGCCTGTCGGAGCCCGGCTTCTTGAGCAAATTCTTCGGCAATCCGAATATCGTGTGGGTAGCTCTTCTCAACGGGTTTGTTGGTTCCACGGCGACTTTCGGGACCGACCATGAAATGACGCAGAAATTGCTGACCGTCGAGACTCGGCGCGAAAGCCAGAAAACGATTTTATTGTCGATCGGCGGCTCACTCTTGACGCTGCTCATCTTTTTCATTGTCGGGACCCTGCTGTTCGTTTTTTACAAGCAACATCCGGGACTGGCGCTGCCCGCCAAGCTCGACACGATCTATCCTCACTTCGCGGCGACCCTGATGCCGCGCTTCATGCGCGGCGCGGTTCTTACCGCCATCGTGATGGCCTCAATCGACTCCCCACTGGCGTCGTTGACCGCGGTGTTCGTCAATGATCTTTACAAGCCTTTGGTCAATCCTCATGCCTCGCAAGAGCATTACCTTCGGCTGTCGCGAGTGTGTGTAGGTCTGTTCGCTCTCGCGCTGGCCGTGACCGCCTACTTCTTCAGTTTCTTCGACAAGATGTTGTGGCTCGCGTTCAAAATTGGCGGCGTGACCTACGGTTCGATGCTCGGCGTATTTTTGCTCGGCCTGCTGACAAAACGCAAAGGCGACAAAGCCGTCTCATATGCGATGGTGATAATGGCGGTGGCCAACGCGGCTTTGCTTCTGTTATCGGAGTACCATGTCATTGCCCTCGGATGGAGCTGGCTGGTGATCCTCGGAACGGCGGGGACGTTCGCGATAGGTTGGGCGCTAGCGCCGGCGCTCGACGGAGAGACTTCATGAAACAAAGTGGATTGATTTTTTTCTGCGCATTACTCCTTCTGGCGCCGATCGCCCAATCGACGGCACAGGTCATGTGCGGGATAGACGTACTCGAAGCGGACCATTTCTCGCCCCTCAGGGGAAAGCGCATCGGCCTGATCACAAATCCCACGGGTAAAACGCGTTCTGGGAAAAGCACCGCCCAGATTTTGGCCGGAACGCCGGGGCTCAACCTCCAGATTATTTTTTCGCCCGAACACGGGATCACGGGGTCCAGCGAAGACGATGTGATCAAGGATTCGGCCATCACCTTGGCCGGGAGGTCCATTACCGTGCGCAGTCTCTACGGCTCGGTAATAGGAAGCATGCGCCCCAAGCAGGAAGATCTCAAAAATCTAGACGTTCTTGTCTTCGACATACAAGACATCGGCGCCCGTTTTTACACTTATCTTGCGACCATGGGCATGGCGCTGGAGGAAACCAAGGCTGCCGGTATTGAGATGATGGTCCTTGACCGCCCGAACCCGTTGACCGGCAGCATCGTCGAGGGCCCGATCTTGGGGGACATGTCGTTGCGCCAAGTTTCTCCGACGACCTATTATCCGGTTTCCGTGCGCCATGGATTGACCTCCGGTGAAATGGCGACAATGTACAACTCGGAAGTTCATAATCCAAAGTTGACCGTCGTTAAACTTCAGGGCTGGTCGCGCGGTTTATGGTACGACCAGACCGGCCTGACCTGGACGCCGCCGTCTCCGAATATCCCGGACCTCGCCGCCGCAACAATGTACCCCGGCATCGGCATGTTTGAATCCGCCGATCCCAGCGTCTCCGTCGGCCGCGGAACGCCCATTCCTTTTCAATGGATAGGCGCGCCGTGGATGAAGTCGTCGCTCGTCGTCGATAAACTCAAAACCATGGACCTTGAGGGCGTGGAATTTACCACCCAAGATTTTAAACCCACTAAATCGGTATTTTCAGGAGTCGATTGCCATGGCGTAAGAATAACGGTCACCGATCGCGCGAAATTGCGGCCCACCGCCGTCTTCGTAGCACTGGCGGTCGCCCTGCGCGAAATTAATCCGGGAGACGTTCTATGGAAGTGGCCTGAGGTCAAGAAAATGGTCGGAACCGACCGCTTTCGTGAACTTTACGAGCGCAATGCCAGCGTCGAACAGCTGACCGGGCTTTTCACCTCAGGCGCCAAGGATTTTGAACGCCGCCGCACGCCGTACCTGCTTTACTGAGGGGTCGGCTCGACCCACTTGCCGTGCTTCTTGATCAGCTCGACGAGGGCGTCGTCGCCCGTGTCCATGGGAATGCCCTTCTGGACGCATTCCTTACCCACGTATAAATTGATCGCTCCCGGCGCGCCGCCGACGTAGCCGAAATCCGCGTCGGCCATCTCGCCGGGACCGTTGACGATGCAGCCCATGATTGCGATCTTAACGCCTTTAAGGTGGCCGGTGCGCTTTTTGATGCGTTCAGTCGTGGTTTGTAAATCGAATAAGGTGCGTCCGCAGGATGGGCAGGATACGAATTCGGTTTTGGTGATGCGCACACCCGCGCCTTGCAGGGTGTTGTACAGTAGCTCCACGTTGCGCTCGAATGGGAGGTCCGCGTCAATGAGAACCGCGTCGCCGATTCCGTCGCAGAGAAGGCCTCCGATCAAGGTCGCAGATCTCAGCACCTGCTCTTCGGGAGACGATTGACGGGGGGCGCGGATCAGGACGGGCGACGAAGCGCCGGTCGCTGCGAATAATCGGTACTCGTGAAGAATTTTTGACGCGTCGGTTCCGCCCATAGAGACGAGAGTCGCAACGCCTTTATATCGCGATGCGGCATCAAGTTTGCGTGCCGCCTCGGCGTCTTCGGCCTCGATACAATTGGCGACGCCACGCTCTTTGAGCGCATCCAAATAGGCGCCGTATTGCGCTTCGATCGCAGCCGCCCAGCATACCATGTCCGCGCTCGCGGCGGCCTTCACCGCAAGATCGAGCTGTCCTTGCACACGGGCAAGAAATGCCAGTCGGGACGTTTCCGTTCTTAACGACTCTCGCAGCGTCTGAAAGCACGTAAGCGACTGCTCGTCATGTACGGAAAATTCCACGATCTCGGGATCGGCGCCCTGCGCTTTTTTGAGCTGCGCCTCATAGGCGGCAAGAAGTTGGGGGGCGGTCATCGCCGTGGGAACGCGCAGCACAGCGCGCACCAGTTGCTGGCCGCCGATAATGATCGGTCCCACTGAAAAATAATCTGACTTGCGCCGCGCGTAGCTGTAGAAATCAGCGCAATGGATCGCAGTCTTCTTGGATTCGGGCCGCCGCGGCTCTTCTGGCCGATTATTAAACGGCTTGACCAGTTCACGGCAGACCGGAATCTCAAACTCGGGATCTTCGGTCAAGGAAACTCGGATCGTGTCGCCCAAGCCGTCTTCCAAAAGCGAGCCGATGCCGATCGCGGACTTGATGCGGCCGTCCTCGCCGTCGCCGGCCTCGGTAACACCCAGGTGCAGGGGGTAGTCCATGCCGAGTTCGTCTAGACGCGCGACCAGGAGCCGATAGGCGGCGATCATTACCTTCGGATTGGAGGCCTTCATCGAGAAAATCAGGTCGCGGTAGTTATTCTTCTCAGCGATGCGCGCGAACTCGAGCGCGCTCTCGACCATACCCAGCGCGCTATCGCCATAGCGGTTCATGATCCTATCGGACAACGAACCATGGTTCGTCCCGATCCGGCACGCGCGCTTGAGGCGCTTGAGCTTTTCAACGAGGGGGGTGAAGCGCTCTTCGATGCGCGAAATTTCAGCCGCATAGGCCTCGTCGGAGTATTCCTTGACCGCGAAGCGCTTGGTGTCGACGAAATTGCCCGGGTTGATGCGCACCTTCTCGCAAAATTCGGCAGCCTCGGCGGCGGCGGCGGGATTGAAATGGATGTCGGCGACGATCGGTTGATTAAGTCCGGCTTTGACCAGTTTCTCCTTGATCTTGCCGATCGCGCGGGCATCGTCGACGGTCGGGGCCGTAATGCGGACGATCTCACATCCCGCTTCGATCATGCGCACAGACTGGCGGAACGTCGCCTCGACGTCCAAAGTATCCGTCGTCGTCATCGACTGCAGGCGCACCGGATTGTCGCCGCCCACGCCGACGTCGCCTACCATCACGACACGGGTCTTCCGCCGCCGATAGGAGAACACGTCGGGGACATATCTGATTAAAGCCGCAGGCTTTAATGGGGTTTCGATCATGGCCGTATAGATTATATCATGTCCGTATGGAACTACCCGCGCTGCTCGGCATCCATCATGTGGCACTCCTCGTCGAGGATATCAAGCGCTCTTCCAAATTTTATTGCGGCCTGCTCGGCTACCAGATCGAATGGAATCCAGACCCCGACAATCTCTATTTGACGATGAACGGACGCGATAACATCGCGCTCCATAAGAAGGGATCTGCCCTCGTCAAGGGCGTGCGCATGGAGTCCAATCTCGATCATTTCGGCATTTTTCTGAAGCGGCCCGTGGACGTAGACTCCTGGCACGTTTTTCTACAAGCTAAGGGGGTTAATATCGTTAAGCCGCTTAAAACGCACCGGGACGGGGCGCGCTCCTTCTACGCCCAGGATCCTGACGGTATCACGATCCAGTTTATTTACCATCCTCCGTTCAGCGACCGCGCCGCGTGATCGATCCTAACGACATCCGCCGCGCAGCCGAGACCCTGGAGGCTCTCTTTGAGCATCCTGAATGGGCCGTGGGCCTGCCCCGCGCGGAGCGCGTGCGCCTTATCGCCGCGGCAGGCCGCCTATCCCGGCCTGAGAAATTTGAGCTGAAAAAAATGTCGAAGGCGGTGCGCAAGGAGCGGCGCCGGGTGGCGCAGCAGGCAGACAAGCAATTGCGCGCCGCGACCGGTATCCGGACCGCGCGCGCGTCTTCGGTCTTCGTCGCCCCGACTCTCACGCTGCCTGCACCCGACGCGCCCGTGCGCGTGCTTTCGAAGCCGCAGGCCTGCTACGTGTGCAAAGCCGATTTCACCCAGATGCACCATTTTTACGATGACATGTGTCCGGCGTGCGCCGAGTACAATTACACCAAGCGCTTCCAGACCACCGACATGAGCGGGCGCACCGCCTATATCACCGGCGCGCGTTTGAAGATTGGCTACCAAGCCGCGCTTAAGCTTTTGCGCGCCGGTGCCCGGACCATCGTGTCGACCCGATTTCCGCGCGACGCCGCCGTGCGCTTCACGGCCGAGGAAGATTTTAAGGACTGGGGATCGCGGCTGAGCATCCACGGACTCGACCTGCGCCACTCGCCGTCGGTGGAGATCTTCGCGCGCTACCTATGCTCGACCGAAAAGCGTCTCGATGCATTGATTAATAATGCCGCACAAACCGTGCGCCGCCCGGTGGGATTTTACGCACATCTCCTAGAACGCGAAGCCCTCTCGTGGAGCGCGCTATCGACCGCGGAAAAATCCGTACTCTCCGGTCACCAGGAACTAAGCTCCACTCTCGACCGCCAGCCCCACGGCGTCGACGCCGACCAGCGCGCGCTGACCTCGTGGGATGCCGGCGCCCTCGGCGTCGGTATACGCGCGTCGGCACGCTTGTCCCAGGTCCGCATGACCTATGACGATAAGATTTCCGGTAAGGACATTTTTCCGGCAGGACGGCTAGACGCCGACTTGCAGCAGGTCGACCTGCGCGCGATGAACACCTGGCGCATGACGCTCTCCGATGTTCCAACCGCGGAGCTCTTAGAGGTGACACTGATCAACGCGGTGGCCCCTTTCGTCCTGGCCTCGAAGCTCAAGCCCCTGATGCTGCGCGCCAGCACGGGTGACGTCCATATCGTCAATGTGACGGCGATGGAGGGGATTTTCTCGCGCGGAACTAAAACCGACAAGCACCCGCATACGAATATGGCCAAGGCCGCGCTCAACATGATGACTCTGACCTCCGCCCCGGACTATGCGAAGGACGGCTTGTGGATGAACGCCGTCGACACCGGATGGGTCACCGACGAAGACCCGCTGGTGCACGCGCTGCGCAAGCAGTCCGTTCACGATTTTCAGCCGCCGCTCGACGTCGTCGACGGTGCGGCGCGCATCCTCGATCCGCTCTTCGTTGGTCTAAATACAGGTAAACACGCCTACGGGATATTTTTCAAGGACTATAAAACCGCTTCATGGTAAATCGATGACTAACATTCTCTGCGCGGCGCTGTGCGCGTTGGCGACTGGCGTCCACGCGATGCATTCCCAGCGTGTGCAGATCTCGGTGCCCATCCCGACGGCCGCCGGCCTTTACGAGGGCGTCTGGGCCGCGACCGTCACTTTCCCCGCGATTTTTATCGGACCGTTGCTGACTTCCGCCCAAGCCCTGCCGTCGAATATTTTCGCCCATGCCAGCGACTTGAACGGGGAATTTGGCCTGAGCGAGCGCCTTCCGACTTCCGCGCCCGAAATCCCGGAAACGACGATGACGATCGACACCTCAACGAATGTCTTGACGGCGGTTCGGAAACGTTCCAAAAACGAAATGGTCCGTGCGCTCACGAAAGTAACGTTCATCAATTTCTTCGAGGAGCCGGAAGGCCAAGACATTGACCTCAACAGCCTGCGTCCGCTCTGTCGCGCGTTAAGCCGGTACGGTCTCAACATTTCGCAGATTGAGGATTTGGTGCGGATTTACGAGGGCATCCACGCCGCAGACGATCCCACGCTGACTTTTCATGATCGGCTGCTGGGAATTCGCGCCGCCAACCTGATGGCGCAGTATCTTGCCGGCGTCGAGAAGGCGATCACCGACAGTCGCGTAAAAAGAGCGCTGATCATCGCCGCGTTGTTCCATCGCACGGTTGCGCAACTGGCGACCGTCCCTGACGAAGCCCAAGCGCGCGCACTTTTCGAGCCGCCGTCGGCTTTCGCCCGTTGGCTGCGCCAATTCGACTCAAACTCGGACATTTCTGAACGCGACCGCGTTTGGTCTTTGGTTCGCGCCTCTTACTCCAACCGCGCGGATCAACACTCGCCGCAAAATACGCTCGCCGACTACTTCAACCCCGATTTATCTCGCATCCTGCAAGCGATCATGCAGTTCGTCACGCGCGCATCCATGTTCGCGGATGGCCCGGCGTTCGCCCAAGCCGCCGCGCGCGCGCGCATGACGGAAACCCGTACGGACGACTCTCTGCCCAATGAATCCGAGGCCATGGCTGCGGCCGCAGCGGAAACCGGAGATTTACTCACGCGCAAAATGCCCGCGGCGCCCGACCGAATTATTGCGCTTCCAGATGGCCCACTGCGCAATAATCTCTCTCTATGCGACCGTTACTTTCGTGGACTCGTCGCAGACGCGATCAATCGCAAGTCCCTGTCGGTGGTGCTGATTCCAGTTCCCGTCAATAAATGAAGCCGAAGCGAAGTGCGCAAGCGGCGAGGGTACCCGAGGAACTGGCTGCGCGCGACCGCCGTCGACTGGGAATGATCTGCGCTTTTTTGGCCGCGGCAGTTCTCTTCGTCTACGGCCGCGCCCTCCTCGGCGACTTCGTCGCCTGGGACGACGACATCAACGTCACCCAAAATCCGTACCTGAATCCCGCCACTTTCCAAAGCCTGGTCGCGTTCTGGAAAGCGCCGTTCCTCAAGCTTTACATTCCGCTGACCTATTCGGTGTGGACCGCGGCGGCATGGTTTTCCCGTTGTCGCTCAGGTCCTTTGTCGCCATTGTCGCCGGGATTGTTCCACTCCCTAAACCTGTGCTGCCAAGTCGCGTCGTCTCTTTTCGCGTTCGGCCTATTTCGTGTCTTGCTGCGCGCGGCCAAACCCGAAAACGATGCCGCCACGTCGGATTGGGCGGCCGCGCTCGGAGCGGCTGCATTTGTGTTTCACCCGCTACACGTAGAGCCCGTCGCTTGGGTCTCGGGCCTACGCGACATGATCAGCGGGGCGGCCACGGTGGCGGCTCTGTGGCTGTACGCCGTCTCGGCGCTCGCATCCGATGCGCGACGACGCCGCCTATATTTTATTTCCGCTACTTCACTTTTTGCGGCTGCGCTCCTGTCGAAACCGAGCGCCGTGGTGATTCCGATACTGGCAGGGCTGCTGGATTTCGGCGTCTTGCGGCGACCGCTGTCGCGCGTGCTTAAATCCTTGTCGCTGTGGTTTGTGCTTGCGGCGGGCTTTGCCCTGCTCACGCGCCAGTCCCAAGATGCCCTCCACATCCGGGCGTTAATGCCGCTGTGGAGCCGACCGTTGGTCGCGTTGGACTCGCTTGCGTTTTACTTGTTTAAGCTTTTCTGGCCGGCGACACTCTCGCCGGATTACGGACGCGCCCCGGACATGGCCCTGGCCAAGGGCTGGTTGTACTGGACGTGGACCGGACCGGCGGCGCTGTCAATTGCGATCGGCTTAAGCCGGGAACGCCGAATCAACGCGGTTTGCGCCGGACTTTTCGCTGTGGCACCGCTGCCCGTGTTGGGGTTGGTTCCCTTTATTCACCAAGACCTTTCCACCGTGGCCGATCGGTATGTCTACGCGTCGATCCTTGGACCTGCGCTCGCGGTGGCTTGGTACGCCGGTAAGTGGCCGTCGCGGCGCTGGCCATGGGCAGTCGCGGCTCTGATCGTGGTCGCTCTGGGCGCGCGCAGCTGGTTTCAAGTGCAAGTCTGGAGCAACACCGGCACCTTGTTTGGTCATATCGTCGCGCATAATCCTGACAGCGGGATTGCGCACATGAACCTGGCCAATTACCTCGCCGACCACGGCGATCCTCAAGGTGCGGAAACTCATTACCGCGAAGCGCTGCGTTACCGGCCGGCGGAGGGGATGCCGCTCAATAATCTTGCGAATTTTCTGGTTCGTCAGAATCGCGCGGCGGAAGCCGTCCCCTATTACGAGAAGGCGTTGCTCGACGGCATCGCCGAAAACGTAGCCTCAGCGCACAATGCGCTCGGCGTCATCCTGCCTGGAATGGGACGTCCGCCGCAAGTCGCCGCCGCGCACTTCGAGGCCGCGCTCAAAATCAATCCTCGCAACGACCGTGTGCAGGGCAACTACGCGTCTTTTCTGGTCCAACACGGCCATCCCGAGGACGCGATCATGCATTATCAATGGGCGCTACAACTGCGCCCCGATCAACCGGAAATGCGCAAAAGTCTCGCCGTCGCCTTGGCGTCTATAGGAAAAATAAAGGAGGCGCGTGAAGCCATGGCAGCCGGACTCGGTCCCAACGCCGCCGTTTGGGAAGTCGACGGCGCGCTCGGCGACTATCTTCAAGTTCACGGCCAATACGCTCAGGCTCTTCCGTTCTATGAAGAAGTGGTCAAGAAGTCTCCGGGCCTGCCCGGCGCCCGCAACAGTCTGGGCTTTACCTTGGCCAAACTCGGCCGTCGCGAAGAAGCCCTGCGCCAATATCGCGAAGCCGTCCGCCTCGATCCGCGTCTGACTATCGCCCAATTCAATCTAGGCTCCACCTTGATCGAAATGGGGAATACGAACGCGGCCATCGAGGTCTTCTCCAAAGCCCTTATCGCCATTCCCGATAACTACGAGCTTCACCACAACTTCGGCATTGTTCTACTCCGAGCCGGACACAAGGAAGAAGCTGTCCGGCACTTCCAAGAAGCCCTACGCTTGCGACCGAACTTCGAACCGAGCCAACGGATACTGGCCCAACTGCCGCATTGATTGGGGTAAAATAGATGTACACGTCCCCATAGCTCAATGGATAGAGCCCCAACCTTCTAAGTTGGTGATGGAGGTTCGATTCCTCCTGGGGACACTACTCTCACCCTCATTCGATGCACGACCAAACGCACCATTTAATCCTCTACGACGGGACGTGCGGGCTTTGCTCGCGTTTCAACCAATTAATTTTGCGCTGGGACGGCCGGCGAATATTCGAATTCGAGCCTTTGCAAAATCCGACGGCGCGCGAATTGCTCGCGCGCTATGGAAGGAATTCCGAGGATCTGGACACGTTCTATGTGGTCGCGCATCCGGGAGCGCCGGAAGAATTCCTGTTGTGGAAGTCTGCGGCGGTTTATTTCGTCATCGTCAACGTATTCGGGTTCGGGCGGATGGGTAGTCGGCCGGGATTTTTCCCGAATCGATTATGCGACCGGGTTTATGACTGGATCGCCGCTCGCCGCTATCGTTTTTTCGGCCGGTCGGAAAAATGTTTAATACCGAAATGATCACAATATTCGCCTGCGCAGCACTCTTAATGGCTTCGCCCGCCCACTCCCTTACTGCCAAAGAGATTTATGCACAGGACGCCAAGTCCGTGGTCCTGATTTTGGCGGGACGTCCGTCCGGTTCGGGTGAGCTGGGGACAGGAAGCGTCATCGACGCCTCGGGCCGCGTGCTGACCAACGCGCACGTGGTCATCGATGAGAAATCGGGGGAGCCTTATCCCAGTCTCCGCGTTTACCTTAAACCCGCGAAGCTGAGCGGGGATACGAAAAGCGATTTGACGGACCCCATTTCCGCCAAGGTAATACGTTTCGACCGCGCTTTGGATCTCGCTCTACTCGAGCCGACGAAGGCCCCGCGGGTCCCGCCACTCATTTTGGGCGACGATTCCGCGGTGGCCTCGGGTGATCCCGTGGTGGCGATCGGTCATCCGGAGCAGGGGGGACTCTGGACACTGACGCAAGGCGTGGTTAGCACCGTGCTCTCCGATTTGGGCGGTGTGCCCGGAAAAAACGTATTTCAGACCGACGCGAGCATTAACCGCGGAAATTCAGGAGGGCCGCTCTTAAATGAGAACGGCGCGATCATCGGCGTCAATACCTCGATGGCGCGCAAGGCCGCCGATGGCCTGACGATCACGAGTGTCAATTTTTCCATCAAATCCTCGGTGGTCCGCACTTGGCTTGGCGCCGACTTGCCGGTAGTGCCCGCTGCCGCGCCGACGATTTCAACTCCAACGGCGAATGTTGCGATAACCACAGCGCCGCTCACTGCGCCAAGCGTGCCCACGGCTCCTGTCGCGCCGACCCCTGCGCCCAAGCCCCTGCCGAAGAAACCTGCGATCATAACCCCCGCCAAGCCGTACCGGATCGATGACGTGCTCGAGCAGGAAATGAAGGAAATGGACGATCTGGAAAAAGAAATGCGCGACGAGATTCGCCGGCGCTAGAACAAAAACAGCAAGCTCAAAAATACCAGGATCGCCCCGATCAGCATCCGTCCAAAATCGGCTTGTTTTCGTCCCGTCGACAAGTAGTGCATGCCCGCACTGAAACACGTCAAGGCGGCGGCCCATTTCAACGCGGCTCGTGGCGTGAGCCTAAACGTCGGGATTGGGACTGAAACCGGCTCCGGCGCGGAGATCAGGGACACCGCGTAAGTCTCCTAGAAGAGGCGGCCTTTCGAGACTTTCTTCGCCCACGCTTCCCAACTGGGCAAATCAAGGCGATCGAAGTGCTTTTTCGAGAGCATCCCGACTAGCGTGTAAGCCAGGACGTTGCTCTCCGGCTGGGTCAGTTTAAGAAGGGCGACCAGTCGGGGTGCGGCACTAAGCATCACCGACCCGTAGGCATCTCGCTCGGCCAGCGGGACCAGCAGGCCCATCGCCTTTCCGCGCACTGTCGCCGAAGGGTCGTCGAGACGAGGCAGAACGCGTTCGAGTGCGATCGGGTACTCGGGATGATGGTTAGCGACATCTGCTAAGACTTGGAGGGCGGCGCCGCGCACGCGGAAGTCCGAATCGAGAAGCCCGTCACGGCATAGGGACACGACGTCGGCTCCCGCGGTGGAATAACTCAGGATGAACAAAGCGTCCGCGCGCACCCCGCCTTCGGCATCTTGACGAAAAATCTCGCGCAGCTCCCGATTCTTCTTTTTAGCGACCGAGGCGAAGACGCGCTGATTTTCATCAAGCTCGGGAGTGCCGCCCCAAAGGCAATAATATCCCGGACAGTTCGGACGGTCATACGACAATTGGCCGCGCCGGGACAGCGCCTCGCCGTTGGCGACATATGAACGCCACAATGACAGCACTCCGTCCGGATCGCGAAAAATTCCGTCCGGAGGAGGGGTGAACGCCTGACGGGATGCGTCAGCCTCGTCGACGACGTCGAACATCGCATACATCGCGTGGTCGGTGGAGGTGAAATATTCGGACACATGAAGTTCGACGTTTTTAATTCCAGGCAGTGACGCCGCTTCTCGCTCCATCTCGACGCGCAGCGCCTCGGCGTTCGCCTCGCCGCCGGCAACCCCTTGGTTTCGGTATGTGACGTATTGTCTGAGGCGAAATTCAAATCGTTTGCGTGCCTCCGTGTCGGTAAGGATGGCCGAGCGGTAGACGTCAATTCCGCGCAGCGTCGCCGTCGACTGCGCATTCGCTTGGATCGCGCCGCCTGCCATCAACGCGATGAGAAGGTATTTTCGCATGTTTGGGATTATAGCGATTTTTCTAATCTTCGGCGGTTTTTTGTAAGGTATTAAAATGACACGTCGGATCAAGTCGACGAACGTGGAAATCGTCCGAACTCCGTTGCGGCGGCCGTTCGTGACCGCACTCGGAAGCAGGACGCACACGATCAACGTCGGACTGACCCTGCGTTTGGCAGGAGGTGCGACGGGTTATGGAGAAGCCTCCACTTCGCTCGCGATGAAGCATTTGACTGCGGCCGCGTTGGCACGCATCCTCCATTCCTTGGCGCGGCGCGCGACCGGTGCCGACGCCGACGGTTGGCGCGAGCTCGTCAACGACACTTGGCGCCGCGCAGAGAATTTCAGTCCCGCCGTCGCAGCCTTCGAGTGCGCGCTGCTTTCGGCGTTGGCCGCCGACAGCGGCATGTCGCTTTCGACGTGGTTTGGGGGGGCTAAAAACTCCCTGGAAAGCGACGTCACGATTTCGGCCTGGGACGATCTTGACATGACGCAAGCGGCGGCTCAAGAAGCCGCCCGAGCGGGTTTTCGAACGCTTAAGGTAAAATTAAGCGGCGATAGCCGCTTAGACTTGGCCCGAGTCCGAGCCGTCCGGCGCGGAGCTCCATGGGCCCGTCTTTTGCTGGATGGCAATCAAGGTTTAACGCCACGCACGGCGTTAAATCTGTTCGCGGTCTTGACGAAAGAAGGGGCGATCATCGACCTGCTTGAACAACCCGTGCGAAAGGACGATCATGCCGGCATGGCGTTCATCGCCAAGCGCCTTCCGATTCCGGTCGCCGCCGATGAAAGCGTGGCCACTCCGCAACAAGCCGCCGAGGTCCTAGAACGGGGTGCCGCCACCGCGATCAATATCAAGCTCGCGAAATCCGGCATTTCCCGCAGTCTGGAAATCGCCGCGGTCGCGCGGGCGGCCGGCCGGCCGTTGATGATCGGTTGCATGGCCGAAACCAAGCGCGGACTGGCGAGCTCGGTGCACTTCGCATTGGGTACCGGTTTTTTCCGATACGTCGATTTGGACAGCGACGTGCTTCTGCTCGAAGCGTCCCGCCAAACGCGCGGAGCCGGCTGGATGCGGCGCGGCCGCGTCATCACGCTGACCTAATTTTACTCTGGGCTCGACAACGCGCGCACCCACCGAAGCGCGGTTTCCCGCGCGGTCGCACTCCACGAAAGGGGATGCTCGTGCGTGGGGAGTATGATGGGCACCGAGGGGATGTGAAAAGCAAGTCCATCGAGCGTGTGCACCCGTTCACGAATCCCGCGTGGCTCGATATCGACGGTGAGAAAATGATGGAAGCGGTCGCCGGTACCGGAAGGGAAAAGCGCCGACCCGCCGCCGCCGGTCAAAACGTAACGCACGCCCAAATGGTCCTGGACTCCGAACGCGTGCACATGGCCCATGTACACGCGGCTGACCGCGTTTCGGGCGACGATCTCGGAAAATTCCTTGGCCCCTCCGATAAATCCGCCTAACGAATGGATACGACCGACGCCGCCCCAGAGTCCCAAGTGGACCGGTGGCATGTGCGTGAATACGATCTTGCGTTGGGGCGTGGACAGCACCTTGTCGAGCCAGCGCAATTGCGTCGAAGTCACGCGTTTGGAACTGGAGTCGAGCATGACGAAACGCGTGCGCGCATGGTCGAAGAAATAGTTCGCCGGGCCGAACAGGCCTCGGTACAGCGTCGAGTGCGACTTTCCGTTCGGCCGCGAGCGATCGTGGTTGCCGATCACCGTCAGGTACGGCCGGCCGCCTTTCCAGGCGCTTTTCAACTGGCCGAAGAAATTCTCATACCGGTGCGCCTCGCCCTTTTCGACCATGTCACCGAGTTGAACGATGAAGTGGACCTTCTCGCGCTGGATCGCGGCCATCTGTGCTGCGAACACGCCCTCTTGATTGAAAAGTTTGCGATAAATCCAGAACCTCGATGGTTCCACGTCCCCGAGTACGGCGAAACTCACGCGATCGCCGCCCGCCGTCGGCAAACGCGACAGGCGGACCAATTGGCGTTCAGTTCTCCAGCGCGCCGCGTGACGACGCAGGCTCTCGGAAGGGGAATGTGATTGGGTCCACAACATACCCCATAGGATGGCTCCCATCGACTCGAAAGTCAAGGACGCTCACCTTAGAATTTGCTTGAATCCACCTCCTCATGAAATTCGCTGTTAGCGCCGCCGTGCTGGCCTTGCTCTTGAGCGTCGCTTCTGTCGCGGCCGCTCCTATGGCGACCTATGTCCCTCCCGCCATGCCCGCCGCACGCAAGGGCGCTTTGCTTCCCTGGACCCGCATCGTCACGTATTACGGCAATCCGCTGTCCAAGAAAATGGGCATTTTGGGGGAGCTGCCGAAAGACGAGATGATCGCCGCGCTTGAGCGGGAGGCCGCGGCATGGCAAAAAGCCGACCCCACGACGGCGATTCGGCCCGGT
Organism: Elusimicrobiota bacterium; assembly: GCA_031423795.1. Classification (GTDB taxonomy): domain Bacteria; phylum Elusimicrobiota; class Elusimicrobia; order UBA1565; family UBA9628; genus GWA2-66-18. The sequence continues at coordinate 24,440 of JANPGH010000015.1, read as the reverse complement.
CTTGAGCTCGTCGCGACTGTGGCCTCGGACCGTCCCGGCACTTCGGGCCTTTATCGCACGCGAATGCCGGACTCGCTGATTCGAAAGGTAATCGGTTGGTCGCGCGAGAAAGGATGGTTGACGATCCTGGACATCCAGGTAGGTCACGCATCTGTCAAAGAGGAAATCGAGAGGCTACGGCCCTTCTTGGCGAGCCCGGACGTGCACCTCGCCCTCGATCCTGAATTCGACATGCCAACCGGAATCGTCCCGGGCAAACGCATCGGCAAGTCCGACGCCCGCGACGTCAACATTGCGATCGCCCTGCTGTCGAAATACGTGGACCAAGGAAAACTGCCGCCGAAACTCCTGCTCGTTCACCGGTTCACCGAAGGGATGCTGACCAACTACGCCGCCGTGCGCCTTGATCCCCGCGTGCAGGTCGTGATGATCATGGACGGTTACGGCCTTCCCGCGTTCAAACGCACGGCATTTCGCATCGCTATCCGCAAGGAGCCCGTTGAATTCGCCGGCATCAAGCTGTTCTACAAGAACGACAAGCCTTTGATGACGCCGCGCGAGGTGATGCATCTCCAACCGGGCCCGTCCGTCGTCATTTACCAATAAACGAAGCGAGACCGAGGATTTAGTATTCTCACACCCGTGCTGCGCGAATTGAGGGGGTTGGCCAAGGAAACTGCGTTCTACGGCCTGTCCACGGTCTTAGGGCGCATGATGAACTTCCTGCTGACACCCCTCTTCACGTACCTGCTCAGTCGCTCCGAAAGCGGCGTGGTCCAGACCGCGTACTCATATATTGCTTTTCTTACCGTCGTTTACGGTCTGGGCCTGGATGTAGCCTATCTTCGGTTGGGCCGGCGCAACGGCCAGTCCGATCCCGGCGCTTTCACCACCGCGGTGGCCTGCATCGCCGCGGTTTCTGTCACCGCTTCCCTGATATTGTATTTTTTCGCCGCTCAGGTCGCCGTCGGGCTGGGAATTCCGGCCGAACTGGCCTCGGTCATTCGTTACGGCGCTTGGATACTGACGATAGACGCGCTGGCCCTGATTCCTTACACCGAGCTGCGCGGTTCTCACCGCGCAGGCGTATATGCCGGCGTGAAGCTTTTCGGCATTGCGCTAAACCTGGCTCTGGCCTGGATCTTCGTGCGCAATATGGGCCTGGGCGTGCGCGGAGTGTTCCTGGCCAACTTGGTCGCATCCGGCGCGGCTTTGGCCGTCCTCTCTCCGCTACTGATCTCGCGATTGGCGCGGCCCAATCCAGCGAAACTGAAAGAACTGATTTTTTTTGGGCTGCCCCTCGTCGTCGCTCTGCTCGGCTCGATGATCGTCCAAGTGGCCGATCGCCCGATCCTGGCGCGATTGGGTGGACTAGACATGGCTGGAGTGTATGGAAACTGCTACAAGCTGGGAATTTTCATGAGCCTGCTCGTCGGAATGTTCGACCAGGCCTGGAAACCGTTCGTCCTCGAGCGCTCCGATCGGCCGGAGGTCGGCGCGTTGATCGCGCGGGTGATGACCTATTTCACGACATTGGCATGTGGCGCATTACTTGCGATTGCGTTTTTTGTCGAGTCCGCCGTCAAAGCTCCGATCTGGGGGGGACACCCGTTATTTGCCCCAGCTTACTGGGAAGGATTGGGAATCGTTCCGATCGTGACCTTGGGCTACTTATTTAACGGTTTATATTTCGTCATGCTAGCACCACTAATGATCGACAGACGGGTGACCTCGGTTACCGTCGCGACATGGGTGGGTGCTGCGATCAACATCGGCGTGAACTTGTTGTTCATCCCCTATTGGGGCATGCTGGGCGCCGCGTGGGCGACCTGCGTCGCATATTTGGCCATGACCGTCTCGGTGTGGGCGTTGGGGCGGAGCACGCGGCATACTCCGTATGAGTGGAAGCGCCTCGGTGCTTTGGCCACATGGACCCTCTTCTTATGGTTTGCCGCGTCACACGTCGGCCTTTTTTATCGCTTTATACTTCTCAGCGCCTATCCGGCCGGCCTATGGTGGTCTGGATTCTTGCATGACGAAGAGCTGCGTGAACTTAAGTCGATGTTCAGCGCACGGACTTCACGTTCAACGCCTCCGGAGACAGCCGCGGGCTGAACGGATCGGTCAACGGCTGGAGCGGACGGGGGGGCTCTAACGGCCGAGCGTGATAAACATAGAGCTCGGATCCCGAAAAAGCGAAGGCGACTTCCACGCCACCTCCACGCCAAGCGTCCAAAGCCCGTGCCATGCGAGCTACTCGCGATCGTTGGGCGGGCGTCAGTTTCGGATCGCCGTTCTCGTCGACCTCGATCTCCAGCCGCCGACGACCGGAACCAGGGTCGCGCGAAAACGCGACGCCCGAGGCGTCGACATTCTTGTCCACAACGATTCTCAGGGCGCCCGAAAAATCCAATCCGCGGCCCGCGCGTAGTCGCGCGCCCAGCGGCCCCGGACCCCAAGACTCGGCCCATACTTCACGCACGGTCGAAAGCGCCCCGCGCGAATCGGCGGCCTTGAGCGTCACATCCTCACCAATGATTTGGCAAGGGCAATTGCTCGTCGTGGCCAATACCGCCCGACCCGCCGCCGAATCGGGAGAAAGGCTTGTGGACAAAATACGTTCGCGGATTCTCTCCGATTTGCGGCGCAGGCCCAAAGAGGCGTCGTCGACAGAGCGCGACAAGAACTCGTTCAGGTCGTTTTCCACAGCAAAGCTCTTCCAGACCTCGGAGGAAATCGATACCGATTTGCTCCGAGTAGCGCCCGCCGCGACGGCTGCCGCTTCCAGGGATGGAGAAAGGCGCGGAACCATCAAGCGGCGCTTGGCCGCAGCATTTCGGCACGCTCGCGCCGCGGCGGCCAAGTCCCCGTCGCCGCCGCCGTAGATTTTTCCCGCGTCTTGCGCGCGCGCCGCCAAAACCGACGCCTCGGCGACTAATCGATCAAGCACTTCCACGGACGGAGCGTCCGCCGCAGACGCCGCGCAATCTCCAGATTGCGCGGAGGCGACGCTCAAAGCTCGTTTCCACGCGCGCCCGCTGCCGGCGCTTTTCGTCGCGCGCTGCAAGCGCGTTAGATTCTCCATAGAAATCTCGCCGTCCAATACCCGCGAGGCCATCTCGTCCATGAGTGCAGCGGCGCGTTCTCGGCGAGGATCGGCCTCCAGCCAGCGCTCAAGCGCTCCGACGTCGCGCAAGCCATCATAGGCTCTCGCGGCTTGCGCCGCATCCACGATTGCATCGGCTTCTTTGGCCGCAGGAAAGAACACTGCGTCCACAGCGGGATTCACGCACGCCACCTCGCCTTCAGTGAGAACTCGATCCCGCTCGCCGACAACTGGGAGCACGTTGCGCAACGCCCGCCCGAAGATCGGTTCGCGAAGGACAAGACGTCCTTGAGCGTCCCAACGGCTGCGGCCCAAAGAAACCGCGGCAATACGGTAACGACGCGCGACGATCGCCGTTCGGCTTAAAAGACTCGCCTGACCGGTGATCACAGCCTCGGAAAGACGGATGCCTTCTTCGTCAGCAGCCCTTATTCCCGGAGTGACGAAAATTCGGCCCCCCGGGACAGCCGTCTTCGGGTCGAAGGTGATGCGCGCGCACGCCGGACGGCCAAATCCGAACGAGAGCGCTTGTCCCGAAAAGGATCCGACATCCGGGTCGGGCGCTCCCAATAGTCTCGCATCGATTGCGGACGCGCGCGTGGCTAACACCAGGACAACTAGCGCGGCAATCGCGCTCATCGCGCGCGGAAACCGGCGGGGAAGGCGTACACGGGTCGTCCCAGGGCAAAAAGGACAAGAATCTCGTTCGCCAGCCGCCGCGCCTCAAAAGATGAACCCACTCGTCCCACAAGCCGCGAATGCGAAAAGTCCGCACTCTGTAAGTCGTGCGCGAACCGGGCCGCCCTGGCTTCGTCGAATCCAGCCGCAATGGCCTGGAGCGCGGCCGCGTCAAAAGTCACCGGCGACGCTTGCCCTTGCGCGACGGCGAAAGCCTCGGCACTTCGCGATTTCAGCTCCTGCGCGTCGCCAAGAAAATTCTCCATTCCGAGCGTGGCCGTCATACCCCGCCCTTCCGTCACGTTAAATCCGAGCGACGCTAATTGCGCCCCCAACTCCGCATCGGAGCGCTCGAGCGAGATCTTGACGACTCCGCCGGAGGTCGTGGGACGAAGATCCGCCCAGAGATGCACTTCGCCTGCGGGGCCGCGTCCGCGCGACCAAACTACCGACCCGGCGCGCAGTTCGCCCGTCGCCGTCTTCTCAAAGCGCGCCGCAACAATCCGATCGGCCTCGGCTTCCAGGCGAGTCGCCCAAGGCGCGAGCCGATCCGGGTCCTCGGGGGAAACTGACATCTTGAGCAGCGCTATGGCTACCGCCGCATCGTTATTTCCCGCGATTTCCTTCAAACGGGCGACAGCTTGATCCATGGCGGCGAAAGCCGCATTGAGGCTGGCCGTTGTCGATGGCCGAGCGGCCAGCGCGCGCCGCGCATCAGCCACGGACGAGCGAACGGCGGCCAAGTTCACCGCATCACGATTGGCCTGCACCATGTTTTCGTAGGGTTTCAATCCATGAAACAGCGCTTCCCACATCGATCTCAACCAAAAATAAGACGCCAAGTAAACGCCTCGGGGCACGGCCACATGAAATTTCCGGCTTGCCTGGTAGAAAGCCAGCGCGCGCGACGTGGGGCCCGAAGCCGCCGCGAAATCGCGATAAGCCTCGTCTTGATCTACTAGAGGGGACGAAAATTGATATCCCAAAGTTGGTGAAATCTGGAGGGCGAGCGATTTAACGAACGTCACCGCGACGGCGACGACGTTCTCCCGGGGGCGTTCGCCTGACATTATCACATAGGCGCCGTCATGAAACTCCAGCCATCGGCGCGGTACCGCCTGCGCGCCTTTCCGTGAACTATTCTCGATCAATTGTCCGACTTCATTCCTAAATGCCTCGAGATTCGAGATCAGCGGACGCCCCGGCGCGCCGACAAGTGATTGCCAGCCCCCGAAAGCATTCAGGAGGCGGACCGCTTCATTCTTGCGGCCATCCTCATGGGCTTTAGCGGCGGCGTCCAACGTTTGATCCATTAGCCGGCCCAATGGCTCGGCTAAATTCACCTTGCCGTTGGACGTCGGAGCGGAAGTGTCCTTCGTTTTATTTTCCTGCAAGACGAAGTGGGCACGGATATCGTGAACGATTTTTTTTTCGGCATACTCCTTCGACATATTTTTCTGGGCGTATTGAATCGCCGCTTCATACAAAGCCGGCGCATTCGCCGGCGCTCGACGCGCTTCCCTGTCGGCCTGGCGGACCATCGTCGCGGCCATGGTCAACGCAGTTTTTTCCTGGCCACTTACGGTCGATGTGAGGGAAGGGAATATATTTTCCGCGTCGTACATGCGCCGCAGAGACTCCGGGTCACGGCGGACGCTGACGGCCGCACCTTTCAAGGCAGCTCCGGCATGAGGAGGCGCGGCGGAGGTGTTGGTGGTCGGCGCTCCAGACATAGAAGCGGCAGAAGGGGGCGGTATGGCAGCGGCTTTTGTGGTGGACAAAGGCGTAGCAAGGGTGGCCGCATCGAGTGGCAAACTTGGAGACACCGCCGCGGCCCCCGGTGTGACGCCGGACTGAACCGGAAGAGCGATTGTCGCCGGAGCTCCTGAGGGCAGAACCTGCAGCGTGCTGATATGGCCGATCGGAGTTGTCATGGACAAAGGCGTCACGCTTACCTTTGGCGTTGGAGAACCCGTACGAGGCATGGGCTCTGCGACACGGCCCTGCGCCTTGGCGGAGGACGCCGCCAGGAGAAACACGGCCGGTAAAACAAGGGGCGCCAGTCTCATAGGCTGATTATAGCCATTATATAGGGAGAAGCCGATTCTCGCCTGGGTCCAAAGGCCCAGTCGGCGTACAGCGCGATATATCCTAAAATGACGACGTGTTATCATCCCCGAGAGCGGTCATCACGGGCGCCACGTCCGGCCTTGGGCGCGAGCTCGCCGTCCAACTGGGCCGACGCGGCTGGCGCGTGGCGGTGACGGGACGACGCGTCGAGGAATTAAAGAAAACAGCGGCCCTCGTGACCGAAGCCGGCGGCGAACCGCTGCTGTTACCTGGATCCGTTCTGGAGAGCGGCGAGGTCTTGGCTCAATACGCCCGAATCGAATCGGCCTGGGGCGGCGTGGATTGGGCGATTCTTAACGCCGGGATTAGCGAATACATGAACGCGCGGGATTTTAAGTCGGAATTGGTCGAGGAAATTTTTGACGTCAACGTTTTCGGCGTGTCGCGTTGGATGGAAGCCTTGATCCCCGGAATGCTGAAGCAGAAGTCCGGCGTAATCGCGGGGATCTCGAGTTTAGCGGCGTTTCGCGGGCTTCCCAACTCGGGCGCCTATTGCGCGAGCAAAGCCGCGCTCGCGACCCTATTGGAATCGGCGCGAGTGGACTTACGGGGAACCGGCGTCGACATCGTGACCGTATGCCCCGGATTTGTCAAAAGCGAGATGACCGACCGCAACGACCCCGGCGCGATGCCTTTTTTGATGGAAACACCAGACGGAGCGGCGGCGATCATTTCGGGAATCGATCATCGCCGGCGCGTGGTGCACTTCCCCTGGCCGCTCTCGTACACGATGAAGTACGTCGCCACGACTCTGCCTGACTTCCTCTATGACTTCATCGCGGGGAAATTCGGTCACTTGCGGGTGAAAAAGCCCCGCCCGAAATAAACTAAAATGCCATCAATGAATGATGCCAATCCCCGCCACCCGATCGACTCGGTGCTTTTGATCGACGGCGACAACGATCCTCACCTGCCGCCCGACGTGACGCCGACACAACACACACTCGTGCGCGTTTTTTTGCGACCCGGCGCGAAAATGCCGCGCACTTTGGAAAAACTTCTGGGCGCATTGCCTCACTGCGCGACCGTGGTCTCGCCCCGCGGCGGCGCCAACGCGGCCGACTTCGTGATGTCCTTGCACGCCGGCCTGCTGCATGCAATTTTGCCGCAGCACATACCGTTTTTGATGGTCACCAACGACGCCACACTTCAGGCGATGGCCGCCGAACTTCAGCGGCTGGGCCGCATCGCGACCATTTGGACCTCGCACCCGACTCCGACCGAGACGAAAGAGGCCTCGGCATCGCCTCGACGCGCACGATCCCGCGGCGGACGGGCACGCGCGCCGCGACGTGGTCGACGCGTGCCCGTCGCCTCGCCCGCAGCCGTGGCGGCGCCGGCCGCCCCGATCCCAGACATCCCGCGCAAGACGGGGGGCAAGACGCTTTCCGAAGTCGCGTGGGCGTATGCCGCGCGGCTGCAGCGCATCAAGGATGTGCCGTCGCGCTTGAAAACCTTGCTCAATGACATCAAGAACCGAGCGGGATCGCAAGGATTCCTACCGGAAGAGGTTCTCGAAGAACTAAAGCTCCATCACGGCGTTAAAGTCGACGCGCAGGGTCGTGTTCAGGTGGCTCGTACGGTGCCTACCATCGAGGAAATTCCGGTCCCATGAAAATCGTCCTGGCTTTGATCGTCGGTCTCTGGGCGACGGCGGCGGCACCCGCCAAAAAAACGAAGCGCGCTTCCGCCGCCAAATCGAAGGCCTCCGCTGCCGCCAAGGCCAAGGCTGAAGCCAGTCCGGCCGCGCCGCGCCCGACGATCTCCGGCGAAATCGCGCTCACCGACATAATCGGCAGGAAAATGAAGGTCCGTTTGGGCGGTGGGGCGAACATCGATTTCGTCATCGGAGAAGGCACGAAGGTGACGCGCGCGGTCGAGGACAAGCCCGACGCCGCGATTGCGTTCGAAACCCTGAAGATCGGCGAGCGCGTGGAAATCCGCACCCTGGACTGGAAAACCGCCGACGAAATACGCGTGGGCCCCGCGCGGTAGCGCCAACCGTGGCCGCTGCCGCCCACATGCGCCGCTTGCGCCAGACGATGGAAGGTCCCACTTCCCTAGGGACACTCGCAGCTCGCCTCGGTCACGACGGCATTGGATTATTGACGATTATTCTTGCGACGCCTTTTCTGGTACCCCTCCCCTTGGCCGGGTTGGGAACGCCCGTCGGACTGCTGATGATCGCGGCCGGTCTTCAACTGGCTCTCGACCGCAAGACTCTCGCGTTACCGCGCTTCGTCGCGGACCGGCGCCTGGAGGCGCGCACCGTCGAGAAGGCGTTGGCCGTAACGGAGAAAATACTCAACAGGTTGGAACGCTTCGCCCGCCCCCGTTGGGCGTTCTTAGCGCACCAAACTGGATTATTGGCGACGGCGATCGTCGTGCTCGGCATTGGGTTTGCCATCCCATTTTACGTCCCGCTCGGAAATCCCGTCAGCGCGATCGCGACGATCCTGCTCAGCCTCGGCCTCCTCGAAGAGGACGGACTGCTCGTGTTTTCAGGGTTGGCGACGGCCTGCCTGTCTGCTTACATGCACGTCGCTTTCCTCGCGTTCTTGTGGCACAGCGGCCGCGCGCTGCTTCATTAAGTGTCGGCGCGCTCCGCGCCGTGGCGGATGTCCTTGCCGAGCACCATGAAAATGACGTCCTCGGCGATATTCGTCGCGTGGTCGGCAATGCGTTCCAAATTGCGCGCGATTAAAATGACGTCCATCCCGCGCTGAATGGTCGACGCGTCGTTTTGCATCAGCTGGACCAACTCGTTGAACGTGTGGCTCTTGAGCCGGTCTTCCTCGTCGTCGCGGTGAATGACGTCGCGGGCGACCGTCACGTCACCTTGCGCAAAGGCGTCTAAGGAATCCTTGAGCATACCGGCGGCCACTTCCACCATCCGAGGAATGTCGCCAAGTTTAATCTTCGGCTCCTTGAGCATAAAGATCGCGGTCTCAGCTATGTTCACGGCCTGGTCACCGACGCGCTCCAAGTCCGAATTGATTTTGATCGCCGCGGCGATCAAGCGTAAATCGCCGGCCGCGGGCTGGTGCAGCGCGAGGAGCTTTAGGCAAACGTCGTCGATGTCGATGTGTAGCTGATTGACCTCGCGCTCGCGGCTTTCCACAGCGTTCAGGTGCGACTCGTCGCGTTCGACGAGAAGCTTGATTGCATAATGGATCATTTCCTCGCAGAGACTGCCCATGCGCAAGAGTCGCGCGCGCAAGTCGTCGAGGTCCGTGTCAAAGTGCCGCTTAATGGTCATCCGAATCTCCCGGTGATGTAATCCTCAGTCCGCTTGTCGGCGGGCTTGGTGAAAAGCTGCTGGGTCGAGCCGAACTCGACGAGCTCGCCCATCAGCATGAACGCCGTGGTCTCGGACACTCGCGCGGCCTGCTGCATGTTATGCGTGACGATGACGATAGTCAGCGACTTCTTCATCTCGAGCAGCAATTCCTCGATGCGCGCGGTGGCGATCGGATCCAGAGCCGAGCAGGGCTCGTCCATCAGCAGGATGCTGGGTTGCACGGCCAACGCCCGCGCGATGCACAGACGCTGCTGCTGCCCGCCGGAAAGGCCGACGCCGGGCGATCTCAGTTTATCTTTAACCTCGTCCCAAAGGGCCGCCTGGCGCAGGCTCATCTCGACGCGCTCAGCGAGCTTGGCGCGGTCGCGCTCACCGTTGAGGGTCAGACCCGAAGCGACGTTCTGGAAAATGCTCATCGTCGGGAAAGGATTGGGGCGTTGGAACACCATGCCCACTTCTCGGCGCAGCAGCACCGGATCGATGGTCAGTACGTCGCGCCCGCCGAAAGAGACTTCTCCGTCGCAGTAGGCGCCAGGCAGCGCTTCGTGCAACCGATTTAAGCAGCGGATCAGCGTCGATTTACCGCAACCCGAGGGGCCGATGATCGCCGTCACTGAATTGCCGCGCACGTCAAGATTGACGTTTTTCAGCACGGGGGCCCCGCCCGCGTAGCCGGCGCGCAGGCGGCGTACAGACATCACGACGGACGCGGCGGTGAGAGTCACGAGTTAGCTCCGGGAGACGGCTTCAACCAAACTCTCGCCGTCACATTGACGGCGAGCACGAACATCATCAAGACGAGCGCCGCGGCCCAGGCCTGGCGATGCCAATCTTCATACGGCGAGATCGCGTAATTATACAGAGTGTGGGGCAGGGTCGCGATCGGATTCATCCAGCCTTGGTCCCAGAACCGGTTCCCGAACGCGGTGAAAATGAGCGGCGCGGTCTCACCTGCCACTCGCGCCAGCGCGAGCAGGATGCCAGTCAAGATCCCACGGCCGGCAGTAGGAAGCACGACAAACAACACCGCCTTCCAGCGCGGCACCCCCAAGGCCAGTGCCGCCTCGCGAACCGGCGGGGGGACCAGACACAGGAATTCCTCCGTGTTGCGCAAAACAATAGGGATCATGATCAGGGCTAGCGCAACCGAGCCGGCCAGCGCGCTGAAATGCTTGAACGGCTTGACGATCAGCGCATAGGCGAAAAGGCCAATCACGATCGACGGAACGCCATTTAAAACGTCGGCCGCGTAGCGCACGAAAAAAGCGAAACGGTTGCGCTTGCCGTATTCGACGGAGTAGACAGCGGCCATCACGCCGATCGGAGCGCTGATAAGTCCCGCCAAACCCACGACCTTGGCCGATCCGACGATCGCGTTGGCGATTCCGCCGCCGGCCTCTCCGACCGGCTTTGGCAAGTGAACGAGAAAGCTCCAGCTCAGGGACGACGCACCGCGCCAACCGATGTACGCCAGTATCGCCAAAAGCGTGCCGGCGGACAAAAACGCGCAGAACGCCGTCAGGCAAAGCATGAGCGTGTTGATCTTCCGTCGTTGGGCGTAGACCCTCTCGTTCATTGCGGCCGCTCCAGCCGGTAAATCATCAGCCGCGCAGCACCATTGACGAACAGCGTCACGCCAAATAGCGTCAGGCCGATGGCGATCAACGCCGACAAATGCGCGTCGCTGGCGGCTTCGGCGAGCTCGTTGGCGATGACCGCGGCCATACTGTAGGCCGGATCTAGGAGGGAAGCCGAAATCCGCGGCGTGTTGCCAATCACCATGGTCACCGCCATGGTCTCGCCTAGCGCCCGCCCCAGTGAGAGAAATGTCGCTCCCATGATACCGGACCGCGCATACGGCAGGCTCACCAGACGCACGACCTCCCAGCGCGTAGCGCCCAGCGCATAAAGTCCTTCCTTCAAGGGGCGCGGAACCGTCATCAAGATCTCGCGCGTAATCGAAGTGATGTACGGCAAGACCATAATCGCCAGGATCACGCCCGCCGTGAGCAGACCGACCCCATAGGGTGCTACTACGCGCATCGCGGGAACGAGAACAAAAACGCCCATGAGTCCCAGAATTACGCTGGGAACCGCCGCCAGAAGTTCGATCGCAAAGCTGATCGCGCCGGCAAGCTTCTTCGGCGCCAGTTCGACCAAAAAAATCGCCGAACCGACGCCAAGAGGAACCGCGATCAGCAATGCGAGTGCTGCCGACACCAACGTTCCGTAAAGAAACGGCAGCGCGCCGAATTGCTCGCTGACCGGGTCCCACACGCTGGTCCACAGAAACCGAAGTCCGAACGTTTTCCATGTCAACCACGAACCCGCCGTCAGCTGCCAGGCGATCGCCAGGGTTGCAATCAAGATGAGAGCAGCAAACCCCGTGACGACCCAGCGAAACAGCCGGTCCACTTATTGGATCGTTTCGATGGTTTTTGCGACCATCGCGTTGACCGACTCCGGTAACGGGGCGTATCCAAGGGGGGTTGTCATCGTTTGTCCCTCTTTGAGCATCCAGCGCAGGAATGTCTTCAAGATTTCGCCCTTGCCCGCCGTGTTTTTCTGATAAACGAGCAGCCACGTGAAAGTGGCGATCGGATAGACGCCGTCACCCGCGGCGTTGGTGATCGAGACGCGGTAGTCGTTCGGCATGGTGCTCGCGGCCGCGGCGGCCTTGATCGACTCGACCGAGGCCTTCACGAAATTGCCAGATTTATTCTGGACCGACGCGAAAGAGATATCGTTTTGCTTGGCGTAAATCAACTCGACGTAGCCAATCGAATTCGGCGTCTGCTTGACGAATCCGGCCACGCCCTCGTTACCTTTGCCGCCAAGGCCGACCGGCCAGTTCACCGCGGTATTGACGCCCACCTTCGATATCCACTCGGCGCTGACCTTGGACAGGTAGTCGACAAAGCAGAAGGTCGTGCCCGAACCGTCCGAGCGGTGGACGACAGTGATCGGCGCATCGGGAAGCGTCGTCCCCGCATTGAGCTTGGCGATGGCGGGATCGGTCCAGCGAGTAATCTTGCCCAGGAAAATGTCCGCTAACACCGGGCCGGACAATTTGAGGTCTTCGACACCCTTAAGATTATAGGCCGGAACGACCGCGCCGATCACTGTCGGGATGTGGAGAATTTTCCCATCGACCTTAAACTGCTGCTGGTTGGTCATCGGCCCGTCCGTGGCTCCGAAGTCAACGGTTTTTTCTGTTACCTGGCGAATGCCGCCGCCGGAACCGATCGATTGGTAATTGATCTGGAGGTCTGGCTTCACGCTGCGATAAGCGTCGAACCATTTCGAGTAGATCGGGTAGGGAAACGTCGCCCCGGCGCCATTGAGCGTCGTCACTTGGGCGGCGGCGGGTAGCGCGAAGACGACTCCGACGATAAGGCTGAAAATATTTTTCATGTTCGTTTCTCCGTTAGAACTTGATGGAAAGATCCGTCTGAAGCCGGTTCACGGCCTTGTCGCCAGGGGCGAATTGGCGGTCGATGGTGTCGGTGAAAAACGCCTTGGCCTTGATCTGCATCCAGTCGCGGGGGGCGTATGCGACCCACACGATATGGCCCACGCGATTGGTCCCGCCGTCGCCGAAGTCTGAATCGGCCACGTCGGCCACGGTGGCGTCCATCTGCGCATATTTCTTGAAGTACGCGAGCTCCCAAGTGCCTTTGACTTTCGCCGAGCCGACGATGAGTCCCACCTGGTACGCGTCACGCCCCAATGGTCCCACCATGGAGGCCGGAGTCGAAAAATTACGGGCCACGAGATTGCGCACAACCGTGCCTTGCACGTTGACGGGAATGCGTCCCGCCCAACCGCTCAATTGCGCGGTCACCTCGCCCACGCCAAAGGCATTGGCCAGGCCGCCGTTGGCCAGACGCCGGTTGCCGTCCTGCACGACGGTCGGGGTCAGCGAGGAGCGTCCAGCATCGCTCCATTTATGGTAGGCGGCCGCCATTCTCAGCCGCGTTTCCCACGGCAGCGGCGCCTCGGCGCCGAGCTGACCGGAAAATTCCCATTGGTTTTTCCCGGAGTTCGAATCCTGGTCGGTCACCATCTGCAAGCCATTGACGAACACGGACATTCCCGCATCCGGGAAAAGCCATTCCACGGACTGCCCGAGGCCCTCGGGATTGAAATCGTCGTCCCAGATCACGTCCGACGAATACGTTCTCCACAATGGGTTGATCATACGGCCGGCGACCAATGACGTCGTCGCGTTCTCGTGCACTACCGGGCGCCATTTGAGCCACGCGGTATCGATGAAAATCGATTTTTGCGAGCCGAGCTTGCCCGCGGACTGGTTGGTCGACACCTGCTCGCCCGTTCCCGACGCGAGCCTCAACCCAATACTCAGGTCGTCCGGGAGTGTTGCTTCCATGCCAAATCGCAACCGGTAACGCTGCTGGCTGGCGTTGTTGATGCCGCCGGCGTTGTTCAATCCGCCGCCGCGGCGGGCGCGCACATCATTGCGCAGGCGCAGATCGCCGGAGAAAGTCAGCATCTGAATTGTGTCGGACAATTTCAACTTGTCCAACTGCGCAAAAGCCTTCACGGCCGGAGAAGATAATAGTGCGACTGCGACGATTGTTTGGATGAAATTCTTTTTCATGTGTCTCATCTTACACGACCCCCGCGATGAGGGGGAATAGTGCACGTGTCAAATGCGTGTGACGAACGTGTGACGAAAGGGACGGCGCCCTAAGTAGAGGGAAGTGTGAACCGGAAGGTCGAGCCACCAGGCTGTCGGCTTTCGACGCTGACCACGCCGCCATGAGCCTCGACGAGATGCATGACGATCGATAGTCCCAGCCCCGTTCCGCCGGCGTCACGGGAGCGAGCCTTGTCAACGCGATAGAACCGCTCGAACACGCGCGGAAGATCGGACGCAGGTATGCCGACGCCGCTGTCGCTGACGCTGACGCGAACACCCGTCATCCAAGCCTCGGCGGAAAGCTCGACCGCACCACCTTTTTCCGTGTACTTGATCGCGTTATCGAGGAGATTGGCTAAGATTTGGCGTAACTGCGCCGGATCCGCGACGACTTTTGGCAAAGATGATTTGACGTCGGTATTCAAACGCACGCCCCGCGTCTCGGCCAACGGGGAAAAACTCTTCGCGGCAACGGTTAATTCGGCGGCCACGTCGACGTCCTCTTTCTTCGGGGAACGGTGTCCGGATTCGATGGCCGAAAGGTCAAGAAGATCATCGACGAGCTTCGTGAGTCGGTCCGTGTGCTCGATAATCGTATCGAGAAAATCGAATCGATTTTCGCGGTCATCGACGGCCCCGTTTCTCAACGTCTCGGAAAATCCTTTGATGGAAGCCAGCGGGGTACGCAGTTCATGGCTTACGTTGGCGACGAAGTCCCGACGCATCGCCTCCAACCGTCGCAGTCGCGAAATGTCATGGAGTACGACCAAGGCGCCTCCGACACGACCATCCGGCGCCGTCAACACGGCTGCGTGGGCGTCAAAAACCATCTCCTCAGGCGCAAAAAGACGCAACTCTTGGGTTACGGCCAGGCCGTTCTCCATGACGTCGCGGATCAAGCGGGCAATGCCGTTGTGGCGCAACGTCTCTAAATACGGCCTTCCGTGTGCCGATTCTGAAGACACACCGAGCAGGCGCGACAAGGCGGGATTGACAATGAGTACACGGCCATCGGAATCGACAGCAACAACAGCTTCGTCCATTTGATCGAGAACGGCTTCCAGCTGCGCTTTGTCGCGCCTCAGTTCCGAGACGGTGTCCTGGACTCGGCTCGCCAATTCATTGAGGGTAGTGCCCAACGTCCCCAGTTCATCGGAGCCAAGCCCGCGTACCCGGGTATCGTAATGACCCGCGCTTAAGCGACGAGCTGCGGCGGCCATTTCCGCCACCGGGTGTGCAACGCTGCGCGCAACTGCTGCCGATGCGCCCAGCGCCGCAAGGAGTGCTCCTAACATCGTCCAAAAAACCATCATCCGCACACGTCCCACCCGCGCCTCGACCTCCGCCAACGACACCGCCAGGCGGGCCGCGCCGACAATACGACCGCGACTACCGATGATGGGAGCCGCCGCATAAAGCATATCCCGACCAACCGTGGCGCTGTGTCGAGTGGAAACGCCCGGAGAGCCCGCCAAAGCCGCCGCCACCTCGGGACGCGTCGCATGATTTTCTGCGTGAGCCAAAGCAGCGCCGTCGAGCTCTGAATCTCCGGCAAGTCGGCCGTCTGGGAGAATCAAGGTCACCCGGCAGGCGCACGCAGCAGCCAGGAAGCGCGCTTGCGTCGGAGCGCCGTTTACCGTCATCGCCCCGGCCTTCAAAGCGGCCAACGCTGCCTGGGTCTGCAGTCCTCGAGAAAGATCCGTCACCAGACGCTGGCGTAATTCTCGGATTAAAATGAAGCCGGTTCCGGCCATGGCCAGGGAAACGACCGCACCGACGGCCAACGCAAGCCGACGACCGAAACGGCCCCGAATCAAATCATCCCTCCGATTTAATCCGATATCCGACGTTCTTGACCGTAGCGACCCGCGCGGATTCCGGGCCAAGTTTTTCGCGCAACCGAGCCACGTGCTGATCGATAGTGCGCGTATCGATGTCCATCGAGCGGTCATAACCCCAGACTTTCTCGAGCAATTGATCGCGAGACAACGCACGGCCACCGGCCTGAAGCAGTATCTTTAAAAATTCAAATTCCTTGGAAGTCAAAGAGACGTCCTTGCCCCTAACCTTAACTTCATAGCGCTCAGCGTCCAATTCGATTCCGCCGCAACGAAGGATTGTAGCCGGAGATTGAGCGGTGGCCGTCCGGCGCAACAAAGCCTTGATCCGAGCTAACAGCTCGCGCACGCCAAAAGGCTTGGTCAAATAATCGTCCGCCCCAAGTTCCAGGCCAAGAACGCGATCGACCTCTTCTTTGCGCGCCGTCAGCATTAACACCGGCATGGGAAATTCCCGCCGGACAATTTTGAGCAGCTCAAAACCGTCCATTTTCGGCACCATAACATCCAAAATCAGAAGATCGGGACGGTCCTTGCGCACCGCCGCCAAGCCTTTTTCGCCGTCGCCGGCGGAGGAAAACCGATAACCCTCTTTTTCGAGGTTGTATTTCAACAACCGGACGATGTCTTTGTCATCCTCGACGACGAGCACTTTTTCCTGGGCCACCGCCGGATCGTCCCATTTCATGGCGAACCGCGTCAACGCACCCATTCGAGATACGCCCTTGCGACGGCGCATCACGAATGGTTATCCTCTCGTGGCCGTCACGCGCTTGTCATGCGCGCGTCGCGCAGAATTGACGCGAGAGGTGAGCCCGCTTGCTTTTCAACCTGATCCCGAAAGAAGAAAAATTCTTTGAACTCTTTGAGGCACAGGCCGCGCACAATTGCGCCGCCGCCAAGCTCTTCCGCGAGATGGCCGCGAACTGGACTCGCGACACAGCCCCCTTCGACCGCCTCCGCGACATCGAGCATGAGGCGGACATGACCTGCCATGAAATCTACGATAAACTGAACCGTACCTTCGTGACCCCGTTCGACCGCGAAGATATCCGCGAGCTTGCCAGCGAACTGGACACCGTCGTCGACCTAATCGAATCGGTCGGGCAGCGCATGTTCCTTTATCAGATCGACAAGAGCACCGATGACCTCGTCCGCTTGACCGATATCCTCTGGCAGTGCACCGAAGCGGTGCGCAAGGCCGTCGCCGAGCTCAAGAATCCGGAGAAATCCCGGCGCGTGTTCGACTATTGCATCGAGGTCAATCGACTGGAGAATGCCGGGGATCAAGCCCAGGGCGCGGCGATCGGCCGGCTGTTCGCGGGAAAATCCGACCCTCTCGAAGTCATGAAGTGGAAGGAAATCTACGAGACGGTCGAGGAATCGATCGATAAGTGCGAAGACGTGGCTCACACTCTCGAAACTATCCTCGTCAAGCAAGCCTAAGATGGGCCATCCGAGCGTCGGCGTCGTTATCGTCGTCGCGCTCGCGTTCCTGTTCGATTTCTTGAACGGAATGCACGACGCTGCCAATTCGATCGCGACCATCGTGTCGACACGGGTGCTCTCGCCGCGACAAGCCGTTGTCTGGGCCGCGTTCTTCAATTTCGTGGCCGCCTTCGGCTTCGGCGTGCATGTCGCGAACACGATCGGCAAAGGCCTCGTGAACGCCGCCGTGATCGACACTGCCGTCATCGCGGGCGCACTGATCGGGGCCAGCCTCTGGGACTGGGTCACCATTGTTTTTGGAATTCCGGTCAGCTCCTCTCACGCCTTGATCGGCGGCCTTGTCGGCGCGGGCGTGGCCAAAGCGGGTTTCGCCTGCCTGCAATATGAAAAACTCAAAATGACGGTGCTCTTTATTTTCCTGTCGCCGATGATTGGGCTTGTGTTCGGTTTCGGTCTGATGGTGCTCGTGTTCTGGCTTTTTCGTCGTCGCTCCCCCAGCCAAGTCGACCGAGTGTTCCGCATCGGACAGCTCCTGTCCGCCGGACTCTACAGTCTGTCGCATGGCGCCAACGACGCGCAGAAGACCATGGGGATTATCGCCGTGCTCTTGTTCTCCAACGGACTTCTCGGCGATAAATTTTATGTTCCGACGTGGGTTATACTCAGCTGCCATGCGGTGATCGCGATGGGCACCCTGCTCGGCGGCTGGAAAATCGTCAACACCATGGGCAATAAAGTCACGAAACTTAAACCCGTGGGCGGCTTCTGCGCGGAAACCGGCGCGGGGCTTTCGATTTTGATCTGCTCGTCGTTTGGCATTCCCGTTTCGACAACGCACACGATCACGGGCGCCATCGTCGGCGTCGGCACGACACAACGCTTATCGGCCGTGCGTTGGGGGGTGGCGGGCCGTATCGTCTGGGCTTGGATCCTGACCATCCCCTGCGCCGCCTTGACCGCCGGGCTGACCTACCGTCTGATCGCCCTCTTTTTCTAGAAAGGGGAACAAACCGGCGCTGCGACGCGTATGATCGCGTGGACATGTCTGAAGCATTGGACCGCGCCTGCCTGGCGGCCGATCAAATTCCAAACATCTGGTCTCAATCAACCGCGGGAGAACAACTAAGTGTGGTTCGCCGGGCTCAAGGCGTGTCGCAACGACAGCTTGCCGATTTAGCCGGAGTCGACCAATCTCGGATTTCTCGCCTCGAAGCAGGCCACGACGCGAAATGGGACGTTTGGAGACGATTATTCGCCGCCCTCGGTTTCGAGGCGATTCTCGCGCCACGGCCGTCATCCGATGAGGTCGAAGCGTTTCTCAAAGAAGAAATGCTTAAGCGTATGGAGCGTCGAGCCGCGGGGAGAATAGCGCGGTGGCCGCGTCGATATTAACGCGGTATGACACCGCCGCGACGTTCGAGCGCGGTATCGCGGTAGTCGGAACGGGCAAGGGCTTCGAAAAAAGTCTGGGAACGGACCAGCGCGGCGCCAGGAGTGGCCGTCGCACGTGCATACGAGCCGTCGGGCTTCAGAATCCAGCCTTTTTGGTTGTCGGCAAGTCCTTTGCCCAAGATGGTGTCCTGGATATATCGCTTAAGCTCGACGTCCTTGACCGGAAAGGCGATCTCATAGCGGGAGTAGAAGTTGCGCGGCATCCAGTCGGCGCTCGAGAGGTAGAGTTTGCGCGCGCCACCGGCGCGAAAATAATAGATCCGACTGTGTTCCAGGAAACGGTCGACGATGCTCACCACGCGAATATTTTCGGACATACCCGCTATGCCGGGACGCAGGCAGCAAATTCCGCGCACGAGCAAATCGACTTGAACGCCGGTGCGGGAGGCCTCGTACAGGGCCTCGATGATCACCGGATCGACCAGCGCGTTCATCTTGGCGATGATGTGCCCACGGATTCCCGATTTCTGAAGGCGCGTCTCCTCGCGGATCAACGCGAGCATGCTTGAATGCAAATTCACCGGCGCGACCAACAGCTCGTTGAAGCGCGTAGGGGGCTTTCCGCGCGAAAGGGCGGCAAAGTACGCGGAAACCTCGCGCCCGAGATCCTCGTCGCAGGTCAAGAGTCCCAGGTCGGTGTACTGTTTGGCCGTGATCGGATGGTAATTCCCGGTTCCCAGGTGCAAATAGGAAACCTCGGCACCACCTTCGGCGCGGATCACCTGAGTGACCTTGGAATGGACTTTGAAGCGGGCGAGATGGCGCACGACGCGGACTCCGGCTCGGCGCAGGTGTTCAGCCCAACGCAAATTATTGAGTTCATCGAAGCGCGCTTTGATCTCGATGTAGGCGACGACCATCTTGCCGTTGGCCGCTGCGTCCATCAGAGCCTTCATCACCGGAGAGTCCTGGGTGGTGCGGTACAACGTATGATAGATGCGCTTAACCTGGGGATCTTGCGCCGCACCTTGAAGAAATTTTACGACGATGTCGAACGAATCATAGGGATGGTGCAGCAAGATGTCGTGCTTGCGCACGACCTTAAACGCAGAACGGGGCTTTCGAAAAGGGCTGGGCACGCGCGGCTCGATCGGAGGATAACGCAGCGAACCCAATTTCGGTGCCTCGATGCGCGCCAGCGTACGCAAATCGAGCGGAAGGTCGAAACGGTACAGCGCGGCCGAGTCCAAACCCAACGAGGTCGCCAAAAAAAGCGCGCCTTCGGAATAGGTCGGCGAGTCGACTTCCAGGCGCACAACTTTGGCGCGCACCCGACGTTGCACCGCCTCGAAAATCTGATCCTCGAGGGACTCCTCGTAATCTGGGCGATAACGCAAGTCGGCGTCGCGGATGATTTTAAAGGGGAACGCCTCGATCACTTCACGGTCCGGGAAAAGGTCGTCGGCACGGTCGGCGAGCCAGCGTTCCAAAAGGGCGAACCGGCGGGTGTTGCGTCCCCGGCGGGAAAGTGCCACCAGGCGCGCCTCGCGGTCCTCGATGGTGATCACCGCGAACTCTCTTGGAAAACGCACGAAGACGTGGATGCGCTCGCTCATCAGCGGCGGCAACGGATCGGGAAATCGTCTCAGGATGGTCCGCAACCGCGGGAGTCGCGCTTGAATTTCGCGGTCGGCGCGCCGGTTCTGGGTGAAGTCCGAGAGAATTTCAATTCCCTCCGATTTGAGCGCCGACAATACGTCTTCGAGCACAGTGGCCTGGCGGGATTTCTGGCGCAGCGCGTGTTCACGGATCTGAGCCAAGACCCGTCGCGCGGTCAGGCCGTCCGGAAATCGCCGCGACGGGGACAGACGCGCGATTTTGCCGATTTCGGCAACGCGGACGCTGAAAAATTCGTCGAGATTGGAGCTAACGATCGTCGCAAAGCGCAGTCGCTCCAGAGGGGGGACCGAAGCGGAAGCCGCTTCGGAAAGCACGCGGTCGTTGAAGGCAAGCCACGAGAGGTCGCGATTGAAAAACCTCTCTGAGGCCTTCAACCCCTCGGCGGCCCGAGCCGCCGCCGCCGGAGAGGCGGCGGGGGACTCGTTGTTCTTGAGCGGCAAGAGCTTCGTCATGGCGTTCCGGCCTGTGTTGGTAGCTTTTTGTTTGATCAGTCCATGACGCCGGAGCAAGCGCTCAAGGACGTGTTCGGTTATTCCTCGTTCCGGCCCGGCCAACGCGAGGTGATCGAAGCCGTGCTCGCGGGCCGCGATTGCGTTGGCGTGATGCCGACCGGCGCCGGCAAATCCTTGACCTACCAAATTCCCGCGCGGATTCTGGGTGGAGCGACCTTGGTGGTGTCGCCGTTGATTTCGTTGATGAAGGACCAGGTCGACGCCGCCGCCGCGGTTGGGCTGAAGGCGACCTTCCTGAACTCAAGTTTGACGCCGGACGAACGCCGTGATCGCATCGCCGGCTTGCGCCGCGGAGACTATGAGCTCGTTTATGCCGCCCCGGAAGGGTTGGAAGCCGGCGCCGGCGCAGCACTTGCGGGCGCCAAGCTCGCGCTTATCGCCGTCGACGAGGCGCATTGCATCAGCCAGTGGGGGCATGACTTTCGACCCGCGTACCGCAATCTAAAAGGCCTTAAAGACCGTTTTGCGGCTCCGGTGTTGGCCCTGACCGCGACCGCAGCGCCCCACGTGGTCAACGACATCGTCGAGCAGCTGGCTATGCAGGAGCCCTTACGCGTACGCGGCTCTTTTTTCCGTCCGAATCTGCACCTGTCGGCGTATTTGAAGGCGGGAGAAAAAGCCGCACCGCGCCAAGGCGCGGTCACTGATACGAAAAACTCCATTTTGCGGCTGATCCGCGCGCGGTCGGGTCAAAGCGGCATCGTTTATTGCTTGTCCCGAAAGTCCGTCGAATCGATGGCGGAGTTCCTGTCGGCCCGCGGCGTCAAGGCGCTGGCCTACCATGCCGGCATGGACGCGCTTGAGCGCGGCCGCGTCCAAGACCAATTTAAAAGTGACGACGCCGACGTGATCGTCGCGACGGTGGCCTTCGGCATGGGGATCGACAAACCCGACGTCCGTTTCGTGATCCATCGCGACATGCCCCGTTCCGTAGAATCCTACATCCAGGAGGTCGGCCGCGCCGGTCGCGACGGAGCGCCCAGCGATTGCGTGTTGTTCTATTCCTGGGCCGATGTTATGGGCTACGAGCGGCTAGTCAGCGACCTACCTCGGCAATTGGCGGACTGGCACCGGGGCCGCGCACGGGAGATGTTTCGCGCGTTCGACCAGCGCGAATGCCGCCACCGCACCGCCGCGCGCCACTTGGGCGAGGATCTTCCCGCCTGCGGCGGCTCGTGCGACGTTTGCGCAGGACTGGATCCGGTCTTGGCCGCACCGGCGGTGGCGACGGCTCGCTCGTCCTTCGGCTCGCGTCCCGCGACCGCGGAATCGCCATCCACTGGTTCTCCGATGTTCGGGAAATTGCGCGCATTGCGCAAAAAACTCGCCGATTCAAGACGCGTCCCGGCATATCTCGTTTTCAATGACGCGACCTTGCTCGCAATGGCCGACCGCCGTCCCGCTAACGAAGAACAAATGCGCCAGATCCCCGGAGTCGGGCCCAAGAAATGGGTCGAATACGGAGAAATCTTTCTCGACGCTCTGCGATGATGATTCTCAAGGACCTCGAAAGGGGAGGCAAGGCCCTCCTTCGAGCAACGCTGGTCAAACTTCTCCCGACGCCCCGTCCGCCCACCGCTCCACTGGATCCAAGGTCCGTCAAACGGGTCCTCGCGGTGCGCCACGACGCTCGCTTGGGCAACCTGATTTTGCTGACGCCCGCGTTGCGCTTGATCAAGCTGGCATTTCCCGCGGCGACCACCGACGTGCTTCTATCCGATCGGTATGCCGATGCGTTAAAATTTAATCCGTGCGTAAGCAAAGTCCTCACGATCCGTTCGCTGCCCGGATTGCGCGCGCACCATTACGATGTCGCGTTCGATTTCTCGCCGCAACACGCTTTCTCGCTGTCAAGCGCCATATGGACGGGGCTTTCTGGAGCAAAACGGCGCATCGGTTTCAACCGGGGTGACGCGGCTGCATTTCTCGACGACCTCGTCCCAGTGCCGGCGTCGCCAGCGCATGAAACTTTCAACTTGGCGCGCTTGGTGCGCCACGCAGCACCCGACGTCGCACTCCCACCCGATGCGGAGCTGAGGACCGAGTGGCATTTCGGCTCAGACGAGCGCGAGGACGGCTTGCGGACTTGGGCCGAGTGGGGATTGGATGACCGTTCCATCGCCCTTTTCCTCGGTGCAAGGGCTGAAAAAAGGTTGCCCGCGACTTGGTTCCTGCAATTAGCGGATCGCGTGCGCGCCGCCGGGCGACGAGTGGTTCTTGTCGGTGGACCGGCCGAACGAGATCAAATGCGGGGTTTGACTATCCCTTCGGAAGTTGTGCTTGCTCCAGAACTTCCTTTGCGCCAATTCGCCGCTACGATCGCGAACGCCCGCGCGGTCCTCACTGCCGATACCGGACCGATGCACCTGTGCGTCGCTGTGGGCGTGCCCACTGTCGAGATTTTTTCGCATACAGAGCCCTGGCGCTTCGGCTACAGCCATTGGCCCTCGCACCGAGTTCTCGACGCCGGCGGACGCCATCCGACCGTCAATGAAGCCTGGTCGGCTCTCAGCAAGTTATTGGCGCTGGGCCAACGTCTTTAAGTGCACGAGCAACGCAGCATGCGCCTCGTCGACCGTCGTTGACGAAACACCGCTCCAATCCTTGCTGACAGTGCCTCCATGCCGCGCTCCCCGGGGACGCCACACGGTTTGGGTGTAGCCTTCGTAAAAGGCGAACGTCGGCACCGAAAGTGCTGCCGCCAGATGCGTCGTGGAGGTGAGGCTGCCGATGAGAAGGTTCATCCGCCGGATCATCCCGGCGACGACAGGAAACGACGCCGAAGGAAGAACGGGCGCGGACAGTGGCATGGCCCCCGAGATTCGGCCGACCACGTCGACTTCACCGGGGCCCGCCAAGAAAAAAAGTCTCAGAGCGCCGTCCGTCTGTAGTCGTCGGCACAATTCGCTCAATCGCGCTACTGGCCAAAAAGCGGGGGGGCGCGTGATGTTTCCCGGATGAACGAGGATACGAAACGCCTTTGGAGCCGCGCCGAGCAGAGAGGCCGCCTGCGCGTCGGCGGCGGGAGGGACGCGGACTTCTAGTTCCGGGTCATAGGCCGCGCCCAGCGATTGCGCCAGGCGCTTAAACCTGTCGGACATGTGCTCGTGCTCTTCCGGCGCGGGAATTGTGCGATTGAACGCCTCGCCTCCGCCCCCTTTAGCGAATGAATATCGTATCGGCGCTCTCGAGGCGCGTGCGATCAGCGCCGAAGTCGTCGACCGCGCCGAATTAAGGTCGATCATTAAATCACAGGGCTCGCCCAGCAGTCCGATTGCCAGGCGAGCATAAGAGAGTACGCGCGCCGGCTTTTCCAATACGCGAACCTCGTCGACGAACGGGATCAATGGCACGACTGGCGCCGCGCGGTACCCGACGATCAGGCGGATGCGGGCAGCAGGGAATTTAAGACGCAGCGCGCGCAGAAAGGGAGTGGCAACAATTACGTCGCCGATGCGACCAATATAAGTGCAGGTGATCCGCGCAACTGGCGCGGAAACAATATCGATGGTCACCCGCACATTATCCTTAATTCGAGTTCATTCGTATCTTTGTAACAGCGCGCTCATCTGAAGTAGGCCGCTGACCAGATCGGTAGGTTAATCGGCCGCGGCTTTGAGCTGTGCTTGGACGACCTTGAGCGAGAGGGTGCGCATTTCCGCGACAATGCGCCGCAATTTGCGATCGTTTT